>NZ_CP095474.1:4304755-4330537 GCF_023614315.1 Streptomyces sudanensis | reverse complement strand
GGGAGAACCAGCTATCACGGAGTTTGATTGGCCTTTCACCCCTAACCACAGGTCATCCCCCAGGTTTTCAACCCTGGTGGGTTCGGTCCTCCACGAAGTCTTACCTCCGCTTCAACCTGCCCATGGCTAGATCACTCCGCTTCGGGTCTTGAGCGCGCTACTACACCGCCCTATTCGGACTCGCTTTCGCTACGGCTTCCCCACACGGGTTAACCTCGCAACACACCGCAAACTCGCAGGCTCATTCTTCAAAAGGCACGCAGTCACGAGGGCCCGAAGGCCCCGACGCTCCCACGGCTTGTAGGCACACGGTTTCAGGTACTATTTCACTCCGCTCCCGCGGTACTTTTCACCATTCCCTCACGGTACTATCCGCTATCGGTCACCAGGGAATATTTAGGCTTAGCGGGTGGTCCCGCCAGATTCACACGGGATTTCTCGGGCCCCGTGCTACTTGGGTGTCTCTCCAACGAGCCGCATGAGTTTCGACTACGGGGGTCTTACCCTCTACGCCGGACCTTTCGCATGTCCTTCGCCTACCCATACGGTTTCTGACTCGTCCTGTCGCCGGCAGACGACAGAAGAGAGATCCCACAACCCCGCATGCGCAACCCCTGCCGGGTCTCACACGCATACGGTTTGGCCTCATCCGGTTTCGCTCGCCACTACTCCCGGAATCACGGTTGTTTTCTCTTCCTGAGGGTACTGAGATGTTTCACTTCCCCTCGTTCCCTCCACATGCCCTATGTGTTCAGGCATGGGTGACAGCCCATGACGACTGCCGGGTTTCCCCATTCGGAAACCCCCGGATCACAGCCTGGTTGACGGCTCCCCGGGGACTATCGCGGCCTCCCACGTCCTTCATCGGTTCCTGGTGCCAAGGCATCCACCGTGCGCCCTTAAAAACTTGGCCACAGATGCTCGCGTCCACTGTGCAGTTCTCAAGCAACGACCAGCCACCCACCACCCCGCCACAACCGCGACGAGTTCACTGGGGCCGGCGTACCGAAGGCCACGAGCACACGCCCGCACCCTCAGACACCCAACAGCGCGCCCGACCCGACCCCGTCCGAAGATCATGCGTTCCACACCCTCAACGAGGGCAGTACTAGCAGCCTCCGACCCGGACATCAGGCCGACTAATCAACGTTCCACCCATGAGCAACCAGCATCGGACGTGCGCCGATGTACTGGCCCCTGACCCGGCCCCCGAAGGGAACCAGGTAAGAAGTGCTCCTTAGAAAGGAGGTGATCCAGCCGCACCTTCCGGTACGGCTACCTTGTTACGACTTCGTCCCAATCGCCAGTCCCACCTTCGACAGCTCCCTCCCACAAGGGGTTGGGCCACCGGCTTCGGGTGTTACCGACTTTCGTGACGTGACGGGCGGTGTGTACAAGGCCCGGGAACGTATTCACCGCAGCAATGCTGATCTGCGATTACTAGCAACTCCGACTTCATGGGGTCGAGTTGCAGACCCCAATCCGAACTGAGACCGGCTTTTTGAGATTCGCTCCGCCTCACGGCTTCGCAGCTCTTTGTACCGGCCATTGTAGCACGTGTGCAGCCCAAGACATAAGGGGCATGATGACTTGACGTCGTCCCCACCTTCCTCCGAGTTGACCCCGGCAGTCTCCTGTGAGTCCCCATCACCCCGAAGGGCATGCTGGCAACACAGAACAAGGGTTGCGCTCGTTGCGGGACTTAACCCAACATCTCACGACACGAGCTGACGACAGCCATGCACCACCTGTATACCGACCACAAGGGGGCGACCATCTCTGGCCGTTTCCGGTATATGTCAAGCCTTGGTAAGGTTCTTCGCGTTGCGTCGAATTAAGCCACATGCTCCGCTGCTTGTNCACATCCCGTCAATTCCTTTGAGTTTTAGCCTTGCGGCCGTACTCCCCAGGCGGGGAACTTAATGCGTTAGCTGCGGCACCGACGACGTGGAATGTCGCCAACACCTAGTTCCCAACGTTTACGGCGTGGACTACCAGGGTATCTAATCCTGTTCGCTCCCCACGCTTTCGCTCCTCAGCGTCAGTAATGGCCCAGAGATCCGCCTTCGCCACCGGTGTTCCTCCTGATATCTGCGCATTTCACCGCTACACCAGGAATTCCGATCTCCCCTACCACACTCTAGCCTGCCCGTATCGAATGCAGACCCGGAGTTAAGCCCCGGGCTTTCACATCCGACGCGACAAGCCGCCTACGAGCTCTTTACGCCCAATAATTCCGGACAACGCTTGCGCCCTACGTATTACCGCGGCTGCTGGCACGTAGTTAGCCGGCGCTTCTTCTGCAGGTACCGTCACTTGCGCTTCTTCCCTGCTGAAAGAGGTTTACAACCCGAAGGCCGTCATCCCTCACGCGGCGTCGCTGCATCAGGCTTGCGCCCATTGTGCAATATTCCCCACTGCTGCCTCCCGTAGGAGTCTGGGCCGTGTCTCAGTCCCAGTGTGGCCGGTCGCCCTCTCAGGCCGGCTACCCGTCGTCGCCTTGGTGAGCCGTTACCTCACCAACAAGCTGATAGGCCGCGGGCCCATCCTGCACCGCCGGAGCTTTCCACCGCCATCGGATGCCCGAAGCGGTCGTATCCGGTATTAGACCCCGTTTCCAGGGCTTGTCCCAGAGTGCAGGGCAGATTGCCCACGTGTTACTCACCCGTTCGCCACTAATCCCCCACCGAAGCGGGTTCATCGTTCGACTTGCATGTGTTAAGCACGCCGCCAGCGTTCGTCCTGAGCCAGGATCAAACTCTCCGTGAATGTCTCCCCGTGATCGGGGCGAACCACTCGCGTCGAGCGGAACCGGGGAAAGGAATGATCCCCCCGGTCCTCAGCATCCTCGCTGTGTTCTTCAAAGGAACCACATCCCTGCAGATCCCTGCAGAGACGGGGTTATCAACATATCTGGCGTTGATTTTTGGCACGCTGTTGAGTTCTCAAGGAACGAACGCTTCCTTCGTACTCACCCACCAGAACTTCCGGCGGGCTTTCCTCCGGGCGCTTTCCCTTCGGTGTTTCCAACCTTACCAGATCCGTTTTCCGTCCCGTTCCCGGTCCGGACTCCGATTCCAGCGGCCGATTGGAAGGCCTCCGCCTTTCGGCGCTTTCCGACTTTATCAGAGATTCTGAGTCGGATTTCCCGCCCCTTCGGGTCTCTCCGGCGCGTGAACGAGCCGGGTTCCCCTCGGGCGGAGCCGTAAACGTACTGGAGCGGGGCGCCCCGATGCAAATCGAGGGCGCCCCGCTCCGTTCACGCCTGGTGGGACGTCAGACCTCCACGACCACGGGCAGGATCATCGGGCGACGGCGGTACGTGTCCGAGACCCACTTGCCGATGGTGCGGCGGATCAGCTGCTGGAGCTGGTGGGGCTCCACGACGCCGTCCTGGGCCGACTTGTTCAGCGCGTCCTCGACCTTCGGGAGCACCGCGTCGAACGCGCCGTCCTCGATGCCGGAGCCCCGTGCCTGGATGTACGGGCCGCCGACGATCTTGCCGGTCGTCGAGTCCACCACGACGAAGACGGAGACGATGCCCTCCTCGCCGAGGATGCGGCGGTCCTTCAGGGCTCCTTCGGTGACGTCGCCGACCGACAGGCCGTCCACGTACACGTAGCCGGCCTGGACCTTGCCGACGATCTTGGCCTTGCCGTCGACCAGATCGACGACCACGCCGTCCTCGGCGATGACGATGCGGTCCTTCGGGACGCCGGTCAGGGCGCCCAGCTCGGCGTTGGCGCGCAGGTGGCGCCATTCGCCGTGCACCGGCATCAGGTTCTTCGGCTTGCAGATGTTGTAGAAGTACAGGAGCTCGCCGGCCGAGGCGTGGCCCGAGACGTGGACCTTGGCGTTGCCCTTGTGGACGACGTTCGCGCCCCAGCGGGTCAGACCGTTGATCACGCGGTAGACCGCGTTCTCGTTGCCCGGGATCAGGGACGACGCCAGGATCACCGTGTCGCCCTGGACGATGCGGATCTGGTGGTCTCGGTTGGCCATGCGGGACAGGGCCGCCATCGGCTCGCCCTGGGAACCCGTGCAGACCAGGACGACCTCGTGGTCCGGCAGGTCGTCGAGGGTCTTCACGTCGACGACGAGGCCCGGCGGGACGCGCAGGTAGCCCAGGTCGCGGGCGATGCCCATGTTGCGGACCATCGAGCGGCCGACGAAGGCGACGCGGCGGCCGTACTCGTACGCCGCGTCGAGGACCTGCTGGATGCGGTGCACGTGGCTGGCGAAGCTGGCCACGATGATGCGCCGCTGCGCGCCGGCGAACACCGAGCGCATCACGGTGGAGATGTCGCGCTCGTGTGCCGTGAAACCGGGGACCTCGGCGTTCGTCGAGTCGCTGAGCAGGAGGTCGATGCCCTCCTCGCTGAGCCGGGCGAACGCGTGGAGGTCCGTGAGGCGGTTGTCCAGCGGAAGCTGGTCCATCTTGAAGTCGCCCGTGTGGACCACCAGGCCCGCGGGGGTGCGGATGGCGACGGCCAGGGCGTCCGGGATGGAGTGGTTGACCGCGATGAACTCGCAGTCGAACGCGCCCAGCGCCTCGCGCTGCCCCTCGGCCACCTCCAGGGTGTAGGGGCGGATGCGGTGCTCCTGGAGCTTCGCCTCGATCAGGGCGAGGGTCAGCTTCGAGCCGATCAGGGGGATGTCCGGCTTGAGGCGGAGCAGGTACGGGACGGCGCCGATGTGGTCCTCGTGGCCGTGGGTGAGGACGATCGCCTCGATGTCGCCGAGGCGGTCCTTCAGGGTCGTGAAGTCCGGCAGGATCAGGTCGATGCCGGGCTGCTCCTCCTCGGGGAAGAGCACGCCGCAGTCGACGATCAGCAGTCTGCCGTCGTATTCGAAGACGGTCATGTTGCGGCCGATCTCGCCGAGGCCGCCCAGCGGGGTGACGCGCAGGCTGCCCGGGGCCAGCTTCGGCGGGGCACCGAGTTCGGGATGCGGGTGACTCAAAAGACTCTCCTCACCATGGGCGCCACGTGCCGCTGAGACACGTGGCGCCCATGATTTTCTGCAGGTGCTCAAAGGTTGTGGTGATGCTGCTGTTCAGTTGTGAAGTCCGTTGTCACAGGTTTACCCCGCCGGCGGCGAGATCCGTCTTCAGCTGTTCGATCCCGTCCGGGGAGAGCTCCACGAGCGGCAGCCTCAGCGGACCCGCGGGGAGGCCCTGGAGGGCGAGGGCGGCCTTGGTGGTGATCACGCCCTGCGTGCGGAACATGCCGGTGTAGACCGGGAGGAGCCGCTGGTGGATCTCGGTGGCCTTCCGGACGTCGCCGCCGACGTGGGCTTCGAGGAGGGCGCGCAGCTCGGGGGTGACGACGTGGCCGACGACGGAGACGAATCCGACGGCGCCGATGGAGAGCAGGGGCAGGTTGAGCATGTCGTCGCCGGAGTACCAGGCGAGGCCGGAGCGGGCGATGGCCCAGCCGGCCTGGCCGAGGTCGCCCTTGGCGTCCTTGTTGGCGACGATGCGCGGGTGCTCGGCGAGGCGGACGAGCGTCTCGGTGTCGATCGGGACGCCGCTGCGGCCGGGGATGTCGTAGAGCATCACGGGCAGCCCGGTGGCGTCGGCGACGGCCGTGAAGTGCCGGTACAGGCCCTCCTGGGGGGGCTTGTTGTAGTACGGCGTGACGGCGAGCAGGCCGTGCGCGCCGGCGCGCTCCGCGGCGCGGGCCAGTTCGAGGGTGTGGCGGGTGTCGTTGGTGCCGATGCCGGCGACGACGTGGGCGCGGTCGCCGACGGCCTCCAGGACGGCCCGTACGAGCCGGTCTTTCTCCGCATCGCTGGTGGTCGGGGACTCGCCGGTGGTGCCGTTGACGACCAGGCCGTCGTTGCCCGCGTCCACGAGGTGGGCGGCGAGCCGCTGAGCGCCGTCGAGGTCGAGCCCGCCGTCCGCCGTGAAAGGCGTGACCATGGCGGTGAGGACCCGTCCGAAGGGGGTCTGCGGAGTGGAGATCGGAGCCATGGGGAACACGCTACTCGCTGCTCAGCGCATCGGGTCCCGTCGGGGACGTGCCTAAGTGGAGCCCGGCACTGCCTGCTCGGGGGTTCAAGCAGTGCCGGGTCCGTTTGATCAGCCTAGATGAACTTCTCAGAAGGTCGCAATACGGACACTTCGGGCGATAGGTCCGTCCATCCGTACGGCTCCGGCCTCCGGTGAACCGCGTCCCGCGGGTAGGTCCCGCTACGGCGCGACGCGGCCGTTGGCGTTGAAGGCGGCGTACGTCAGCGGCATGAGCCGGGCCCACTCCGCCTCCATGCGCTCGCCGACCATCTCGATCTCCCGCTGCGGGAACGAAGGCACCTTCGCCAGCTCGTGCTGGGTGCGCAGCCCGAGGAAGTGCATCAGCGAGCGGGCGTTGCAGGTGGCGTACATGGACGAGTAGAGGCCGACGGGGAGGACCGAACGGGCGACCTCGCGGGCGACCCCGGCGGCGAGCATCTCCCGGTACGCCTCGTACGACCGGGCGTAGGAGTCCTCCATCGCGCGCGAGACCAGCGCGTGCTGCTCTCCGGTGCCCTCGACGAAGACGTACTTGCCGGGACGGCCCTCCTGGACCAGCTTGCGGGAGGCGTCCGGCACGTAGAAGACCGGCTGGAGCTCCCGGTAGCGGCCCGACTCCTCGTTGTACGACCAGCCCACGCGGTGCCGCATGAACTCGCGGAAGACGAAGATCGGGGCGCTGATGAAGAACGTCATCGAGTTGTGCTCGAAGGGACTGCCGTGCCGGTCGCGCATCAGGTAGTTGATCAGTCCCTTGGAGCGCTCCGGGTCCTTGGTGAGCTCCTCGAGCGACTGCTCGCCCGCGGTCGAGACGCGGGCCGCCCAGAGCACGTCCGAGTCACGAGCGCTGCTCCTGACCAGATCGACGGTCACATCGCTGCGGAAGTGCAGCTCGGCGCTCTCAGCGGGGGTGGTGGGCACGGGGGTCCTTCCGGTGTCGCGTGGACGGGCGCGCCTACTCTAGCCAGAGCGGGAGGGGACCCCGCGGGCGGCGGACGGCCGGGCGGACCCGGGCACCAGATCGCTCGTACGAACGTCTGTACCGGGTAGGAGCGACATTCCACCGCCGTCACGAAGGAGGACACGCCATGCACCCCCGGCGAGAGGCCGTCCCGTTCGCGTTCGTCGCGGAGACCGACCACTTCCGCAGCAACGTCACCCCTCCGCCGCGGCAGCGTCCCGACCTGCCGGAGATCGCCGGCCGTACGCTGGTCGGGCTGACCGTGGTGGCCGGGCTCGTGGGATCGCTGCTGTTCGGGATGCCGGCGCTCCAGCCGGGTCCGCAGGCCGGGCACACCCAGCAGTCCGAGGCCTCCGAAGGCCGTTGACCCGTATGCGCCCCCTGCTGTGGCCGGGCACGGGGGCGCTGGGTAGCCTCACCGGGCACAGCCCGAACGAGCGTGCAACGAGTTAAGGATTTGTCGTGCCCCTGCCCTTCCTGACGGCCGACCGCGCTTTCGAAGCCACCGGTGACGACCCGGCGCTCCCGTTCGACGACCACGACCAGTGGCGCCGCCCCTACCGCCCCGGCCCCTGGCGGGTGAGCGCGGCGGCCCTGGCCCTGCTGATCGCCTCGTTCATGCTGCTGGCAACCCTGGTCATCGCGCTGGCCGGGACCGTGGCGGCCTCGCTGGCCTGTCTGGCCGCCGCCGTCCTCGTCGTCGTACCGGCACTGCGGCTGCTGCGCATGGGCACGTGGGTGAGCCGGCACGGGGTGCGGCAGGTGCGGTTCCTCCGCACCGTCACCGTGCCGTGGGCCCGTACCTCGTCGCTGCGGACCGTGCAGCAGCCGGTGCGCTGGCTGGGCCTGCCGCGGACCGTGCAGGGGCAGGCACTGCTGCTCGTCCGGCGGGGCGGCGGGGAGCCGCTGACGCTGCTCACCGACCACAATGCGGACTTCCTGGCGCGGGTGGAGGCCTTCGAACGGGCCGCCGGCTCCGTGGGGGCGTGGAACGCGGAGTACGCGCCCGCCTCCTGATCTGCGGGTCCGGGGAACGGCGCGTGCCCCGCCTCCCGGCCGGCCGGGTGGCGGGGCACACGTGCGGGCGGCCGTCGCTCAGGGCGCGGCGGGTCCCCTGTCGTGCAGGGCGATCGCGCGTTGCATGGCCTTGCGGGCCCTGGGGGTGTCGCGGGCGTCGCGGTAGGCGACGGCGAGCCGGAACCAGCAGCGCCAGTCGTCCGGCGCCTCCTCGGTCTCGGCGCGGCGCCGGGCGAACACCTCGTCGGCCGAGTCCCGGTCGATCCGCCCGTCGGGCGTGCGGCGCAGTTCGTCGGCGGGCAGCCCGCCCTCAGCCTCCAGCTCGGCGGCCAGGCGGTTGGCCCTGGTGACGAAGCGGGTGTTCATCCAGAGGAACCACGCGCCGATCGCCGGCAGGACCATCGCCGCGACGCCGAGCGTCACCGTGACGGCCGTGCCCTGCCGGATCAGGGCCACGCCCCGGCCGCCGACCAGGACGAACCAGACGGCCAGGAAGGCCGCCATGACGAAGTACGTGATCTTCGCGCCCATGGGTCAGCCGAGGTCGAGGAAGTGCTCCAGGCCGAAGGTGAGGCCCGGAGCGGAGACGACGCGGCGGCAGCCCAGCAGGATGCCCGGCATGAAGCTGCTGTGGTGCAGCGAGTCGTGGCGGACGGTGAGCGTCTCGCCCTCGCCGCCGAGCAGCACCTCCTGGTGGGCGAGGAGCCCCCGGAGGCGTACGGCGTGGACGGGGACGCCGTCCACGTCGGCGCCGCGCGCGCCGTCCAGGGCGGTGACCGTGGCGTCGGGCTGCGGGGCGCAGCCGGCCTCCGCGCGGGCGGCCGCGATGAGCTGGGCGGTGCGGGTGGCCGTGCCGGAGGGGGCGTCGGCCTTGTTCGGGTGGTGCAGCTCCACGACCTCGACGGATTCGAAGTAGGGGGCGGCGAGCTGCGCGAACCTCATCGTGAGGACCGCGCCGAGGGAGAAGTTGGGCGCGATGAGCACGCCCGTCTCCGGGGACCGGTCGAGCCATCCCCTCAGCCGCGCGAGGCGTTCGTCGGTCCAGCCGGTGGTGCCGACGACGGCGTGGACGCCGTGGCGGACGCAGTGGTCGAGGTTGTCCATCACCGAGTCGGGGGTGGTCAGCTCGACGGCGACCTGGGCGCCGCTCGCGGTGAGCGCGTCCAGCGAGTCGCCCCGGCCCAGGGCCGCGACGAGTTCCATGTCGTCGGCGGCCTCCACGGCTCGCACCGCCTCGGAGCCGATGCGGCCCCTGGCGCCGAGGACGGCCACGCGCAGCTTGCTCATGCTTGCTTCCTTACGTTGCGGCGGGGCGGGTCAGGAGACGGCCGAGTGGAGGCGGTCCGCCTGCTTGTCCTTGAGCGGGCCGATCACCGCGAGCGAGGGCCGCTGCCCCAGGAGCTCGGACGCCAGCGCGCGGACGTCGTCGGGGGTGACGGCGGCGATGCTGGCCAGCATGTCGTCGACCGACATCTGGTCGCCCCAGCACAGCTCGCTCTTGCCGATGCGGTTCATCAGGGCACCGGTGTCCTCCAGGCCGAGGACGGTGGAGCCGGAGAGCTGGCCGACGGCGCGGGCGATCTCGTCGTCGGGCAGGCCCTCCGCCGCGACCCGGTCCAGCTCCTCGCGGCAGATCCGCAGCACGTCGTGGACCTGGCCGGGACGGCAGCCGGCGTACACGCCGAACAGGCCGCAGTCGGCGAAGCCCGACGTGTACGAGTAGACGCTGTAGGCCAGACCGCGCTTCTCGCGGACCTCCTGGAAGAGGCGGGAGGACATGCCGCCGCCGAGGGCGGTGTTGAGGACGCCCAGGGTCCAGCGGCGCTCGTCGGTGCGGGCGAGGCCGGGCATGCCGAGGACGACGTGCGCCTGCTCCGTCCTGCGGTCCACCACCTCGACGCGGCCGGCCGCCCGGACGGTGCGGCGGCCGTCGCGCGGGGCGAGGGGGACGGCGTCCGTACGGGTCAGGGCGCCGGCCTTCTCGAAGGCGCGGCGGACCAGGCGGACGACGGTGGCGTGGTCGACGTTGCCCGCGGCGGCGACGACCAGGTGCGTCGGGTCGTAGTGCTTCCGGTAGAAGCGGGCGATCTGGTCGCGGGTGAGGGCGTTGATCGTGTCGACCGTGCCGAGGACGGGGCGGCCCAGCGGCGTGTCACCGAACATCGTCCGGGCGAACAGGTCGTGGACGACGTCGCCCGGGTCGTCCTCGGTCATGGCGATCTCCTCGAGGATCACGCCGCGCTCGGCGTCGACGTCCTCGGGGAGGATCAGCGATCCGGTGAGCATGTCGCAGACGACGTCGATGGCGAGCGGCAGGTCCGTGTCGAGGACGCGCGCGTAGTAGCACGTGTACTCCTTCGCCGTGAAGGCGTTCATCTCGCCGCCGACCGCGTCGATCGCGGCGGAGATGTCGAGGGCGCTGCGCTCGCGCGTGCCCTTGAAGAGGAGGTGCTCCAGGTAGTGCGTGGCGCCGTTGAGGGCGGGCGTCTCGTCACGGGAGCCCACGTGGGCCCAGATCCCGAAGGTGGCGGAGCGGACGGAGGGCAGCGTCTCGGTGACGACGCGCAGGCCGCCCGGGAGGGTGGTGCGGCGGACCGTGCCGATGCCGTCCCTGCCGGGCAGAAGCGTTTGGGTACGGGCGACGGCCCGCGCCTCCGAGGAGGTGCGGGCCGTCGCCTTGAGGCCACGGGACGTCACTGGTCGGTGTCGTCCTTCCCCGCGGCGGAGCCGCTCGAGGACGCGGTGTCGGTGCCCTCGGCGCCCTCCTCGTCCGCGAGGACGGGGATGAGGGAGAGCTTGCCGCGCTGGTCGATCTCGGCGATCTCGACCTGGACCTTGGAGCCGACCGCGAGCACGTCCTCGACGTTCTCCACGCGCTTGCCGCCGGCGAGCTTGCGGATCTGCGAGATGTGCAGCAGGCCGTCCTTGCCCGGGAGGAGCGAGACGAACGCGCCGAAGGTGGTGGTCTTGACGACCGTGCCCAGGTAGCGCTCGCCGACCTCCGGCATGGTCGGGTTGGCGATGCCGTTGATCGTGGCGCGGGCGGCCTCGGCCTGCGAGCCGACCTGGGCACCGATGTAGATGGTGCCGTCGTCCTCGATCGTGATCTCGGCGCCGGTGTCCTCCTGGATCTGGTTGATCATCTTGCCCTTGGGGCCGATGACCTCGCCGATCTTGTCCACGGGGATCTTGACGGTGATGATCCGCGGGGCGTTCGGGGACATCTCGTCCGGGCGGTCGATCGCCTCCATCATCACGTCGAGGATGTGGAGGCGGGCGTCGCGGGCCTGCTTGAGGGCCGCGGCCAGGACGGAGGCCGGGATGCCGTCCAGCTTGGTGTCGAGCTGGAGGGCGGTGACGAACTCCTTGGTGCCGGCGACCTTGAAGTCCATGTCGCCGAAGGCGTCCTCCGCACCGAGGATGTCGGTGAGGGTGACGTAGTGCGTCTTGCCGTCGATCTCCTGGGAGATCAGGCCCATGGCGATGCCGGCGACCGGGGCCTTGAGCGGCACACCGGCGTTCAGCAGCGACATCGTGGAGGCGCAGACCGAGCCCATGGACGTCGAGCCGTTGGAGCCGAGGGCCTCGGACACCTGGCGGATCGCGTACGGGAACTCCTCGCGCGACGGCAGCACCGGCAGGATGGCGCGCTCGGCGAGGGCGCCGTGGCCGATCTCGCGGCGCTTCGGGGAGCCGACGCGGCCGGTCTCGCCGGTGGAGTACGGCGGGAAGTTGTAGTTGTGCATGTAGCGCTTGCGGGTCACCGGGGAGAGGGTGTCCAGCTGCTGCTCCATGCGGAGCATGTTGAGGGTGGTGACGCCGAGGATCTGCGTCTCGCCGCGCTCGAACAGGGCGGAGCCGTGCACCCGCGGGATGGCCTCGACCTCGGCGGCGAGCGTGCGGATGTCCGTCAGGCCGCGGCCGTCGATGCGGACCTTGTCCTTGATGACGCGCTCGCGCACCAGGGACTTGGTGAGCGAGCGGTACGCCGCGGAGATCTCCTTCTCGCGGCCCTCGAACTGCGGGAGCAGCTTCTCGGCGGCGACCGCCTTGACGCGCTCCAGCTCGTTCTCGCGCTCCTGCTTGCCGGCGATGGTCAGCGCCTGGGCCAGCTCGGTCCTGACGGCGGCGGTGAGCGCCTCCAGGACGTCGTCCTCGTAGTCGAGGAAGACCGGGAACTCGCCGACGGGCTTGGCGGCCTTGGCGGCGAGGTCCGACTGGGCCTTGCACAGGACCTTGATGAACGGCTTCGCGGCCTCGAGACCGGCGGCGACGACCTCCTCGGTGGGGGCCTCGGCACCGCCCTGGACCAGCTCGATGGTCCTCTCGGTGGCCTCGGCCTCGACCATCATGATCGCGACGTCGCCGTCCTCCAGGACGCGGCCCGCGACGACCATGTCGAAGACGGCGTCCTCGAGCTCGGTGTGCGTCGGGAAGGCGACCCACTGGCCCTTGATGAGGGCGACGCGGGTGCCGCCGATGGGGCCGGAGAAGGGCAGGCCGGCCAGCTGCGTGGAGCAGGAGGCGGCGTTGATCGCGACCACGTCGTAGAGGTGGTCGGGGTTGAGGGCCATGATCGTCTCGACGATCTGGATCTCGTTGCGCAGGCCCTTCTTGAAGGAGGGGCGCAGCGGGCGGTCGATCAGGCGGCAGGTGAGGATCGCGTCCTCGGAGGGCCGGCCCTCGCGGCGGAAGAACGAGCCGGGGATCTTGCCGGCCGCGTACATCCGCTCCTCGACGTCGACCGTCAGGGGGAAGAAGTCGAGCTGGTCCTTGGGCTTCTTGGACGCGGTGGTGGCCGACAGCACCATGGTGTCGTCGTCCAGGTACGCGACGGCGGAACCGGCGGCCTGCCTGGCCAGGCGGCCCGTCTCGAAGCGGATGGTGCGGGTGCCGAAGGAGCCGTTGTCGATGACGGCCTCGGCGTAGTGGGTCTCGTTCTCCACCAGCGGTTTCTCCGTTTACTTGTCGTCTTTTCGTCCGTGCGCCCGTGTGGCGCGGGACGGGATGCGGAGAGAACGCGCCCTGTGTGCGGGCCGGTCTTCGATCGAAGCACCCGGGTGCGCTCCGGGCTGTGAGGCCTGGAGGCCCGGGGGCCACTACCGAGGACCGGCGGCGGCGAGGCGGTCTCTCCCGGGTGCCGCGGACGGGACCGGTGGGTCCGCGTCACGGCGTGTTCGTCATGTCGCTGTGTCGTTGTGTCGCTGTGTGACCAGATTACTGAGCCTGGTCCCAGGATCGCATTTCCGATTCGCGGGCGCGTTACACCCGCGTACGGCAAAGGGAGCGGCTCCCCGTCGTCGGGAACCGCTCCCCTCGCGGCGTGCTACTTGACGCCGCCGGCCGCACCGCGGCGGATGCCGAGGCGGTCGACCAGCGCACGGAAGCGCTGGATGTCCTTCTTGGCCAGGTACTGCAGCAGGCGGCGGCGCTGACCCACGAGGATCAGCAGGCCGCGGCGGGAGTGGTGGTCGTGCTTGTGGGTCTTCAGGTGCTCGGTCAGGTCCGAGATGCGGCGGGAGAGCATCGCGACCTGGACCTCGGGGGAGCCGGTGTCGCCCTCCTTGGTGCCGAACTCGGCCATGATCTGCTTCTTCGTGGCGGCGTCGAGAGACACTCGGTACTCCTCTTGGTGTTCGATGCGCCCGCGAGTGCCCCTGGTCTTGGTCTCAGGGGGACTTCCGTGACTCGGAGGCGAAGGCTCGATGGGCGCTGCCCCCAGATGCTCCGGAGGCGCGTACACAGACGGCCGTCACACAGCGTACCAGCCTGTGCGGGCGTTCAGGACGTGAGGGCGCGGATGGAGTGGTACACGCCGAAGACCGCCAGGCAGAGCGGGACCAGCGTGAGCAGGAAGAACCCCTCCGCGATCTCCAGGAAGCGGCCCCAGAACGGCGTGACGCCCTTGTTCGGCACGATCAGCCCGACGGCGACGATCACGGCGGCGACGACGGCGACGGCGGCGGCCAGCCACACCGTGCGGACGTCCAGCGCCCCGGTGTCCCCGCGCAGCGCGGCGCGGACGACGCCCTCCGGCGGGTTGACGCACAGGCCGAGGCCGAGCAGGACCAGGGAGCCCAGCCCGGCGGCCAGGGCGCAGCCGACCTGCGCGGAGTACCGGAACAGGTGGGCGCGCATCATCATCGCGATGCCCGTGGCGAGGGCGAGGAGCTGCGCCCACACGTTGTCGGAGAAGCCGAGCACGCCCGCCGCGGTGACCGCGACCAGGGCGCAGCCGCCGACCAGGCCGACGAGCAGCTCGTGGCCGCGCCGGGCCTGGGCGGCGATGCGGGCGGCATCGACGGGGCCCTGCGGGGCGCCCTCGCCGCCGTCGTACCCGCCGACGGCCGTGCGGGGCGGGTCGAAGCCGATGGGCAGGCGGGCGAAGCGGGTGGACAGGCCGGGCAGGAACGCCAGCGCGCCGGCGGCGAGGGGCGGGCCGACCGCGGCGGTCTCCACGGCGCTGATGCCGGTCAGGGTCGCGGCGAACGTCACCAGCAGGCCCACGGCGGAGGCGAAGACGAACGCGACGAACGGACCGTCGCCGGAGGGGGCGACGAGCATCAGGACCAGCGACACGACCAGGACGGCGGCGCAGGCGAGCAGGAACTGCAGCCGGCCGGGCCCCTGGCCGGCTGCGAACGGCAGCAGCCCGGAACCGCCGACGGCGGCGTTCGCCATCGCCCCGACGCCGAGGGCGACGGCCGAGCCGCGGTCGTCGTACACCCGGGCGCGGACGCAGGCGAGCGCCAGGAGGAGCAGCGCGGCCACGCCGGCGAGGATGCCCGGCAGGCCGTGCGTGTCGTGGCGCGGGTCGGCCTGCCACAGGACGAACGCGAGCAGCACCAGCAGGACGGAGCCGCCGAACAGCCCGGAGCCGCGCATCAGCGCGTCCGTCCAGAAGCGGCGGTCGCGCGCGACGGCGGAGGCGACGGCGTCCGACACGTCGTCGAAGACGGCGGGCGGCAGCGACTCGGCGAAGGGCCGCAGGGAGAGCAGCTCGCCGTCGAGGATGCGCTGGGCCGCCAGCGACCGGGCCGAGTCGAGGACCGTGCCGTCCCGGCGGACCAGGTGGTAGCCGACCGGGCCGCCCTCGACGGGGCCCTGGCCGGACAGCCGGAGGATCTCCGGGTAGAGGTCGGCGACCGGGATGTCCTCGGGCAGCGCCACGTCGACGCGTCCGTCGGGCGCGACGACGGTGACGCGGCAGAAGCCGGTTCCGCCGCCGGACGGTGTCGCGGGCGCCGGGTGGCCGGTCGTGGTGGCCGCCGCCTGGGCCGTCATGCTCACCTTCTGCTTCCCCTCGTGAGATCCGTGGCTTCTCGGGTGCGGACGGCGACGTGCCGGCGCCGTCGCGGCCGGAGTGCCCGCCCGCGCTCCGAATGTCCGTTTGTTCTGCGGTAGTTGCGCGGCTCCGCGGGTCCGTCGCGTCACCCTACCGCCCGGTCGCCGCCCCCCGCGCAAGTAGGATCCCCAACCGCGGATGGAGCCCGTCGCCACGGGGGCGCCGATAGGAACGTTTCCGTCCGGCAAGGGAATCGGTGAGCTGTGAGTCAGATCGTCGTCAAGCGCCCACCACGGGTCCTGCCCTCCGAAGTGCCCGGCGAGCAGGTGCAGGTGCAACCCCCGCCCGAGCTGCCCCGCGGGCAGCAGGAGGGGGCGCTGATGCAGATCCTGCCGATGCTCGGCATGGGCGGCTCCGTCGTCTTCTTCTTCATGACCCCGAACCCGATCATGCGGATCATGGGCATGGTGATGATCGCGTCGACCCTCGCCATGGGCATCGCGATGCTGGTGCGGTACCGGCGCGGCACCCAGGGGCAACTCGCCGACCTGCGGCGCGACTACCTCAAGTACCTGACCCAGACGCGCCGCGCCGTGCTGCGGACCGCGCGGCTCCAGCGCGACGCCCAGTTCTACCTGCACCCCTCCCCCGAGCAGCTGTGGGCGCTGGTCGCCGAGGGCAGCCGGGTGTGGGAGCGGCGCGTGGGCGACGACGACTTCGGGCAGGTGCGCATCGGCCTGGGCAGCCAGCAGCTCGCCACGCCCCTGATCGCCCCCGAGACCGCTCCGGTGGACGACCTGGAGCCGCTGACGGCGGGCGCGATGCGCCGGTTCCTGGCGACGCACGGCACGCTCGACGGACTGCCCATGGCGGTGTCGCTGCGCGCGTTCTACCACGTGACGGTGAGCGGGGAGCAGGAGTCCGTACGGGCGTCCGCGCGCGCCATGGTCGCCTCGCTGGCGTCGCTGCACTCCCCCGAGGACCTGGTCGTCGCCGTCGCCGCCGGCCGGGACGCCGCGCCGGAGTGGGAGTGGGCCAAGTGGCTGCCGCACGCGCAGGCGCGGGGCGCCGTCGACGGGGCCGGCACCCGGCGCCTGATCACCACGGACCCGGCGGACCTCCAGGACCTGCTCGGCGGGCTGCTGGAGGGCCGGCCCCGCTTCCAGGGCGGCGACCACCCGCTGCTGGACCGGCCGCACGTGGTGGTCGTCCTCGACGGGCAGACGGTGCCGCCGATGTCGCCGCTGGCCTCCGCGGAGGGCCTGCAGGGCGTCACGGTCGTCGAGGTCGTGCGCGGTGAGGGCGCCGGGGCGCGCGGCCAGCTGTCGGTGGTGGTCCGCCCCGGCGAGCTGCGGCTGGAGTCGGGCCACGGGCTGGTGTACGAGGGCACGCCGGACGGGCTGAGCCTGGAGGCCGCCGAAGCGCTGGCCCGCCAACTGGCGCCGCTGCGCATGGCGTCGGGCGGCGACGACGACGAACCGCTGCTGGCGAACCTGGAGTTCACCGACCTGCTCAACCTCGGGGACGCGGCGTCGGTGGACGTGAGCCGGACCTGGCGGCCGCGGTCCCAGTCGGAGCGGCTGCGCGTGCCGATCGGCGTCGGCGAGGACGGCTCGCCGGTCATGCTGGACCTGAAGGAGGCCGCGCAGGAGGGCATGGGCCCGCACGGCCTGTGCGTCGGCGCGACCGGCTCCGGCAAGTCGGAGCTGCTGCGGACGCTGGTGCTGGGCCTGGCGGTCACCCACTCGTCGGAGACGCTGAACTTCGTCCTCGCGGACTTCAAGGGCGGTGCGACCTTCGCCGGCATGTCGCAGATGCCGCACGTCGCCGCCGTCATCACCAACCTGGCGGACGACCTGACGCTGGTGGACCGCATGGGCGACTCCATCCGCGGCGAGCTCAACCGCCGCCAGGAGATGCTGCGCGACGCGGGCAACTACGCGAACATCCACGACTACGAGAAGGCCCGCGCGGCCGGCGCCCCGCTGCAGCCGATCCCCTCGCTCGTCCTGGTCATCGACGAGTTCAGCGAACTGCTCACCGCGAAACCGGACTTCATCGAGATGTTCGTGCAGATCGGCCGCATCGGCCGGTCGCTGGGCGTGCACCTGCTGCTGGCGTCGCAGCGGCTGGAGGAGGGCCGGCTGCGCGGCCTGGAGACGTACCTGTCGTACCGGATCGGCCTGCGGACCTTCTCCGCTGCCGAGTCGCGGGCCGCGATCGGCGTGCCGGACGCGTACCACCTGCCGAACGTGCCCGGCTCCGGGTACCTGAAGTTCGGCACGGACGAGATGGTGCGGTTCAAGGCGGCGTACGTGTCCGGCGTGTACCGCTCCCCGACGCAGGCGCTGGCGGCGTCCGGGGGCCCGCTGCCGGTGGACCGGCGGCCGGTGCCGTTCACGGCGGCGCCGGTGCCGATCCGGTACGCGCAGCCGGCGGCCCGCCCCGCGCAGGCGGACGGGGGCCGGCCGGAGGACGACGCGCTCGCCGACTCCGTGCTGGACGTGATCGTGCGGCGGTTGGAGGGCCGCGGCGTGGAGGCGCACCAGGTGTGGCTGCCGCCGCTGGACAACCCGCCGCCGCTGGACGAACTGCTCCCCGGCCTGGCCGAGGTGCCGGGGCGGGGGCTGACGCAGCCCGGCTTCGAGGGTGCGGGACGGCTGGTCGTGCCGGTCGGCGTGGTGGACAAGCCGTTCGAGCAGCGGCGCGACACCCTGTACCGGGACTTCTCCGGCGCGGCGGGCCACATGCAGATCGTGGGCGGACCGCAGTCCGGCAAGTCGACGCTGCTGCGGACGCTGATCTCGGCGTTCGCACTGACCCACACGCCGCACGAGGTGCAGTTCTACGGACTGGACTTCGGTGGCGGCGGCATGTCGTCGATCGCGGGACTGCCGCACGTGGGCGGGGTCGCCTCGCGCCTGGACCCGGAGCGGGTGCGGCGCACGGTCGCGGAGGTGTACGGCATCCTGTCGCGGCGCGAGGAGTACTTCCGCAGCGCCGGCATCGACTCGATCGCCACGTACCGGCGGCTGCGGGCGCGCGGCGAGATCTCGGTGGCGGACCAGCCGTGGGGCGACGTGTTCCTCGTCATCGACGGCTGGGGCAGCTTCCGCACCGACTACGAGGGCCTGGAGCACCTCGTGATGGACATCGCGGCACGCGGCCTCGGCTACGGCATCCACCTGGTCATCACCGCGTCCCGGTCCATGGAGGTGCGCGCCAACCTCAAGGACCACCTGATGAACCGGCTGGAGCTGCGGCTCGGCGACCCGATGGACTCCGAGCTGGACCGCCGGGTCGCGCAGAACGTGCCGACGGGCGTGCCGGGGCGGGGCCTCACCCCGGAGAAGCTGCACTTCATGGCGGCGGTGCCGCGCATCGACGGCATCAACTCGGGCAGCGACCTGTCGGAGGCGACGGCGGCGATGGCGCAGGAGGTGTCCCGGCACTGGACACTACCGGGCGCGCCGGGCGTGCGGCTCCTGCCGCGCGAACTGCCGGCGGCGAACCTGCCCGCGGGCTTCGCGCACCCGGAGCGCGGGATCGCCTTCGCGATCGACGAGAACAACCTGGCGCCGGTGTTCGTCGACTTCGAACGCGACCCGTTCTTCCTGGTCTTCGGCGAGAGCGAGTCGGGCAAGTCGAACCTGCTGCGGCTGCTGATCAAGCAGTTGAGCGAGCGCTACGACGGGGATGGCTGCAAGCTGTTCGTCATCGACAACCGGCGCACGCTGCTGGACGCCACCCCGCCGACGCACCTGGCGGAGTACGTGCCGATGTCCAACAACATGGACCACCACGTGGAGGCCCTGGCCGGGCTGATGCGGCGCCGCACGCCGTCGGAGGACGTCACCGCGCAGCAGTTGCGGGACCGCAGCTGGTGGCAGGGCCCGACGGTGTACGTGATCGTCGACGACTACGACCTCGTGTCGACGTCCAGCGGCAACCCGCTGGCGCCGCTCACCGAACTCCTGCCCTTCGCACGGGACGTGGGCGTCCGGTTCGTCATCGCCCGCAACGCGGCGGGCGCGAGCCGGTCGACGTACGAGCCGTTCATGCAGCGCATGATGGAGCTGGGCGCGCAGGGCGTCCTGCTGTCGGGTGACCCGCACGAGGGCGAGATCCTGGGCGGTGTCCGGCCCCGCCCGATGCCCCCGGGCCGCGGCGTCTTCGTCTCCCGCCAGCGCGGCAACCCGCTGGTGCAGACGGGTCTCATGCCGTCCGACGCGCGGTAGGACGCCCGTACGGCCGTATCGCGGCCGGCCGGTCGTGGGGCGCCCGCCTTGCCGGTGGGCGCCCCATCGGCTTGAACGGGGCCGTTGACACTCCGGGGTCGCTTCACCACTTGAGGTGGGGATGCGCCGTTGCCTAGCGTGAACCGCGCGTCACCGATACGCCGTTCACGAGGGTGGGGGAGGCCCGGACATGGCCTGGGACGAGTGGGAGCAGCTGAAGGCCGAGGCGGCCGAGCGCCTCGGGAGCCGGATGCGTTTGAACGGAGTCGGCGGAAGCCCCGGCGGCCCGGCGGTGCTGAAGACCGACGCGGCGGCGAAAGCAGGGGCCATCAGGGCTTTGAACGAGGCCATCCGACCGCGGACCGGTGCGCTCGGGGGCGAAGCGGACGAGGAGACCGATACAGCCGAGCGCGAGTTCGCCGAGTGGGCGACCGGTGTCGGCCTGCGGGCGGCGCACGGCGAATGGCGCAAGCAGGTGGAGAGCCTGAAGCGGAGGCTGGAAGCGGACGAAGCCGCGTTGAGCACAGCCAGGAAGGACCTGAGGCACACGGATGTCGAAGTCATGGGTCGACTTTCCGCCATTCCGCAACCGGTTCCCTTCGACGACGAGCACCGCGTCTAGGCGGGGAGGGAATCACCGTGCTCACCTACCAGCAGGTCATGTCCGTCCGCCTGTCCCCCCTGGTCACAGCGGCCGCTTCCTGGGGGGACATGGCAGAGGGCTTCGAAAGGCTCGGAGACGCCTATTCCGATCAGGTCCTCAGCATCACCACCAGCGGGGCGTGGGTCGGCGCCAGCGCTACTGCGGCCAAGGCCCGCTTTCAGGCGACCCGTCGGCAGTACACGGCGGCAGGCGTCGAGGCACGAGCCGTCGCCTCCCTCCTCCGTGATGCCCACGCGCAGTTCACCGCGCGGATCCGGGCGCTCCACCACCTTGTGGCGGCGGCCCGGAAAGCGGGCATGTCGATCGACTCCAAAGGGATCGCGCACGAAGACCCGGAGGTGTCGAAGGAACGGAAGGACAGCGGCCCCGTCACGCCGGACACGGCTCGTGCGGTTCGTGAGCTGCAGTGGACCCAAGCGGTCGCCGACGCGGTACGGGCGGTGGACGACGCCGACAAGGGCGCTCGCCTCGTGCTCCGCGACGCCGCGTTCGGCGGGCGGCCCGACGGGGCGGCCCCTGGGGCGACACATGGGTTCAACGGAAACGCGGTGGGCGACATCGAGAAGGTCGAGGCACGCCTCGCACAGCGTTACGCGGAGCAGGCGCTGAAGGGCGAGAAGCCGGAGGACCTGGAGGAATGGGTCCGCTTGCAACGGGACAACGCCGGGGACAAGGTGTTCAGCCGGATGCTCCTCAACCACCTCGGCCCCGAGGGCACCATCAGACTGGCGAACCAGCTCAACGTCTGGGCCTACGACGAGGACAGGGCCCACCAGCAGAGCTACCTGGGACTCCAGAGGGGGTACGCCGACGCGTTGGCGAGTGCGACACGCGATCCGCGCTCAGGGTTCTACAGGGAGTGGGTCACCGGTTTGAAGGAGGCCGGCATGCGGCAGTACGAGTGGCGGGGACAGCCCATCCGCGGCTATCACACGCTCGTCACCCTCATGCAGCAGGGCAGCGGCTCCTACCCGGAGCAACTGCTGCACGACCTCGGTGACGACATGATCGCCGCGGAGAAGGCCAACCCCTTCAAACGGAACGACGCGTGGGACCTCCCTGCGGCGCTGATCGAGCCACACAGCAAGTGGTTCGCCAACGATCCGCTCGACGGCCTGCTGGGCATCATGGCGCGGGAGCCGGAGACGGCCGCTGCCTTCCTGGACCCGAAGAACGGGAAGTCCCACCTTGAGTACCTGACTCGGGAACGCAACTGGAACGTGGTGGACATCGAGGGACGCCCCTGGGGGGAGTTCGATCCCGACACACCCTGGGCGCAGGGAGGTGAAGGATCACGGTGGAGGCCCGACCTCGAGGACGCCGACACCCGGCAGGGGTTCGGTGCCGCGCTGGTGGCTGCGACCACCGGCATCGACCCTCAGAGTCCAGGCAGTGGTTACGTCCAGCACACCGAAGCGAACACGCGGGTCTTCGATGCCGCGTTGGAGCACCTGTCGAAAGAGGGCGACAAGTTTCCGCCCTCTCTGCGCACCCCGATGGCACTGGTCATGAGCAATCACGGAGACGACGTCCACGAAGCGACGAGCGCCCACGGTGACGACGAGAGTCAGCTGGACCGGCGTGCTGTCCTGGAGGTGGCGAAGCAGATCTCCAGGGACCAGTTCGCGTACGGAACGCTCCAGGACGGCATCAACCGGGAGATCGTCCGGGATATCCACGTGAATGAGGACGGGCACGAGGAGTCCTGGCGCCGAGCCGGTCGCACCATCGGTTTCCTGGAGGAGGCCCGTTACCAGGGCCTGCAGATCGATGTGGACGACGCGAAGAGCAAAGCCACCTGGGACTCGAAGTGGCAGTACCACGGCTGGGCCGGAGTGGCGAGCTACGTCCCCGTGGTGGGCGATGCGGTGGACCGGAAGATCGAGATGGTCACCGACAAGTGGCTCGAAGAGGAGACGAAAAGAATTGACGAGGGTCGGGCTCGATCAAGGATGGAGACAAATGCAGACAGCGAAGGGCGGATTGGAGCACTCGCAGGGATTTGGCGGGAAGTCAACAGTGATCGACTAGACGGTGAAACCGAGTACACGACGATCGACAAATTCAATAGTGCCACCGAGGATGGTGGCGCTACGGCGCGAGGGTTGGCGGGTACAGGATGATGAAGACCACACGTGCCGCTGCGGCAGGATTTCTGGCACTCTCCCTGTCAGGCTGCCTGTCGACAGAAAATCAGGATTACGCCATTCCCGACCCCTTCTGTCAGGCGAAAGGAGTGGAGGCGTCCGCTGTCAAGCCCCTACTTCCCGCTGGAAAGGACCTGCATCTCTACATTCGGGACTTGACGAGCGAGCCAGACAACAGTCAAGTATGCGTCGTTCTGATTGACAAGAAGCGCAGCATGCGCATCAACACATTGCGAAACGAAGCAAACATTGACGCTCTCCACTACGCAGTGGAAGGAGCCCACCCCTTTGAAAACCCGCAACCCGTCAAGATCCCAGGAGTCGCCAGCACTGCAGTCGGAGAAGACGGCGCACTGCTTTCCATGCAATGCGCCAGCCCGAAGGACGGCTATCTGGTAGTAACACTGCGCCTCGACACTACGAACAAGCCGACGAAGGGTCCTGTGGAGCGGCGCGAAAGCATCGAAAATTTTCTGAAATCCTACATCCCCAACCTGATCAAGTCCAAGTGCGCCGCCTGAGCCTGCGGAGAAGATTTCCAAGTTGAAAAGGGGCGGACACCTCCCGCGCGTGTCCGCCCCTTTTCGGTGTTGGCCGGTGCCGTTGCTTACATGAAGTTGGACGCGGCCTTCTTGTCGCCCTGCTGGTAGGCCGGAGCGGCCTCGCGGACCGCGCGGGCGATCTGGTTCAGCGCCTTGTGGATCTCCATCGCCCTGCGGTCCCAGTCGGTCTGCGCGGTCTTGTACGCCTCGCGGGCCTCGCCTTCCCAGAGGTGCGAGATCGACGCGATCTTCGCCTGGATGGCCTCAAGGCTGCTGTTCAGCCGCTCGGCCTGCTTCTCGATGTTGCCCGCGGCCTCCTGCAGGCTCGCGTAAGTGACGATCATGGTGCCGTCGTTGGTCATCGGTCCTCCAACCGGGTCGTGCTGTCATGGGCCGGCCCAGAGCGGTGCACGGCCGGGAGGGGTCAGTACTTGCTGAGGTTGGACGTGCGGGCCTCGGCCGAGGCGCTGCCCGAGTAGCCCTCCACCACGTCGACGCCCTTGAGGGCGGCCTCGACCTCGGTGTCCGTGTTGCCGGCGATGGTGCGGGCCGCCTCGATGGCCTCCTGGAACTTCAGCAGGAGCTTGCCGATGCCGACCATGTTCTGGTTGATCGCGGTCTGCTTCGTGTTGAACGCACCGGCACCGATACCGGCCCAGCGGCCCTCCAGGCCGTCGATCGTCCCCTGCAGGACGGACAGCTGGCTCTTCACGTCGTCGAACTGCCAGGTCAGTTCCTGCTGCAACTTCGTAAGAGCGGCGTCATTGACCTTCTGCACTGTCATGCGATGTGCTTCCTCTCTGGAGGTTCCCGGTGGGTCGGATCGCCACCGTCGGGTGCGGGCTGCCTGTCCCTGCCGCTACGCCGTACGGCGCTTGCGTGCGAAGAGGATTCCTCCCGCGACGACGACCACGGCTGCGGCGCCGCCAAGAATGAGACCGAGGGAGCTCCCGCCCCCGGTTTCCTCGCTGGAGCCTGCCACGGTCTGACCGGGTGTGGCCTGGCCCCGCGGGGCTTGTGACGAAGCTGGTGCGGACGCGGCGGGCGAGGCGGGGGACGCGGACGAACCGCCCTTGGAACCGGCCGTGTTCTCGTTCGTCAAGGGGTTGACGTTGGGGTCACCGGGCTTGCCCAGACCGCGGTTGATGTGGGCTCCGGGGCGGACCACGCCGTGCCCGACGTAATTGCTGACCGTGCCTGGCTTCCAGCCCTCGCCCTTGCCCGCGCTCTCGAACATGACGCGCAGGACCTGGTTCGCGTTCCAGTCCGGATGCAGGGACCAGATCAGGGCGGCGGTGGCGGAGGCGATGGCGGTGGCGGCACTGGTGCCGTCTGATCCCCCGCAGTAACGGGTAAACGTCGCATCGCACCATTCGGGGATGTCGCTGCCCGGAGCGGAGATGTCGACGATGTCGCCGTGAGTGGAGTACTTGCCGACCCGGCCTTCCGAGTCGGTCGCGGCAACCCCCACGACCTCGGGCAGCCCTACCGGATACTGATGGGCGTTGTCCTCGTCCCCGGTGTTGCCAGCCGAGGCGAACATGAGCTTGCCCTTGCTCTGCGCGTACTTAGCGGCTTCCCTCATCCGCTCGGTCTCGCCCATGGTGCCGAACGACATGCTGATGATCTTGGCGTCGCTGTCGACAGCGGCGCGCATGGCGTCTTCGATGTGCCATGCGTTCTTTCGTTTGCTGATGTCATCGACCGCAATGCGAAATGGAATGATCTTGGCCCCGGGGGCAAGCCCCTGCAGCCCTCCACCACGCCCGGTGCCGGCGATCAGTTCGGCCATGGTGGTGCCGTGGCCCGAGTAGTCGGCGGTTCCTCCGCCCGCTCCGCTTGTGTCGCGTCCTTTGAGTACCTGCCCTTTGAGCGATGGGGTGGACGGATTGACCCCGGAGTCGATCACGGCAACCTTGATGCCTTCTCCGGTGGTCTTCTTCCAAATCTTGTCGACGCGCATCGCGTCCAGGTACCACTGCTGGGCGCGTACGTCCTCCGCCGCGGCGGAGGGAGCCAGACCGGTGAATCCGATGGACCATGCGCCGACCAACGCGACCGCGCACGTGACCCGTCGCCGCAGCCGACGCGTCGTTCCTGCTGTCATCCTGACTCCCTGCGCCTTTCCTGTACTCAGCCGATTACCGGGGGAACGGCGCCGCGCCGCCGGGCCGCCCATGTCTCTTCGTCTTCCACCAGGTAGTCGGGGCGTTCGGAGCCGAAGTGCTCCTCGTCCTTCTGGTCCTTGCCGCGCTGCGAGCGCGGGGTCCCCACGACGCCGTTCACGCTGGGCGTGCCCCGGCCCGTGGAGCGGGCAGCCGCGCCCGGATTCGCGCCGATGACACCACCCGTGGCGGGACGTGCCGCCGACGGGCGGGCCGGTGCCGCACCCTGGCCACCGATGACCGTCCCCGTGGGGATGCGGGAAGCGGTGGCACCGCCCGTGGCGGCACGCTGCTGCGGGGTACCGCCGACGATGCCCGTGCCCGCACGACCGGTGACCGGCGCGGGACCACCCGGGCGTCCGGTGGCGGGTGTGCCCGGGGCTCCGGGCCGGCCGACCATGTTGTTCTGGCCCTGGCCGCCGATCACGTTCTGGCGCCCGGCGGCAGGTGCACCGGGGGTGCCGGGCGTGCCGGGACGGCCGACCGTGTTCGCCTGACCCGGTCCGGCGGTGCGTCCCGACTGACCAGGACCGCCCTGAGCCGGGTGCGGGCTCCCGGGAACGCCCGGACGGCCGAACTGGCTCGTACTAGGGCCTGTCGCACGGGGAACTCCCGGATTGCTCGGGACGCGACCGACAGCCGGGGCCTTCCCCGTGTTCGGGAGGCCGGGGACCATGGGCGGCGGGGTGGACGGGCCTCCACCCGTGGGCACGGTCGGCGTGGGCGAGGGCGGGGTACACCTCTGACTCT
>NZ_CP095474.1:4296190-4304744 GCF_023614315.1 Streptomyces sudanensis | reverse complement strand
TCCATATGCGTTGATTGTTCAGTGTCGGTACTACCGTCGGCAATTTCGTGTACGGGGTGGGGCCGAGCGTGGGGGCCCCGGTGTTTCCGGTCGGCCCGCTTGCTTCGGCCGGGCGCGGGTACGCACCCTGTGGTGTGCTGGCTCCCGCAGAACCCATCGACGGCTGCCCGGCACTTCCCGGCGTCTCATTTCTATCGGATCCCACTGAAGGCGGCGGCACGTCGACCTTCAGCCGCTCCGGGAACTTCGGCGGCTCCTGGGAGGCGAGCGTCGACTCCGAGACCGCGTAGAACGACGCGAGGCGGTTCATCTGATTGATGGCCTCCTGGCGGTCGCGCTCCGCCTTGACGGCCTTCTGGTACTCCTCGTTGTCCGCCGTGCGCTCCGACGGGGGGAAGTCCGTGGGCTTCTTCGGGTCGGGGCGGTTGTCGCGGGGCGGGCGGGCGTTGCGGACGGAGGCCAGGCCGGTGCTGGCGACCTTCATCTGCGCGCCCACGACGTTGGCGAAGCTCGCCAGGTTGTACGTGTACGTCGCGAGGTCGGCGGCGAAGCGCTGGAACTCCGTGCCCGCCTCGCCCTTCAGCTCCACGGCGGCGGCGTCCTTCTTCAGGTCGCGCGCCGCGTCGTTGAGCGCCTTCCGGGCGGCCTCCAGGGCTGTTCCGGCGGCCTCCAGGTCGGAGGGGTTGGCCGCTTCGAGGAGGTCCAGCATGGCGTTGAGCGGGGCGTTCTCGAAGTCCGTCTTGCCGAAGAAGCCGCCGGGGCCGCTGTCGAAGCCGAAAAACCCGAGCTTGGCCGAGAAGCGCTCCAGTTGGTCCGTGGTGGTGAACCTGGCCTGGATCTGCGACGCTGCCTGGCTCTGTGACTGCTCGGGGGTGAGGTTCTTGTCTTCGGTTCCCATCGGCGTTACTCCAGGCCCTTGGAGACGTTCGGCATGTCCGTGCGGGGCTGCTCCGGCCCGCCGGCCTTCTCGTGCTTCTGCTCGGGCTTCTCGTACTTCTCGTGCTCCTTCGCCGCCTCCTTCAGGCGTGCGTCGATGGCGTGGAAGCGCTGGCGCGTCTCCTCGTCGACGTTGTCGAAGCCGACGTCGGCCGCGCGGACGCCGAGGCGCAGGAGCTCCATCTGGTCGGCCAGGAGCTTGGAGAGGGACACCAGTTCCTTGTGGACGCGGGCGTACTGCTTGAAGAAGCCGTCCGCTTCCGCGAAGGGCAGGCCGGTGCCGCTGAAGGCGCCGCGTTCGATGGTGTGCTGGGCGACCTTCTGGCTGCCGCCGGGGCCGCTCTCGAGTTCGGTCAGCAGTGCGTCGATCTTGGACTGGAAACTCCGTAGCGCGCCTGCGCCGCGTTCAAGGTCGGCCATGGCCCTTGCCCCTCCCCGTTGTTCCTGCGGTCGTGCATGGCGATCGGACCCCGTGTGCCACTCACCGATCGCACGCGCGTCACTCTATCCAGTGCCTCCGACAGTCCCAAGTGGCTTACCTGCCACGTGTCTTCCGCAGTGTCGGCGGAAGGAGGCCCTTCGGTCGCGGTGCGGTCGTGCGGATGCCTCACCCGTTCGCGGGACGCGCCGTCGCGCGGTCGCGGCGGCGGGCGTCGCGGAGGGCGATCGCGGTGCCGGCGATGGCGGCGACGAGGACGCCGCCGCCCACGACGACGTACGTCGCGAGGCGGGCGTTGCGCTGCTCGGGCGTCTCGCCCAGGTGGAGTTCGGCCGGTGTCGGCGGCTCCGCCTTGGTGACGCCCTCGTGGGCGACCGGGGCCTCGATGGGTCTGTCGTCCTCCGTCAGCGCCCGGACCGGGTCCACGACGCCCCACCCTACAAGCCGGTCGTGGCCGGCGATCGAGCGCTCCGCGGTCTGCTGGATCTGGGCGACGATCTGCTTGCGCGTCCAGTCCTTGTGCTTGGCCTTGATGAGCGCCGCGATCCCGGCGACGTACGGGGCGGAGAAGCTGGTGCCGTTGTCGGCGCAGTGCCCGCCGCCGGGCACCGTCGTGATCATGTCCACTCCGGGTGCGGCGACACCGACGAAGTCGCCGGACTGGGAGAAGGCGGCGCGTTCGTTGTTGCGGTCGGAGGCAGCGACGGCGAGGACGCCTTCGTAGGAGGCGGGGTAGGTCTTCTTGACGTTGCCGTCGAGGCCGTCGTTGCCCGCGGAGGCGACGACCACGATCTCCTCGTCCAGGGCCTGCTGGACGGCCTCCTTCAGCAGCGGTGTCGGCTCGATGGCGTTCGCCGTGTCCTGGGAGATGTTGATGACGTCGGCGTCCTCGGCGATGGCGTGCCGGATGGCCGACGCCAGCGTCCCGGCCGTGCCGTTGCCGTCCGCGTCGTTCTGCTGGATGGGGATGATCGTCGCGTCCGGGGCGAGGCCGACGAAGCCGGTTCCCCTCATGGGGCGCGCGGCGATGATGCCGGCGACCTTCGTGCCGTGGCCGACCGTGTCGGTGGTGCCGTCCTCCTTGCCGCGCTCGACCTTGTTGCCGTGCTCGTCCGTGGCGTCCTTCGGGATGAGGTTGACGCCGCTCCCCACGTCGACGGCGGGCTTCAGCTGCGGGTGCCGGACGTCCACGCCGGTGTCGATGACGGCGACGCGGACGCCCTTCCCGGTGGACTGCTTCCACAGTTCGTCGAGCAGGACCCGCTGGAGGGCCCAGGGGCGGCCCTCGTAGGGCTTGGCGGGGTACGTGCACTGGCCGGGGGTGTCCGCCGCGTCCGCCGCGGCCGGCGGGGCGGGCAGGGTGATCCCGAGGAACGCCGCTGCCGCCAGGACCGCCGTGCGGCGCCGGTTCGCGCGCCGCCTGTTCGTGGACCGCATGGTGTACGCCTCCGCCTCAGGATCCCTGCGGCTGCCGCGCCGCCGCCGTCGACAGACGCGGGCCGGTCGGCAGGAACGCCGACCAGGCGGCCGGCACGGGCCGCGGGTCCACGTCCTTGTAGCCGAGCCTGTTCTGGGCCTGCTGGGCCTCCAGGAGCCTCGCCTTGCGCTCCTCCGCGGAGCCGGAGGAGCCGATGCCGGAGTCGTCGGCCGGGTTGTCGCCGTTGGACTGCATCGCGTACCGCAGGCCGGTGTCGGTGACGAGGAACAGGAAGCCGGCGTCGGTGCGCGAGCCGGTGAACTGGCGGAAGAGGAGGCCGGTGCCGGGGGTGACGTAGGCGCTGCTGGATCCGGTGGGCAAGGGCGCCGGGAAGTCCTCCCCGGCCCAGGTGCCGAGGGTGGTGGAGCCGTCGTCCTCGTCGACCTCGTGCAGGACGTTGCAGACGGTGTTACGGCTGCCGTCGGCGGTGCTCGCGGAGTTGACGGGCTTCGGGGCGTCCCGCGGCCACTTCTTGTCGCGGCCGAACGCCTCGCCCGGCCGGAAGGCGGCGGCGCTGACGGAGGTGGCCTGGCCGTTCTGGCCGAGTCCGATCAGTTCGCGGCTGTTCAGCAGGAGCTTCGCGGTGAAGTCGGAGACGGGCGCGACCCGGCCCGGCAGGACGACGTACTGCTGCTTCCTGGTGCCGTCGGTGGCGGTGAGGACCATGCCGACCCGGTTCACCGCGGGGTCCAGTCCGGGGACGCCGGCGGGGGAGTTCGGCTCGCCGTCGACGGTGGGGAAGGTGATCTCGTCGCCCTTGTGGAGGGTCTCCAGCCAGCCGGCGGAGACGCGCTGCGGGGTGCGGCCCTGGCCGACGAGCTGGCGGAGCAGCAGTTCGTTCTTCTCCACCGGGTACGCGGTGCCGCCGGCGTCCACGATGTACCGGGTGCGGTCGGGGGCGGGGCCCTCGACGTACAGCAGGTCGCCGCCGCTCAGCCGGCCGGCCCCCTCGGTCCTGTCCTTCTCGCGGTCGGCGAGGACGAACGCCGCCTTCTGGATGGCGCGGCCGCCCTCGACGGGGCGTTCGCACACGGCCCAGCGCTTGGCGGCCCCGGCCTCCTTCGCGTCGGGGAGGCGGTCGGGCGCGTACGGGATGCCGAGGGTGGCGCCGTGCCGGATCCTCCCGCTGTCGAGCACCGACTCGTCGACCTTGATGACGGTGCCCTTGTCGGGGTTGAGCAGGAGTTTCGCGGAGGCCATGTTGAGGACCGGGTGCAGTTGCCGCGTCTTCCCGGTCTTCAGGACGACGTAGCGCGTCGTGGACTTGCTGGCGATGATGACGTTCTCGCCGGGCGTGTCCCAGCTCTTCGGGGCCACCGGGCGGAACATCCCCCACGCGCCGAACCCGGCGAGCACCACGACGCCCACGATGATCCCGGGCAGTACCGCGCGCAGCGGGCGGGGGGCGCTCTCCTCCGAGCCGGTGGAGTTGGGCTGGACGAATTGGGCGACGAGTCTCCGTTTCGCGAAGGTGTAGGCGTTGAGTTCGTCCCGACGCGATGCCATGTGTCCGCTGTCCCTCTCCCCGCTGGGCCGCCGCGTCCCCTGGTGCCAGGGGGCGCCGGCCGTCGTAACCGCCCTCCTACTATGCCTGTTGGCGGTGGGCCCGCTCCCCTCAGGTAGGGTGATCGCCCGGTCGACGGCCGTGTGGTTTTGGCTTTCAGGACACGAGGGGGCAACGCGGCGATGGGTACGGCGACGCGTGCGCGCACGAGGCGTTCCGGCGAGGGGCGCCCCGCCCGTTCCCACCGGCAACGCGGCAGCGGCCGCCGGGCCGCGGGCCCCNGCCCCNCCCNGGTCCCGGCCTCCGCGTCCGCCGCTCCGCGTCCGCTGTCGCGGGGCAGCCGGATGGGTCCGTTCCGGCTTCGCCAGCTGGTCCTGGTCGAACTGGCCCTGGCGCTGGCCGTGGTCGGGGTGGCGCTGCGGGGCCTGTGGCTGATCCCGACCCTGTCCGTCGCCGTGGTGCTGGTGCTGCTCGCGGTGGTGCGCCGGCGCGGCCAGACCGTGCCGGACTGGTCGGCGACGGCGCTGGCGCTGCGTGCCCGCCGCCGGGCGGCCGCGCCCGCCGCCGTGGACGTCGACCCGTCGCTGGCGCCGCTCGTGGAGGGGCTGCCGGGGTTCCGGCCGTTCCCGTACGTCGACCGGAAGCGCCGCACCGTCGGCATGCTCGGTGACGGCACGTTCCTGACGGCGGTGGTGCGGGTCGAGGCGGGCGGCGCCGCGCCGAGGCCCGCGTTCGGCGCGCGGACGCTCCCGATGTCCCTGCTCGGCGGGGCGCTGGAGGTCGACGACATCGTGCTGGAGTCGGTGCAGCTGGTGCAGCAGGTGCGTTCCGCGCCGGCGCCGCACCTGCCGCAGCAGGCGGTGGCCCGGCTCTCGTACGCACCGCTGCAGCAGCGCACCGGGGCGCCCGCCCTGCGGATGACGTGGGTGGCGCTGAAGCTGGACCCGGAGCGCTGCCGGGAGGCCGTGGAGGCGCGCGGCGGCGGTCTCCAGGGCGCCCAGCGGTGCCTGGTGCGCGCGGCGGACCACGTGGCGAGCAGGATCACCGGCGCCGGGTTCGAGGCCGTCGTCCTGGACCAGGAGGAGCTGAACTCCACGATGGCGACCGCGGCGTGCGCGAGCCCGCGGCTGGCCGCCCGCGCGCACCGCCCGGACGCCACTCCGCAGCGGCGGACGGTGGAGACGGCGCGGGTGTGGCGGTGCGACGACCGCTGGCACACGACGTACGCGGTGGGCCGCTGGCCCGCTCCGGCGGGCGGCGAGGGGTCGCCGCTGGCGAGGCTGGTGTCGCTGCTGACGGCGACGCCCGCGTACGCGACGACGTTCGGCCTGACGATGCGCCGCGGTGCGCGGAAGGACGCGGTGGACGTGTCCGGGTACGTGCGGATCACCGGTGGCTCGGACAGTGAACTCATCGGTGTGCGGCGGGCGTTGGAGCAGGCTGCCCGGTCCGCGAAGGTCGGCCTGGCGCGGCTGGACCGGGAGCAGTTGCCCGGCGTGCTGGCGACGCTGCCGCTGGGAGGGACGCGGTGATGTTCGGAACACGGTCGGCCCGCGCGCCGCGCGGACTGTTCGGCCCGCGCCACGCCGGCCACACCGTCGTCGCGGGCGGCCTGGACGCCCTGTCCCTGCCGGTGGGCGACGACGGCGTGGTCATCGGGGACGACGCGGAAGGCAACCCGCGCATCGTGGGCTTCCACCGCTCCACCCCGTACGACGTGCTGCTCATCGGCGGTCTGTGGACGGCGCAGGTGCTGGCGCTGCGCGCGGCGGGCACGGGTGCCCGGGTGGCGGTCGAGACGGGCCGGGCGCAGGCATGGACGGCGCTGGCGCACGCGGCCGGCGCGGGCCTGGAGTGCGTCACGCTGCACGACGTGGGCCGGGTGCCGCCGATGGGCGCGACGGTCGGCAGCCCGGTCCTGGTCGTCCGGGACTGCGGAATGCGCCCGCCGCGCGGCCGGGTGGTGTCGTCGCCGTGGCAGTCGGTGCTGACGCTGCTGCCGTACCTGAGCCCGGTCGCGCCCCGGCTGATGCGCGCCGCGACGCTCGTGGGCGTGCAGCGGGTCTCCCCGCAGGAGGCGGAGCAGATCGGCCGGATCCTGGGGTTGGCGCGGGCCGAGTACGAGGCCCTGCCGACGCTCGCGGACGGCGTGACGCTGTGGTGCGCGGGGCGGGAGCGGCACTGGGTGATGACGGGCGGCACCGACGCGGAGACGGGTCTGCTGGGCGCGGCCCGGCGGATGGACTGAGGCCGCGGCGCGGGCCGGCGCGGGGCCCGGGGCCGTTTGTCGAACGGCCCCGGAGCAGGGGGCGCACCGCCCTAAGATGCCGGGGAGGCGACGCGGACCGCGGTCGCGGTCGCGGTCGACCGGGCGGGCTCCCGAGGGGGCGCGCTCATCCCAGCCGTTACGAAAGGACTCGACCGATGGGCAGCGCACAGGAGAAGGACGAGCTGTACGCCCTCGACATCTCCGGGGTGGAGTGGCACGGCGCCCCGGGCACCAGTCCCGACGAGGAGCGCGTCGAGATCGCCTACCTGCCCGGCGGCGCGGTCGCCATGCGGTCCTCGCTGGATCCGGACACGGTCCTCCGCTACACGGAGGCGGAGTGGCGGGCGTTCGTACTGGGCGCGCGCGACGGGGAGTTCGACCTGAAGTGACCCCCTGGGGGGTCGGTCTGGAGTGAACCGCCGGTACGACGGCGGACGTGGGCCCCGCCCGTCCGGAGGGATTCCGGGCGGGCGGGGCCCGCTCCCGTGGAGAGGGGTTCTCGCCGGTCTCCGGCCGGCGCGGACCCCGGTGGGGCGGCCCGTTCCGGGGAAGGTGAGACCCTGTCGGTACGCGGGTTCCCGGCGCCCTCCGTTCTGGCGCGCCCTCACGCAGAGGTTCCGGTCCGTCACTTGGCGGTGGGGGCCGCCTTCCCGGGGACGCCTTCGCGGCCGGACGGGCCTGACACACGGGCGCCGTCGGCGATTAGGGTGTGAAGGGCCGGCCGCCACCCCGCGCGGGCGCACGGTGCGCGCCGGGGCGGGGAGCCGGGCCACGGACGACAGGAACGGTCGCCCACACCCACGACGGCACAAGGGTGCTCGACCACACCAGGAGGCAAAGTGAACGGCGATCGGGACGAGCTCCACCGGGGATGGAACACTCCTCCCGTCGACGATCCGTCCGACATGGACGCCGCCGAGATGACGGGCGAGTTCACCATCGACTACACCCCGCCCGCCTGGTACACGCAGAACGCCGGGGGCCCGGAGCCCTCGTCCCCGGGCGCGGCCCCGTCCCCCCCGCCGCCGNCCGNGCNNCCNNCGTCGCCGTCCCCGGTCTGCCGCAGGGCGGCGGCTTCCAGCCCCACTCCTTATACCCATCTAGCCGCACNGACNATCGCATNNGCNCCGNCCGCCGCGCACGTGCCCGTCCCGCCGCCCGCTCCCGCGGCGCAGCCGTTCGGCGGCGGCGGCGCGGAGAGCGGGGCCACGATGCGCTTCTCCCCCGCCGAACTGAAGCAGGAGGCGGACGAGATCGCGGGGCTCGTGGAGGCCCGGACGGCCGCCGGGGCCGGAGAGCGCTCCGGGGACGGCGGTACGGCGGACGGCGGCAGCGGCGTACCGGAGGGCGCCCCCGCACCGGACGGCGGGGGCACGGCGGACGGTGGGGCGGCGCCGGACACCGGTGCGGTGGACGGCGGACCGGCCGGCGAGGAGCGGACCGGCCGGGCCGGTGCCGCCGCGGAGCCGCAGGACGAGGCCCCGGAGGGCGGTCACGGCGGCGGCGGGAACGGCGGCGACGCGGACGCCGGTGACACGGGCGGCGGCGGCGCGGACAGCGGTGACACGGGCGGCGATGGCGGCCGGAGCGACGAGCCGGTCGCCGGTGGTGCCGACGGCTCCGGCGACGACGACCGGCCGGCCCCGCCCGCACAGGACCCCGCACCCGTACAAAACCCCGCGCCCGCGCCGGACTTCGCCCCGGCGCAGGACTCCCTGCCCGGGCAGGACCACGCGCCCGCCCCGGGCGCCGCTCCCGGACACGGCTTCGCGCCGGCGGCCGGTGGGGCCGTCCCGCAGCCGTGGCCGCCGCAGCCCGCCCAGCCGGGCGCCCCGGGCGGTGGACCGGCCGTACCGGGCCTGCCGCCGCTGCCGCCCGCGTTCCAGCCGGCGACGACGACCGGACCTCAGCAGTGGCCCGCCCCTCTCT
>NZ_CP095474.1:4295795-4296165 GCF_023614315.1 Streptomyces sudanensis | reverse complement strand
GGCGGGCGCCGCGCCCGCGTGGCCGGGCGCGGCTCCCGCCGCCGACGCGCCGCAGCGGCCGGCGGCGCCGTTCCCGGACCCGCAGGTCCCGGCACAGCCGCAGCCGCACGCCGGGTACGGCTTCCCGCACGGCCGGCCCCCCGCACCGGACGCCTGGCAGGCCCAGAACCCCTACGGCCTCCCCCAGGAGGGCCAGGCGCCCGCGCAGCCGCACGCCGGGTACGGATTCCCGCAGCAGGGCCAGGTCCCCGCTCAGCCCCCCGCCGGGTACGGCTTCCCGCACGCCCAGCCCTCCGCGGGCCCCGCGCAGCCGGACGGCGGACACGGTGTGCCGGGCCCGCCCGACCGGCAGGCCCACCCCCGTTCACAT
>NZ_CP095474.1:4295683-4295776 GCF_023614315.1 Streptomyces sudanensis | reverse complement strand
GTCCCGCGGAGGACCCGGCCGGCCCCCGCAGCAGCCGGGTCCTCCGCGGGACGGGTACGGCTTCCCGCACCCCCGCCACGGACAGCCCCAGCC
>NZ_CP095474.1:4291329-4295659 GCF_023614315.1 Streptomyces sudanensis | reverse complement strand
CCCCCGNTCCCCCGGGGCAGCCGCAGGAGCACNCCCCCGCACCCGCCGCCGATCCCCGCGCCGGTGCCGCCTGGCCGTCGCCGGTGGCGCACGACCAGCGGCAGTCGGCCGTGCCGGGCGCCCCGCTCGGTTACACGGCGGCGGTCGAACTGTCCTCGGACCGGCTGCTCCGCAACACCAAGCAGAAGCCCAAGAGCAGCCGCAACCCCTCCGCCGGCTCCCGCTTCAAGCTCGGCGGCAAGAAGGAGGAGGCGGAGCGGCAGCGCAAGCTCCAGCTGATCCGCACGCCCGTCCTGTCCTGCTACCGGATCGCCGTCATCTCCCTCAAGGGCGGCGTCGGCAAGACCACCACGACGACCGCGCTCGGCTCCACCCTCGCCAGCGAGCGGCAGGACAAGATCCTCGCCATCGACGCGAACCCGGACGCCGGCACGCTCGGCCGCCGCGTGCGGCGCGAGACCGGGGCGACCATCCGCGACCTGGTGCAGGCGATCCCGTACCTCAACTCGTACATGGACATCCGCCGGTTCACGTCGCAGGCGCCCTCCGGACTGGAGATCATCGCCAACGACGTGGACCCGGCCGTCTCCACGACGTTCAACGACGCCGACTACCGGCGGGCGATCGACGTGCTCGGCCGCCAGTACCCGGTGATCCTCACCGACTCCGGCACCGGCCTGCTCTACAGCGCCATGCGCGGGGTGCTCGACCTCGCCGACCAGCTGATCATCATCTCGACGCCGTCCGTCGACGGCGCCTCCAGCGCCTCCACGACGCTGGACTGGCTCTCCGCGCACGGGTACGCGGAGCTGGTGCAGCGTTCCCTCACCGTCATCTCGGGCGTCCGCGAGACCGGCAAGATGATCAAGGTGGAGGACATCGTCCAGCACTTCGAGACGCGCTGCCGGGGCGTCGTCGTGGTGCCGTTCGACGAGCACCTGGCGGCGGGCGCCGAGGTCGACCTCGACATGATGCGGCCGAAGACGCGGGAGGCGTATTTCAACCTCGCCGCACTGGTCGCCGAGGACTTCACGCGCGCACAGCAGGAGCAGGGGCTGTGGACCGGTGGCGGGCACGGCGGCATGCCGCCGCAGATGGCACCGCCGATGCCCGGCCAGCCGGCGCCCGGTCAGCCGTACGGCGGCCAGCCGACGCCGGGTCAGCCGTATCCCGGTCAGCCCGCCTCCGGTCAGCCGTATCCCGGTCAGCCCTACGGGCAACCGCCGCAGGCTCCCGGCGGGTTCGCCCAGCCGGGGATGCCTCCGCAGGGCCCGCCGCAGCAGCCCGCGGCGGGCGCCCCCGGGCAGCCGCCCCAGCCGGTCGACCGGCCGTACGGCGACCCCGCCGCGGCCCCCGCCTGGCCCCAGCAGCCCCGCAGGCCCCCGGCCCCGCGCCGGAGTGACGGCGCACCAGCGCGACATCCCGGCGCCGCGGCGCCGCGACGGAAAGGACCCGCACTCGTCTCCTTGGTGCGGGTCCTTTCCCGTGCGGCTGGCGCGGGCCCTTTTTCCGTGCGGCTAGCGCGCGTCGTACTCCGCGGTCAGTTCGCGGCAGCGCTCCACGTCGTCCGCGATGGCCTCCAGCAGCGCCTCGATCGACTCGAACTTCTTCTGGGCCCGTACGCGGGCGAGGAAGTCGACGGCCACGTGCAGGCCGTACAGGTCCAGGCCGACGCGGTCGATGGCGTACGCCTCGACGGTGCGCTCCGTGCCGTCGAACTGCGGGTTGGTGCCGACGGAGACCGCCGCCGGCATCCGCTCGCCGTTCGCGGTGAGCCAGCCGGCGTAGACGCCGTCGGCGGGGACGGCCGTGTGCGGCAGGGTCTCCACGTTCGCCGTCGGGTAGCCCAGTTCACGGCCGCGCCGGGCACCGCGGACGACGACGCCCTCGACGCGGTGCGGGCGGCCCAGGATCTCGGCGGCGCCCGCGACATCGCCCTCGCCGACCAGACGCCGGGTCAGCGTCGAGGAGAACGGGGCCCCGCCGCCCGCCTCGCCGGTCACGTACAGGTCGACGACCTCGACCTCGTAGTCGTACACGGCGCCCAGCTCGGCCAGGTAGCCGACGTTGCCGGCGGCGCGGTGGCCGAAGCGGAAGTTGGGGCCCTCGACGACCAGGCGCGCGTGGAGCCTGTCGACGAGGACCTTCACGACGAAGTCGGCGGGCGACAGCTTCGAGAACCCGGTCGTGAACGGCAGGACCAGCACCGCGTCGACGCCCAGCTCCGCCATCAGCTCCGCCCGCCGGTGGTGCGGGGCGAGCAGCGGCGGGTGGCTGCCGGGGCGGACCACCTCGGAGGGGTGCGGGTCGAAGGTGACGACGACGGTGGGGAGGCCCAGTTCCCGGGCGCGTTCCACGGCCCGGCCGATGATCAGCTGGTGGCCGCGGTGGACGCCGTCGTAGGAACCGATGGTGACGACGCTGCGCCCCCAGTCCTGGGGGATCTCCTCCAAGCCTCGCCAGCGCTGCACTGTGACCGCTCCTCGCCCGAACCCGTGTACGTCAGTACGTCATGACCGATACGCAGGTCTAAGGGTGCCATGCTCCCGGGGCTCGGCCCGCACCGGCATGGCGAGCGCCGTCCGCCCGGTCACGGGCGCGGCCCCCGCGACCGGCCGCCCGGTGGCGCGGCGGACGGCGGGGCCGGTGAGGGCCGCCCACCGGTCCGGGTCGGCGGTGAGCCAGTCGTCCAGGAGGGCGGCGAAGGCGGGGACCTCGCCGGCCAGTCCGGCCAGCAGCGGGTCGAGGCGCTCCGCGCCGCCCGGTGCGCGGGCCAGGAGTTCGCCGCCGCGCAGGACGAGGTCTCGGGTGCGGGGTTCCGGGCGCTCCGCCGCTCCGCGGGCGGCGGCCCTCAGCAGCGCCTCGGGCACCGCGGGATCGGGGTGCTCGTGCCGCTCCGAGTCGATCAGCACGTCGAGGAGTTCGCCGCGCAGGGCCCGCGACGCGGGGGTGCCGGGCGCCGCCAGGACCGGGGCCAGCGCGGCGCGCACCCCGGCGCGGGGGTCCCGCAGCAGGTCGGTGACGAGCGGGAGGAGGGCCGCGCGGGCGGCGGGGCCCTGCTCCAGCCGCCGGTCGACGTGGGCCGCGGCGTGCGCGGCGCCGTCGGGACGGCTGTCGACGTACCCGCGGACGAGGGCGGCGGCGCGGCGGGCGAGCGCGGGGGTGCCAACCTCGGCCAGGGCGTCCAGGACGTCGGCGGCCGCCGCGGGGCCGCCGGTGTGCAGCCGGGCGCGGAAGGCGGCGAGGACCGGCTCGGGGTGGGTGGCGAGCGCGGCCGTCAGCGTCCGGGCGGGCAGCCCGCGGTCGCCGTCCCGGAACGCGGCGAGGGCCTGCGGCAGGTGGCGGGCGCGGCTGTGCGGGTCGTGCACGAGGACGGCGAGGGCGGCGCCGTGCAGGGAGCTGTCGCCCGGGCGGGAGAGGAGGGCGAGGGCGGCGTACCGCAGGGCCTCGCGGTCGGCGTCGGCGGTGACGCGGGCGGCGAGGAGCGGTCCGTACGCGGCGGCGGCGACGCGGCGGGCGGGGCGCGCGTCGTCGTGCGCCCAGCGGTCGACGGCGCGGCACAGGGCGGCGGGTTCGTCGCGGACCAGGTCGGCGAGGAGCCCGTCGGCGTGCGGGTGGGCGGTGGCGACCAGCGCCTCGCACAGGTCGTCGGGGGCCAGGTCCCGGTGGGTGTGGAGCAGCGCCCGGGCGACGCCGGCGACGGTGGGCCGGACGCAGGAGCCCGGTTCGGCGGGGAGGGGCCTGTCGTCGGTGAACCACCGGCACAGCAGGGGCTGCACCCCCCTCGGGTCGGCGGCCAGGCGCCGGGCGACGGCCTCCAGGCAGCCGGGGCGGCGCGCGGTGCGGGGCGGGGCGTCGGCGGGCAGGACACGGCGCAGGAGGTCCAGGCGCTCGTCCTCGCCGAGGCGCAGCCGCTCCCAGAAGGAGGGGCCGTACGCGTCGCGGTCCCCGGGGGCCGGCCGTGTCGTGAGGCGTGCGGCCAGCAGCCGCAGGACGTCCGCGTACGGGCGGGCGTCCCGGACGCCCAGCAGTGTCTCCCGCAGCAGCCTGTCCGCCCACCGGTCCGCGTCGGCGGGTCCGCCCGCGTGGTGGACGAGCCGTTCCAGCCTCCGCGCGAGCGCACGGGTGCCTTGGCCGCGCTCCACCAGCAGGAGTGCCTCCACCACGACGCCGGCCCGGTGCGGGGGCACCCCGGCGGGGCGGCCCGCGTCGGCACCGGCCGCCGGCGGGGGGCCGAACGGCCCCTGCCCGGCCCCGCCCGCGGGCGGGGCGAACCGCCCGGGGTGCTCCGGACCCCCGCCCCGCGGGCCGTACGGGGACGGTGCCGGAC
>NZ_CP095474.1:4289954-4291314 GCF_023614315.1 Streptomyces sudanensis | reverse complement strand
CGGCGGCACCGCGTGCCCCGGGCCGCCCCCCGGCACCCGGCGCCCGGCCGGACCGCCACCGCCGGGCGGCCCCTCGCCGAGCGGGGCGGGGCCCGCGGGCGCGGAGGCGTACCGCGCCGCCTCCCCCNGCGGGGCCTCCCCGGCCGGCGCGCTGCCGTACGGNGNCGCGGCGAGGCCGGCGNGCGGGACCCTGCGCACGGTCGGCCCTGCCCGCCGGGTCCGGCGCCGCCGTCAGGGCCGCGGGAGCCGGACGGCCCGCGGGCAGGGCCGGTGCCGGCGCGGCGTGCGGGAGCCACGGGGCCGCCCCGTGCCCCGGCGGTGCGCACGGCAGGCGGTCCGGGGCCGGGGCGGCGTCGTGCCGGGCGTGCACCAGGGCCTCCAGCGCCGCGTCCACGTCCACCTGGGCGGCCTGGAGCCACTGCGCGAACCCCTCGTCCGCGAACCGGTACCCGGCGCCCGCCGGAACCACCAGCCCCTCCGTGAGCACCGCCGGCGCCCAGCCGGCGCCCCACGGGAACAGCTCCTCGAACGAGACCCGGTCCAGTTCGCCGTGGCCCGGACCGAGGCAGCGGCGCGCCGCCTCGTGGGCGCTGCCCGCGATCCGGGCGGCGAGCTGCCGCACCCGCGCCTCCGGCGGTGCGGGCCGGTGCCCGGCGGCGGCGCGGCGGGCGGCGCGCAGGCACAGCAACTGCAGGTGGGCGGCGAACACGTCGGCCCGTCCGGCGCGCTCCGGCACGGCTCCGGGGAGGGCCGCCCGCACGTCCGCGAGGAGCCGCAGCGCCAGCGGGTGCCGGGCGTCCGCGGGGGCGAGGGCACCGGGGGGCAGCCCGTACCGGGCGCGGGCCTCCTCGGCCTCCTCGCGGGTCAGGTCCCCGATCCGCACGGCGGGCGGGAGCCCCTCGTCGGGTCCGTCGTCCCCGTACAGCGCGTCCGGCGGGTGGAGGGCGCCGGCCGCCTCCCAGTACGCGGGCCCGCAGGCGAGGGCGAGCCGGGCGCCGTGCCGCCGGAGCCAGCCCACCGTCTCCGCGGTCCAGTCGGACAGCCGTTCCGCGAGGGCTCCCGGCATCTCCTCGGGCGCGTCGAGCAGGACCAGCAGCGGCCGGCCCGCGTCGCGGGCGGTCCGGGCGACGTGCCGGGCCGGTGCCGCCCGGAGGCCGGGGCGGGTGTCCGGGAAGGCGTCCGGGTCCTCGCCGGCCATGGCGGCGGCCCGGTCCAGCGCCCGCCCCGCGGCGTCTTCGAGCGAGGTGTCGCCGGGGCGCAGGTCGGCGCCGCGCAGCCACAGGGTCGGTTCGGGGGCGGGGCCGGTGGCGCGCCGGCGGGCGAGGGCGGCGAGGGCGGTGGTGCGCCCGCTGCCCGCCTC
>NZ_CP095474.1:4285003-4289914 GCF_023614315.1 Streptomyces sudanensis | reverse complement strand
GCGAACAGGTCGAGGCGGTGGGCGACGGCGGGCCTCTCGACGGTCCGGGCCGGATGGAGGGCGGGGTGGGTGAGTCCGGTGAGCCGCAGGGCTCCCGCGAGGTTCAGGGCGGCGCCGTGGGCCGGGACGGTGGCGGCGTTGCGGCGCAGCAGGGCGGCGAGGGGGCCGCCGGGGGTGCGGGCGGCGGCGCCGGCGAGGGGCACGGCGAGCCCGGCGGCGGGATGGCCGGTGCGGAGCGCCCCCGTGAGGACGGCGAGGACCGTGCCGGTCGCGGCGTCCAGGACCGGTCCGCCCGCGGCCCCGCCGTCGTGCTCCAGCGCTTCGCGGCCCTCGGTGCCGATGGCGAGTTCGAGGACCCCGTCGACGGGGTGGTGGCGGCCGTCGCTCCCGGTGCGGGCGGCCCGGACGGTGCCGAGGACGCGTGCCTCGCGCCGGCCGTGGGCGTGGACGTGGACGTAGGTGCCCGCCGGGGGCGCGGGGCGGTCGGCGATGGCGAGGGGACGGACGCCGAGCCCGTCGGTGCGGACCAGGGCGAGGGCGTCGGCGGGCAGGGCGGTGACGGCGTCGGCGGTCACCGCGCACTCGCGGCCGTCGGGCGCCAGGACGACGACGTGCTCCAGGCCGTCGACGGTCTCGTGGCCGGTGACGACCGTGCCGAGGTGGTCGGCGACGAAGCCGGAGCCTCTCGTCCGGCCCTCCCGATCACAGATGCGCACCAGTGCCGCCCGGTCCTGTCGTCCCATGGATCGACCGTAGGACCGGGCCGATCGGGCCGGGAAACGCGGTCGCCGGACGCGCCCCCGGATGCTCCCCCGTTCGCTCCGAGCGCCCGTCCGAGTGGGTGAATAGGCATCCCGGTACGGGCGGAGACGCGGCGGAGAGGGGCCGCGGGACGGGCACGGGCCCGCCCCGCGGCGCTGCCCCGGGTCCGGGGCGGGGCGGTCAGCCGAAGACGGCGACGCTCTTCGCCTTCCCCCCGCGCTCCTCCACCAGGGCCAGCAGGCGCCCCCGCGGGTCGAAGACGGCGACGGGGCCCGGCCCGTGGGGCGGCATGTCGATGCGGACGCCGTTGAGGAGCAGCTTCGCGCGCCGCTCGTCGACGTCCCAGCGCGGGAACGCGGCGGCGGCGGCCTCGGCGAGGGGCATGACGGTGAGCCGCTCCTGGAGCTGGTCCAGGGTGCGCGCGGCGTCCAGCCGGTAGGGGCCGACGCGGGTGCGGCGCAGCGCGGTGAGGTGCCCGCCGACGCCGAGGGCGGCACCCACGTCGCGGGCGAGGGCCCGGACGTACGTGCCGGAGGAGCAGACCACGGAGACGACCAGGTCGACGACGGGCGTGCCGTCCTCGGCGACGGCGTCGCGCATGTCGTACACGGTGAACTGGGAGACCGTCACCGGGCGGGCCGGGATGTCGAACTCCTCGCCGCCCCGCACCCGCGCGTAGGACCGCTTCCCGCCGATCTTGATGGCGCTCACCTTCGACGGCACCTGCATGATGTCGCCGGTCAGCTCGGCCACCGCCGCGTCGACGGCCTCGCGGGTCACGCGGGACGCGTCGGACGAGGAGGTGACCTCGCCCTCGGCGTCGTCCGTGACGGTGTTCTGGCCGAGCCGGACGGTTCCCAGGTACTCCTTCTCCGTCAGCGCGAGGTGGCCGAGGAGCTTGGTGGCCTTCTCGACGCCCAGGACGAGGACGCCGGTGGCCATCGGGTCGAGCGTGCCGGCGTGGCCGACGCGGCGGGTGCGGGCGATGCCGCGCATCTTGGCCACCACGTCGTGGGAGGTGAACCCGGACGGCTTGTCGACGATGACGAGGCCGTCCTCGGGGGCCCTCCCGGCGTCGGCCGGGAGGGCGCGTTCCGCGTTGCTCATCGGGTGCCGGAGCCGTCCTCGTCGTCCGCCTCGGCCTCGTCGGCGTCGGCGTCCTCGTCGCCCGGCCTGCGGTACGGGTCGGCTTCGCCCGCGTACGTCTTGCCGGTGGACACCTCGCGCACCTCGGCGTCCTTGGCCCGCGCCTTGTCGAGGAGGTCCTCGATGGTGCGGGCGTTGTCGGGGAGGGCGTCCGGGACGAACGTCAGCGTCGGCGTGAAGCGGACGCCGGTCTGCCTGCCGACCTCGGAGCGCAGGATGCCCTTGGCGGACTCCAGCGCGGCCGCGGACGCGGCGCGCTCCTCCTCGTCGCCGTAGACCGTGTAGAAGACCGTGGCCTCCCGCAGGTCGCCGGTGACGCGGGCGTCCGTGACGGTCACGAACCCCAGCCGCGGATCCTTGATTCGCCGGTCCAGGGTCTCCGCGACCACGACCTGGATGCGATCGGCCAGCTTGCGGGCCCGCGCGTTGTCGGCCACCGGTCCGTCTCCTCTTCCGTCTTGCGTTCACTCTTCGTCGGTGTGCAGGCGCCGCCGTACGGACAGCAGCTCCACCTCGGGCCGGGCGGCGACGAGGCGCTCACACCGGTCCAGTACCCCTGTGAGATGTCCGATCTCCCCGGAGACCACCGCCACGCCGATCTCGGCCCTGCGGTGGAGGTTCTGGTTGCCGGTCTCCGCCGCACTCACCGCGAACTTCCGCTGGAGTTCGGCGACGATCGGCCGGACGACGGAGCGTTTCTCCTTCAGCGACCGTACGTCGCCGAGGAGCAGGTCGAAGGACAGCGTCCCCACGTACATGGACAGTCCGGATGTCCCGCCGGTTCGGGTTCGGTGGGCCCCCGCCGTTCACCGGCGGGGACATCCGAACCGTACACGCAGCGGCCGGGGCCGATCGACGGAAATTCCTTCCGCCGACCGGCCCCGGCTTCCGCTCCGGTGTCGCGCGGCCGGGGTCAGCCGCGCGGCTTCTCGCGCATCTCGTACGTCGCGATGACGTCGTCGACCTTGATGTCGTTGAAGTTGCCGAGGTTGATACCGCCCTCGAAGCCTTCGCGGATCTCGGTGACGTCGTCCTTGAAGCGACGCAGGCCCTCGATGTTGAGGTTCTCCGCGACGACCTTGCCGTCGCGCAGGAGGCGCGCCTTGGTGTTGCGCTTGACCACGCCGGACCGGATGAGGACACCGGCGATGTTGCCCAGCTTGGACGAGCGGAAGACCTCGCGGATCTCCGCCGTGCCGAGCTCGACCTCTTCGTACTCCGGCTTGAGCATGCCCTTGAGGGCCGCCTCGATCTCCTCGATGGCCTGGTAGATCACCGAGTAGTAGCGGACGTCGACGCCCTCGCGCTCCGCCATCTGCGCGGCACGGCCGGCCGCGCGGACGTTGAAGCCGATGACGATGGCGTCGGAGCCCATCGCCAGGTCGATGTCGGACTCGGTGACCGCACCCACGCCGCGGTGCAGGACCCGGATGTCGACCTCCTCGCCGACGTCGAGCTGGAGCAGCGAGGACTCGAGGGCCTCGACCGAACCGGACGCGTCGCCCTTGATGATGAGGTTGAGTTCTTGGATCTGACCGGCCTTGAGGACCTTGTCGAGGTCCTCCAGGGAGACCCGGCGGACGCGCTTGGCGAAGGCGGCGTTGCGCTCCCGCGCGGCGCGCTTCTCGGCGATCTGACGGGCCGTGCGGTCCTCGTCGACGACAAGGAAGTTGTCGCCGGCGCCCGGGACGTTGGTGAGGCCCAGGACCAGGACGGGGGTCGACGGACCCGCTTCCTCGACGTTGTTGCCCTTGTCGTCGAGCATCGCCCGGACGCGGCCGTACGCGTCGCCGACCACCATCGTGTCGCCGACCCGCAGCGTGCCGCGCTGGACCAGGACGGTCGCCACGGCGCCGCGGCCGCGGTCGAGGTGCGACTCGATCGCGATGCCCTGCGCGTCCTGCTCCGGGTTGGCCCGCAGGTCGAGCGAGGCGTCCGCCGTGAGGATGACGGCCTCCAGCAGGGAGTCGATGTGCAGCCCCTGCTTGGCGGAGATGTCGACGAACATCGTGTCGCCGCCGTACTCCTCGGCCACCAGGCCGTACTCGGTCAGCTGACCGCACACCTTGACCGGGTCGGCGCCCTCGACGTCGATCTTGTTGACCGCGACCACGATCGGCACGTCGGCCGCCTTGGCGTGGTTCAGCGCCTCGACCGTCTGGGGCATCACACCGTCGTTCGCCGCCACCACGAGGATCGCGATGTCGGTGGACTTGGCACCGCGCGCACGCATGGCGGTGAACGCCTCGTGACCCGGGGTGTCGATGAAGGTGATCTTGCGCTCTTCGTCGTTGACCTGGGTCGCCACCTGGTAGGCGCCGATGTGCTGGGTGATGCCGCCGGCCTCGCCCGCGACGACGTTCGTCTTGCGGATCGCGTCGAGCAGGCGGGTCTTGCCGTGGTCGACGTGACCCATGACGGTCACGACCGGCGGACGCGGGGCGAGGTACTCCTCGCCGCCCTCGTTCTCGCCCCACTCGAGGTCGAAGGACTCGAGCAGCTCGCGGTCCTCCTCCTCCGGGGAGACGATCTGAACGGTGTAGTTCATCTCGTCGCCGAGGAGCTGCAGCGTCTCGTCGGAGACGGACTGCGTGGCGGTGACCATCTCGCCGAGGTTCATCATCACCGCGACGAGCGACGCCGGGTTGGCGTTGATCTTCTCCGCGAAGTCGGTGAGGGACGCGCCGCGCGACAGGCGAACGGTCTCGCCGTTGCCGCGGGGCAGCATCACGCCGCCCACGGACGGGGCCTGCATGGCCTCGTACTCCTGGCGCCTCTGCCGCTTCGACTTGCGGCCGCGACGGGCGGGACCGCCCGGACGGCCGAACGCGCCCTGCGTGCCGCCACGGCCGCCGGGGCCGCCGGGACGGCCGCCGAAGCCGGGACGCCCGCCGCCGAAGCCGCCGCCACCGCCCGGGGCCTGACCCTTATACACATCTGACCCCGCCGACGCCTCCCTACGTGTAACTATCGGTGGTCGCCACACCATGCACAACAAAAAAA
>NZ_CP095474.1:4284771-4284978 GCF_023614315.1 Streptomyces sudanensis | reverse complement strand
AGACAGNNCGTCNGCNGGCCGCGGGACCGCGACCGCCGGGGCCGGGACGCGGGCCGGCGGCGGGACGCTGCGGCATCATGCCCGGGTTCGGGCGGTTGCCGGCCGGGCCGCCGCCCGGGCGCGGGGCCTGGGGACGCGGCATGGAGCCGGGAGTGGGACGCGGACCGCCGGGGCCGGCCTGCGGACGGGGTCCGGCCTGGCCGGGGC
>NZ_CP095474.1:4284478-4284746 GCF_023614315.1 Streptomyces sudanensis | reverse complement strand
CCCGGGGCGCCGGGGCGCGGGGCACCGCCCGGACGGGGCGCCTGCGGGCGCGCCATGCCGGTGGAACCGCCGGAGGTGAAGGGGTTGTTGCCCGGACGCGGACCGGCGGGGCGGCCACCGGGACGGGGGGCCTGCTGGCCGGGGCGCGGGGCGCCCTGGCGTCCGCCGGCCTGCTGGCCGCCGGGCGTCTGGGGACGCGCGGCGGGACGCGGGCCGGGAGTGGCACCGGGCCGGGGGCCGGCGGGGGCCGCCGGCCCCCGGCCCGGTG
>NZ_CP095474.1:4284294-4284377 GCF_023614315.1 Streptomyces sudanensis | reverse complement strand
CTCGGCGGCCGCGGGCCTCGGCGCGGGCGCGCCGGGCTTCGGGGCCGCGGGACGGGCCGCCTGCGCCGGGGAGGGCGCCNCGG
>NZ_CP095474.1:4264214-4284289 GCF_023614315.1 Streptomyces sudanensis | reverse complement strand
GCCTGGGGGTTCNGNCNTCGCGCTTGGCGGGGGCGGGGGGCGCGGCCTTGCGGGGCGCGCCGGGCTTGGCAGCGGACTTGCCGGCGGAGCCGGGTCCCTGCAAAGCGTCGGTCAGCTTACGGACAACCGGCGCCTCGATCGTCGAGGACGCCGAACGCACGAATTCACCGAGTTCCTGGAGCTTGGCCATGACGACCTTGCTCTCCACACCGAACTCCTTGGCGAGTTCGTATACCCGGACCTTAGCCACTTCGCTCCTTCAAGGTCCGGTTACCGCCGGACCGTCGCTACTTCATGGGCGTACTCATCGCGTACTCATCGAGTGCTCATCGCAATCTCGACCTACTTCCAACTCGCGAGGTACCTGACCGCACGGGATCTCCCCGTGCCGTGCTTCTTACGGTGTCGCCTGCTCGAGGTGGCGGCGGACGCGCTCGGTGTCGAGCTGACCCCGGACCCGGAGGGACCGGGGGAACGCCCGACGGCGCACCGCCAGATCGAGACAGGACTGGACGGGATGCACGTAGGCACCCCGACCGGGCATCGTACCGTGCGGATCGGGGACGCACACGCCCTCGACCAGCACGATGCGCAACAGATCGCTCTTGGCCGCCCGCTCCCGGCATCCCACGCAGGTTCGCTCAGGGCATGCGCGGGCATGCGTCCGGCCAGGCGTGCTCAAGTCTACCTCCCCGTGCCGACCCCACCCCTTCGAGGCGAAAATCGAACGGTCATTGTCACAATCCCGCCGTGGTCCCGCTGTGGCGCAACGTGACCGCGGGGGTCCTTATTCCCCGGCGCGCGGCGCGGTCTGCTCGGTGTCCGGGCGGATGTCGATGCGCCAGCCGGTGAGGCGGGCGGCGAGGCGGGCGTTCTGGCCCTCCTTGCCGATCGCCAGGGACAGCTGGTAGTCCGGCACGATGACGCGGGCGGACCGGGCGGCCAGGTCGACGATCTCGACCTTGGAGACGCGCGCCGGGGACAGCGCGTTCGCCACCATGTCGGCCGGGTCGTCCGACCAGTCGACGATGTCGATCTTCTCACCGTGCAGTTCGGCCATGACGTTGCGCACCCGGCCGCCCATCGGGCCGATGCAGGCGCCCTTGGCGTTGAGCCCGGAGCGCGTCGACCGGACGGCGATCTTCGTGCGGTGCCCGGCCTCGCGGGCGATCGCGGCGATCTCGACGGAACCGTCGGCGATCTCCGGCACCTCCAGCGCGAACAGCTTCCTCACGAGGTTGGGGTGGGTGCGCGACAGGGTGACGGACGGGCCGCGCACGCCCTTGGCGACGCGGACGACGTAGGTGCGCAGGCGCAGGCCGTGCGGGTACTCCTCGCCCGGCACCTGCTCCTGGACGGGAAGGATCGCCTCCAGCTTGTCGTCCAGCCTGACCAGGACGTTCCTGGGGTCCTTGCCCTGCTGGACGACCCCGGCCACGATGTCGCCCTCGCGGCGCGCGTACTCGCCGAACGTCATGTCGTTCTCGGCGTCGCGCAGCCGCTGCTGGATGACCTGGCGGGCCGTGGTCGCCGCGATGCGGCCGAAGTCCGACGGGGTGTCGTCGAACTCCTTGGGCTCCTGCCCCTCCTCCAGGTCCGCCGGGTCCTCCTTCGCCCACACCGTCACGTGGCCGGTCTGCCGGTCCAGTACGGCGCGGGCGTGGCGGCGGGCTCCCTCGGTGCGGTGGTAGGCGATGAGGAGGGCCGACTCGATCGCCTCGACCAGCAGCTCGAAGGGGATCTCCTTCTCTTGTGCCAAGCCCTTAAGGAGCTTCACATCGATGTCCACGGCTACGCCTCCTCCTCTTCCTTCTTGTCCTTGCGGTTGAACTCGATCTCCACGCGCGCCTTGGCGATCTCGGGGAACCCCACGCGCCGGGCGGTCGCCTTGCGGCCCTTCACGCCCGGGACCTCCAGGTCGAGCCCCTCGTCGTCCACGCCGATGACGCGGGCGACCAGCTCGCCGCCCTCGTGCAGCCGGAACCTCACGAGGCGGCCGGTGGCGCGCACGAAGTGGCGGTGCTCGGTGAGGGGGCGGTCGGCGCCGGGCGAACTCACCTCGAGGACGTACTCGCCCTCGCCCATCGCGTCCGTCTCGTCGAGCGTCTGGGAGATGGCGCGGCTCAGGTCGGCGACGGCGTCGAGCTCCACACCGTCGTCCGAGTCGACGACGACCCTCAGCACCCCGCGGCGGCCCGCCCGGGACACCTCGATCTCCTCGAGGTCCAGCTGCCTGGCGGTGACGAGCGGTTCCAGCAGCCCGCGCAGCCTCTCGCTCTGGGTGGTGCTCATCCGGGTGACTCCTCGGCCGCGTGTGCTGTTGTGGGTTCGTCGCGTGTCAGACAAAGGGTATCCGGTCCCGGAGGGTGTTGCCGCCCGCCCCGGGCCGGTCCGCGGGTACGCTCGCCTGCGGTGATCTTCGACTGGTGTACCCGAAGGAGTGGCGCGTGGGGCGCACGGAGCTGACGCGGAGGCACCTGCTCACGGCGGCGACGGCGGCCGGGGCGTCCGGGACGCTGGCCGCCTGCTCGGGTCCCGGTCCCGGTGGAGGCGCCCCCGCCGATGCCCCGCACGCCTCCGCCGCCGAGCGGGCACGGCGCGCCGAAACGATCCTGCGCCGCAGGTCGGCGGCGGTGAGCGGAGTGCTCCTGGCCGGTTACGACGAGGTGCTGGGCGCCCATCCGGCCCTCGGCGCCCGGCTGGCCCCGCTCCGGGAGGCGGCGGCCCGCCACCTGGCGGCACTGGAGCCCCGCGGCGGGCGGGCCCCCGGCGCGGCGTCCCCGGCGCCGGCCGGCGCGGTGCCCGGCCCGGCCGGCAGTCCGTCCCCGGCGCCCCGGTCCGGCGCGGGCCCCTTCCCCCGGGGCGTGCCGGCCGAACCGGATGCCGCGCTCGGGGAGCTGGCCGCGCTGGCGACCCGTACCGCGGCGGCGCACACCGCCGCCCTGGCCGACGCGCCCCCGGAACTGGCCCGCCTGCTGGCGTCGGTCGCCGCGGCGGGGGCGGCGCAGGCGTACCTGCTGGGTCCGGGGGGCCGGGGGTGAGCGCCCTGGAGGCCGCGCAGGCGGCGCTGGCGGCGGAGCACGCCGCGGTGTACGGGTACGGCGTCGTCGGCGCCCGGGCGGGCGCGGCCGGGCGGGCGGAGGCGGCGCGGGCCCNCGCGGCGCACCGGGCGCGGCGGGACGCGATGGCCCGGACCGTGCGGGACCTGGGCGGCGCGCCGGTCGCGTCGGCCCCGGCGTACGCGCTGCCGTTCCCGGTGGCGGACGGGGGCGGGGCGGTGCGGCTGGCCGCCGTGCTGGAGGACCGGGTGGCGGGCGCGTACGCCGATCTCGTACGGGCCTCCCGGGGCGCGCTGCGCCGGGAGGCGGCGGCGGCGCTGCGCGAGGCGGCGGTCCGGGCCGCGCGCTGGCGCGGCGGCGGCGTAGCCTTTCCCGGGCTCGCCGAGCGACCGTGAGCCCCGCTCGCCCGCGCGGCTCGCGCCGCAGGACCGGAAGGTGGCCCCGCACGCATGGCCCGCGCCGCTGATGCCCCCGTGCCCGAACCGCCGCGCCGCCTGGTGCGGGCCCTCGGCGAGACGTACGGCGAGGACGCCGCGGGCGCGTGGCTCGGCGTGCTGCCGGACACCGCGCGCCGGGCGCTGTCCGGGCGCGGCATGACCGCGCAGCGGGTGGTGGAGCCGGGCGGCCGCAGCAGCGTGGTGGTGCTGGTGCGGCGGGCCGGAGGGGAGCCGGCCGCGGTGAAGCTGGCGCCGCCGTTCGCCGCGCCCGACCGGGAGCGGGAGGCGCTCGCCCACTGGGCCGGCCGGGGCGCGGTGCGGCTGCTGGAGGACGCGGGCGAGGGGCCCGGGCTGCCGCTGGAGCGGTTGCGGCCGGACGTGTCGCTGCGGTCCCTGCCGGACGCGAAGGCGCTGCTGGAGGCGGCCGGAACGGTGCGGCGGCTGTGGGTGGAGCCCCCGGAGGGGCACCGTTTCGAGTCGGTGGCGGACCGGACGGCGCGCACGGCCGGGGCGATGGCCGCGTACCGGGCGGACGGGGCGGTGGACGCGCTGGTGGCGGCCGCGCTGGAGGCCCGCGGCGGGCTGCTGGCGGACCCGCCCGAGGCACTGCTGCTGCACGGCTGCTTCCGGCAGGGCAAGGTGCTGTCCGGGGACCGGGCCCCGTGGCTGGCGGTGGGGCCGGAGCCGGTGGTGGGCGAGCGGGCGTACGACCTGGCGCTGCTGGCGCGCGACCGGGTGGAGGACCTGGTGGCGGAGGCGTCCGGTGCGGCGGCGGCGCGGCGGCGCGTGACCAGGCTGGCGGACCTCCTGGAGGTGGACCGGGACCGGCTGCGCGGCTGGGCGCTGTTCCGGGCGGTCGGGGCGGCGCCCCGCGCCCTGGCGGCCGGGCGGGGCCGCGAGGCGGAGCTGCTGCTGGAGTTCGCGGGCTGGCTGTGACCGGGCGGGCCCCGGGTGACCGGGCGGGCCCCGGGTGGCCGGGGCTTCCTGGGACGGGGCCGCCGGGCGCTGTCCGATTCGCCGGTATGGGTGCACCATGGGGCATATCCCATCCACCGCTCCTCGGTTCGGCTCGACGGCAGGGGGTCGTCATGGGCGAGGAACTGCTCACCGCGGTCGTGCTGGCGGGCTCGGCCGCCGTCGCGTACGCCGGAGCCGCCCTCCGGGTCGTCAAGCAGTACGAGCAGGGCGTCGTCCTGCGGTTCGGGCGGCTGCGCAGCCGGGTGCGGGGGCCGGGGCTCACCCTGATCGTCCCGCTGGCCGACCGCATGCGGAAGGTGAGCATGCAGATCGTGACGATGCCCGTGCCCGCCCAGGACGGCATCACCCGGGACAACGTCACCGTCCGGGTCGACGCGGTGATCTACTTCAGGGTCGTCGATCCCGTCGAGGCTGTGATCCGCGTCGAGGACTACCGGTTCGCCGTCTCGCAGATCGCGCAGACGTCGCTGCGCTCGATCATCGGCAAGAGCGATCTGGACGACCTGCTCTCCAACCGGGAGAAGCTCAACGAGGGTCTGGAGCTGATGATCGACAACCCGGCCGTCGAGTGGGGCGTCACCATCGACCGCGTGGAGATCAAGGACGTGTCGCTGCCCGAGACCATGAAGCGCTCCATGGCCCGGCAGGCCGAGGCGGACCGGGAGCGCAGGGCGCGGCTGATCAACGCGGACGCGGAGCTGCAGGCGTCCAAGAAGCTGTCGGAGGCGGCGCGGGAGATGTCGGACACGCCCTCGGCGCTCCAGTTGCGGCTGCTCCAGACGGTGATGGCGGTCGCCGCCGAGAAGAACTCGACGCTGGTGCTGCCGATCCCGGTGGAGCTGCTGCGGTTCCTGGAGCGGTCCGCCGAGGCCGCCGAGCGCGGGACGGCCGCGCGCCGGCCTCCCGAGCGGTCCGGGGGGCCCGAATGGTCCGAGCGGCCCTCCGGGCACCCGGCCGGGCGGCCCGAGCTCGCCGCCGCCCCGGAGGGTGTGGGGCCGGGTCCCTTCCCCGACCTGTCGCGCCCGGCGGGCGCGCCGGCGCCGGCCGCCGTCCCGCGGGACGACGACGCCGGCACGGCGGGGTGCCTCTGAGGCCCGCCCGGAACCCGGGTCGCGCGGCGGCGCGGAGCGTCCGCCGCGCGGCGCCCGGTACGCGAACCCGCCCGGCGGCGCGCCCCCCGGCGCCGCGGCTCGCGCGCCGCCGAAGGTCACGCGCCGCCGAAGGTCACCCGGCGGCGAGGCGGGCCACCGCCTCCTCGACGGCCAGCTCCTCGCGCTCGCCGGTGCGGCGGTCCTTCAGCTCCACGACGCCCTCGCCCGCGCGGCGCCCGGCGACGAGGATCCGCGGCACGCCGATCAGTTCGGCGTCGGTGAACTTCACCCCCGGCGACACGCCCGCCCGGTCGTCCACCAGGACGCGCAGGCCGGCCTCGCGCAGCTTCTCGGAGACGTCGAGGGCCAGCTCCGTCTGGAGCGCCTTGCCCGCCGCGACGACGTGGACGTCCGCCGGGGCGATCTCGCGCGGCCAGCACAGGCCCTTGTCGTCGGCGGTCTGCTCGGCGAGGGCCGCGACCGCGCGGGAGACGCCGATGCCGTACGAGCCCATGGTGACGCGGACCGGCTTGCCGTTCTGGCCGAGCACGTCCAGCTGGAAGGCGTCGGCGTACTTGCGGCCGAGCTGGAAGATGTGGCCGATCTCGATGGCGCGGTCCAGCTTCAGGCCGGCGCCGCACTTCGGGCAGGGGTCGCCCTCCTCGACCACGACGACGTCGAGGTAGTCGTCGACCTGGAAGTCGCGGCCGCACACGACGTTCTTCGCGTGCTTGTCCTGCTTGTTGGCGCCGGTGATCCAGGCGGTGCCGGGGGCGACGCGCGGGTCGGCGACGTACCGGACCCCCTCCAGGCCCTGCGGGCCGACGTAGCCGCGCACCAGGTCGGGGCGGCCGGTGAAGTCCTCGGCGGTGACCATCTCGACGACGGCCGGCGCGAGGTGGTCCTCCAGCTTGCCCAGGTCCACCTCCCGGTCGCCGGGGACGCCCACGGCGACGATCTCGCCGTCGACCTTGACCAGGAGGTTCTTCAGCGTGGCGGAGGCCGGGACGCCCAGGTGCTCGGCGAGCGTCTCGATGGTCGGCGTGTCGGGGGTGTCCAGCTCCTCGACGGGGCCGTGCGCGGAGGCGTCGGCGGGCTCCCCGCCCGCGAAGGTGACGGCCTCGGTGTTGGCCGCGTAGTCGCAGGACGGGCAGTACACGAAGGTGTCCTCGCCGGCCGCGGCGGGCGCCAGGAACTCCTCGGACGCCGAGCCGCCCATGGCGCCGGAGACCGCGGAGACGATCTTGTGGCGCAGGCCGAGGCGCTCGAAGATCCGTACGTACGCCTCGCGGTGCAGGCGGTACGACTCGGCGAGCCCCTCGTCGGTGGTGTCGAACGAGTACGAGTCCTTCATCTGGAACTCGCGGCCGCGCAGGATGCCCGAGCGGGGGCGGGCCTCGTCGCGGTACTTGGTCTGGATCTGGTAGAGGATCACCGGCAGGTCCTTGTAGGACGCGCACTGGTCCTTGACGAGCTGGGTGAAGATCTCCTCGTGGGTGGGGCCGAGCAGGTAGTCGGCGCCCTTGCGGTCCTGGAGGCGGAACAGCTCGGCGCCGTACTCGTCCCAGCGGCCGGTCGCCTCGTACGGCTCCTTCGGCAGCAGGGCGGGCAGGAGGACCTCCTGGGCGCCGATGGCGTCCATCTCCTCGCGCACGACGCGGGAGACGTTCTCCAGGACCTTCTTGCCGAGCGGCAGCCAGGACCAGATCCCGGCGGCATTGCGGCGGACGTAGCCGGCGCGGACGAGCAGCTTGTGGCTGAGCGTCTCGGCGTCCGCCGGGTCGTCGCGCAGTGTCTTGACCATCAACCGGGACATGCGCTGGACCTGGGCCATGGGGATCTCTCCTGCGGTGGAATGTGTGGTGGGCAGGAGGTTAACCGGGCGCCCCCGGCCTGCGGAAATCAGTTGCCGCCCGGGACGGCGCCGCCCGGGACGCCCGGCCTACCGGCGGCGCAGCGGCAGGGGGGCGCCCATCACCGCGTACGGGCGGTCGGCGCTCGGGAAGTGCACCCGGCGGGCGAGGTCCACGTAGCCGAGGGACCGGTAGAGCCCGCGGGCGGGGCTCTCGGTGTCGATCGCCGAGAGGATCGAGCGGGGCTCGCGCGCCGTGCCGGTGAGGGTGGTGATCAGCTCCGTGCCGATGCCGCGGGCCTGGTGCGCGGGGTGGACGTGCAGTTCGGTGACGACGAAGGAGTCGTCCAGCCAGTCCTCGTTGCCCTCGCGGACCAGGTACGGCTGGACGACCGTCGACCACCAGTGGGCGCGGTCGTTGGGCATGCCGTACGCGAAGCCGACGAGGCGCCCGTCCGGGGTGGTCGCGCCGTACGCGCGGGCGCCCCGGCAGGCCATGTGGCGGACCACGATGTGGCGGCGCACCGCGACCTCGCTCCCGCTCAGCCCGAAGGCGAGGGCCTGCACGGCCAGCGCGTCGTCCACCCGCGCGGTCAGGTCGAGCGGTCCGACCACCACGACGTCATCCATGGCCGAACCCTACGTCCCGCCCGCACCCTCAGAACAGCACGCTCATGAACGCGCCCACCTCGCGGAAGCCGACCCTGCGGTACGCGGCCCGGGCGGGCTTGTTGTAGTCGTTGACGTACAGGCTGACCACCGGCGCCACGTCCGCGAGGGCGTACCGCAGGACGGCGGCCATGCCGGTCTCCGACAGGCCCCGGCCGCGGTGCTCGGGGGCGACCCAGACGCCCTGGATCTGGCACGCCCTGGACGTGGCCGCGCCGATCTCCGCCTTGAAGACGACTCTGCCGTCCTCCACCCGCGCGAAGGACCGGCCGGAGGAGACCAGTTCGGCGACGCGCGCCTGGTACAGCAGCCCGCCGTCGCCCGCCGTCGGGGAGACGCCGACCTCCTCGGTGAACATCGCCACGCACGCCGGCATGATCACGTCCATCTCGTCCCTGCGGACGCGGCGGACCAGCGGGTCGGGCTCCACGTCCGCCGCCGGCCGCTCGGTGACCATCAGCGGCTGGTGGGGCCGTACGTCGCGGGCGGGGCCCCAGCTCGGTTCGAGGAGGCGCCACAGCTCGGCGGTGGGCTCGGCGGGGCCGACGATGGAGGAGCAGCGGCGGCCGGCGCGGCGGGCGCGGTCGGCGAAGGCGCGGACCGCCTCGGGGGTGGCGCAGACGGGGACGAGGTTGGCGCCCGCGTAGCACAGGGAGCGCAGCCGCCCCCCGGAGTACCAGCCCCACATCTCGCCGCCGAGGCGCCACGGGTCGAGGCCGGCGGCCTGCACGCGGGCGGCGACGAACGCGTTGGCGACGGGGTCGCTGTCGAGGACCGCGAGCGCGTCGTCGAGGTCCCCGGGTTCGAGGACCCGGGTGGTGGTGTGGGTCAACACGGGGGCCTCACCAAGGGGTCTGTCGGTCTCCGCACTGTACCCGGCGCCGCCGCGCCCATGCGGGGTGCCGCCGGAGGCGTCCCGCCCCGGGCTGCCTGCGCGGGGCTCCGGGCGGCCGGCGGGAGTACCGGGCGTGCGGCGGGGGCGCCGGGCGTGCGGTCCCTCCGCGGGGCCCGCACGCCGTACGCCACGAGCGGCGCGCGGGGACCGGCGCGGGGCGGGAGGTCAGCCGACGGAGACCTCGGGGTCGCCGGACGGCACGCCGTCCCTCTCCATCTGCTCGGCGATCTTCATCGCCTCCTCGATCAGCGTCTCGACGATCTTCGACTCGGGCACCGTCTTGATGACCTCGCCCTTCACGAAGATCTGGCCCTTGCCGTTGCCGGAGGCGACGCCGAGGTCCGCCTCCCGGGCCTCGCCGGGGCCGTTGACCACGCAGCCCATGACCGCCACGCGCAGCGGGACCTCCATGCCCTCCAGGCCCGCCGTCACCTCGTCGGCGAGCTTGTACACGTCGACCTGGGCGCGGCCGCACGAGGGGCACGAGACGATCTCCAGCCGGCGCTGGCGCAGGTTCAGCGCCTCCAGGATCTGGATGCCGACCTTCACCTCCTCCGCCGGCGGGGCGGACAGCGAGACGCGGATCGTGTCGCCGATGCCCTCGGCCAGCAGCGCGCCGAAGGCCACCGCCGACTTGATGGTGCCCTGGAAGGCCGGTCCCGCCTCGGTGACCCCCAGGTGGAGGGGGTAGTCGCACTGCTCGGCCAGCTGCCGGTAGGCGTTGACCATCACGACCGGGTCGTTGTGCTTGACCGAGATCTTGATGTCGTGGAAGCCGTGCTCCTCGAACAGGGACGCCTCCCACAGGGCGGACTCGACCAGCGCCTCCGGGGTGGCCTTGCCGTACTTCTGCAGCAGCCGCCGGTCCAGCGAACCGGCGTTCACCCCGATGCGGATCGGGGTGCCGTGGTCCTTCGCCGCCTTGGCGATCTCCTTGACCTTGTCGTCGAACTGCTTGATGTTGCCCGGGTTCACCCGGACCGCCGCGCAGCCGGCCTCGATGGCGGCGAACACGTACTTCGGCTGGAAGTGGATGTCGGCGATGACCGGGATCTGCGACTTCCTCGCGATCACGGCGAGCGCGTCGGCGTCGTCCTGCGTGGGGCAGGCCACGCGGACGATCTGGCAGCCGGACGCGGTCAGTTCGGCGATCTGCTGGAGCGTCGCGCCGATGTCGGACGTGCGGGTCGTGGTCATCGACTGCACCGACACGGGCGCGTCACCGCCCACGGCGACGGAGCCCACCTGGATCTGCCGACTCTTCCGGCGCTCGGCCAGCTTGGTCGGAACGGACGGCATGCCGAGAGAAATCGCGGTCATCTGCTGTGCAACCCCAAGGTGTGGATCGAGGTCCCGATATCGGCGGGCTCCGGGCTCCGAGATTACAGGGGGCCCGTTGCCCCCGGCACATCGCGCCGCCCCGGGCGGCGGCCGGCCGGGCCCGGAGGTCCGGCCGCCGCCCGGGGTTCACTCCCCGGCGGGGCGCCGTCTACGAGATCCTCACCGGGTTGACGATGTCGGCGAGCAGCACGAGCACCGTGAAGCAGACGAAGACGCCCGCGACGACGTACGCGACCGGCATCAGCTTCGCGACGTCGAAGGGGCCGGGGTCGGGGCGGCGGAGCAGCCGCGCCAGGTTCCGCCGCGCCGACTCCCACAGGGCGCCCGCGATGTGGCCGCCGTCGAGGGGCAGCAGGGGCAGCATGTTGAAGAGGAACAGCGACAGGTTGAACGTCGCGAGGACCAGCAGGAACGACGCGACGATGTTCTGCGTCGGCACGTCGAGGTTCATCACCTCGCCGCTGATGCGGGCCGCGCCGACGATGCCGACCGGGGAGTCGGCCTTGCGCTCGCCGTCGCCGAAGGTGGCGTCCCACAGGTCGGGGACCTTGCCGGGAAGCGCGACGACCGCGCGGGCGCTGTCCTCGACCATGGCGCCCATGCGGTCCACGGACTGCCCGAAGGTGAGCGGGACGATCTCGGTCCTGGCGGCGAAGCCGAGGTAGCCGGCGGGGACGTACTCGCCGGGGACCGCCTCGCCGTCGGCGTCCTTCTTCACCACCATGTTCTTCTCGAGCACGGGGTGGAGGTCGAGCCGCCTGCCGTCGCGCTCGACGGTGATCGTGGCGGGGCCGATCGTGTCGCGGATGCGGCCGGACAGCGTGGCCCAGTCGGCGACGGGCTCGCCGTCGAAGGCGACGATGCGGTCGCCCGCCTTCAGGCCGGCGGCGTGGGCCGGGGAGACCCGGTCGCCCCTGGCGCACGTGTCGCGCTCCTCGCTCTGCGCGATGACGCACTTCTGGACGCCGGCGACCTCGGTGGTCTGCGTGGCGAAGCCGAACGACATGGCGACGCCGAGGAAGATCGCGACGGCGAGGACCAGGTTCATGAACGGCCCGGCGAACATGACGACGACGCGCTTCCACGGCTTGCGCGTGTAGAACAGCCGGTCCTCGTCGCCGGGCTGCAGCTCCTCGTACGCCGCCGAGCGCGCGTCCTCGATCATGCCGCGCCAGGGGGAGGTGGAGCGGGCCTCGACGCGGCCGTCCTCACCGGGCGGGAACATGCCGATCATGCGGATGTAGCCGCCCATGGGGATGGCCTTGATGCCGTACTCCGTCTCCCCCTTCCTGCGGGACCAGAGGGTCGGGCCGAAGCCGACCATGTACTGGGGCACGCGGATGCCGAACAGCTTGGCCGTGGAGAGGTGGCCCAGCTCGTGCCAGGCGATGGAGATCAGCAGCCCCACGGCGAACAGCGCGATGCCGAGGATCGTCAGCAGTGCGGTCATGCGCGGACCTCCACGGTCTTCCCTGCGGCCTCGGCGGCCAGCTCGCGGGCCCGGTGGCGGGCCCAGGTCTCCGCCTCCAGGACGTCCTCGACCGTCAGCGGGGTTCCCGGGGCCGGTGCGCCGTGCTCGGCGACGACCTCGGTGACCGTGTCCATGATGCCGGTGAAGGGCAGCCGGCCGGCGAGGAAGGCCTCGACGCACTCCTCGTTGGCGGCGTTGAACACGGCCGGGGCGGTGCCTCCCAGCGCGCCCACGTGCCGGGCGAGGCCGACGGAGGGGAACGCCTCCGTGTCGAGCGGGAGGAACTCCCAGGTGGACGCCTTGGACCAGTCGAAGGCGGGGGCGGCGTCCGGGACGCGCCCGGGCCAGCCCAGGCCGACGGCGATGGGGCCGCGCATGTCGGGCGGGGTGGCCTGGGCGAGGGTGGAGCCGTCGGTGAACTCCACCATCGAGTGCACGTAGGACTGCGGGTGCACGACGACCTCGATGCGCTCGAAGGGGATGTCGTACAGCAGGTGCGCCTCGATGACCTCCAGGCCCTTGTTGACGAGCGTGGCGCTGTTGACGGTGATGACCGGGCCCATCGCCCAGGTGGGGTGCGCCAGGGCGTCCTCGCGGGTGACCCCGGCCAGCTCGGCGCGGGTGCGGCCGCGGAAGGGGCCGCCGGACGCGGTGACGACCAGCTTGCGGACGTCGGCGCGGGTGCCGGCGGCGAGGGCCTGGAACAGCGCGGCGTGCTCCGAGTCGACCGGAATGATCTGGCCGGGCTTGGCGACGGCCTTGACCAGGGGGCCGCCGACGATGAGCGACTCCTTGTTGGCGAGGGCGAGGGTGCGGCCTGCTTCGAGGGCGGCGAGCGTCGGCGCCAGGCCGATGGAGCCGGTGATGCCGTTGAGGACCGTGTGGCAGTCGGACTCCGCGAGCCGGGTCGCGGCGTCCGGCCCGGCGAGGATCTCGGGGAGCGGCTCGGCCCCGTACCGCTCCGCCAGCGCCTCCCGCAGGGCCGGTACCGCGTCCTCGCGGGCCACGGCGACCGTGCGGACGCGCAGCCGGTGCGCCTGCTCGGCGAGGAGCCCGGGCCGGCCGCCCGCGGCGGAGAGCGCGGTGACGCGGAACCGGTCGGGGTTGCGCAGCACCAGGTCGATGGCCTGGGTGCCGATGGACCCGGTGGAGCCGAGGACGACGACGTCCCGGCGGCCTTCGGCCGGGTCGAAGACGATGTGCGGGTCGGCGAGGGGTGCTGGGCTGTCGCTCATGCCCCCCATTCTCACCGCATCCGGCCCCGGCGTTGACCGGTTCCCCCGGGGTTGCCGCCGGGGNNCGGGGTGGGGGCCTCCACGTTCTTCGTCAAGCGGGTGGAGGGCTCCGTGACTCGCGGAAGGTTCCGTCGCGGAGCACGGCGGACAGGACGCCGGTGCGGAGGCGGGCAAGACGGAGGAGGGCTGGGGCGTCACGGCGCCGGCACTCGCCGGCCGCCCGATTCCGCTCGTGGCCCGTACACGGAACGCCTCTCTCGGTGGGACGGGTCCCGGCCGGCACGGTCCGGCCGGGCCCGTCCCGCCCCGCGCGGGGCCACGCGCCACGACGGCCGGTCGCGCGCTGGACCTCGCCACGGGCGTGGCGTCCGTCCGCCCCGTGCAGCGCATCACGCCCGTCCTGGAGAGCCTGCGTCCCCACGGGCGACTCCCCGCGGTACGGACGGTCCTCGAGCGCGTGGCGTCCTAGTCCTCCTGCGGGGTCACGGAGTTCCGGATCCACTTCAGGGCCCGCGGGGCACCGGCCGTGATCGGCACGGCGACCACTTCCGGGTTGTCCCACGGGTGCTCCGCCAGGAGATGAGCCTCCAGCGCCGGGTACCGCTCCCGCGTCGTGGTGAGGAGGACCTTGTACTCCTGACCGGTGCCGTACTCCCCGAGGTGCCAGAACACGGACGTGACGGGACCGATGACCTGGGCACCGGCAGTGAGCCGGGCCCTGACCGCCGAACCGGCCAGGGCCACGGCGTCCTCCTGGGTGGGCGTGGCGGTCGACACCTGCACGTGATCGGTCATGGGCGGGAGCGTAACCAGCGGACCGTGCGCTTACCAGGCCGCGTGGAGACCGCGGCGGGCTGTCGGTGGGAGGCCGTACGTTCTGCTCATGCCCACCTCTTCCGCGCCTTCCGGTCGGCCGCGTTCCGCCGCGGCCCGGGCCAACGCCCGGATTCGCCGTCTCATGGACGAGCCCGACACCCCCCGGCGGGCGGAGGAATACCGCCGGCTCCTGCTCCAGTGGGCCGAGGCCACGCGGGCCGACCTGGTCGAGGCGGCGTGACGCACGGGCGCTTCGCGGGGTACGGGGCGGGCGGCCCGTCCCGTCCTCCATGCCGAGAGCACCGGCATGGACGCACCGGCCGCCCCGGCGGAACGCGAAGGCGGCCGCAGCCCCCGCACAGTTGGGCTGCGGCCGCCGGCTCGGCGGTGCGGGCGAGGGGGCTACAGGGCCAGGCCGGTGAGGACCAGGACCCGCTCGTAGGTGTAGTCCTCCATGGCGTACGCGACGCCCTCGCGGCCGACGCCGGACTGCTTGACGCCGCCGTACGGCATCTGGTCGGCGCGGTACGAGGGGACGTCGCCGACGACCACGCCGCCGACCTCCAGGGCGCGGTGGGCGCGGAAGGCGGTCCGCAGGTCGTGGGTGAACACACCCGCCTGGAGGCCGAACTTGGAGTCGTTGACCTGCGCGAAGGCGGCGGCCTCGCCGTCCACCCGGTGCAGCGTCAGGACCGGGCCGAAGACCTCCTCGCAGGCGAGGGTGGTGTCGGCCGGCAGGTCGGCGAGCACGGTCGGGGCGTAGGACGCGCCCTCGCGCTTGCCGCCGGTGAGGAGGGCGGCGCCGGCCTGGACGGCCTCGTCCACCCACGTCTCGACGCGCCTGGCGGCGTCCTCGCTGACGAGCGGGCCCACGTCGGTGGACTCGTCGGTCGGGTCGCCGGTGCCCTGCGCCTCCACGGCGGCGACGATCTTCGGGACGAGCCGGTCGTAGACCGAGGCGTCCACGACGACCCGCTGGACGGAGATGCAGGACTGGCCGGCCTGGTAGTTGGAGAAGGTGGCGATGCGGGTCGCCGCCCAGTCCAGGTCCTCCTCGGAGGACCAGTCGGCCAGGACGACGGCCGCGGCGTTGCCGCCGAGCTCCAGCGTGCAGTGCTTGTGGGGCACGGACTGCTGGATGGCGTAGCCGACCTTGTCGGAGCCGGTGAAGGAGATGACCGGCAGGCGCTCGTCCTGGACGAGGGCGGGCATGCGGTCGTTGGCCACCGGCAGGACGGACCAGGAGCCGGCGGGCAGGTCGGTCTCGGCGAGCAGTTCACCCAGGAGCAGGGCGGAGAGCGGGGTCGCCGGGGCCGGCTTGAGGATGATCGGGGCGCCGACGGCGATGGCCGGGGCGACCTTGTGGGCGCACAGGTTCAGCGGGAAGTTGAACGGCGCGATGCCGAGGACGGCGCCCTTGGGGAAGCGGCGCGTCAGGGCGAGGCGGCCGGTGCCGCCGGCGTCGGTGTCGAGGCGCTGGGCCTCGCCGCCGTTGAAGCGGCGGGCCTCCTCGGCGGCGAAGCGGAAGACCGAGACGGCGCGGCCGACCTCGCCGCGAGCCCACTTGAGGGGCTTGCCGTTCTCGGCGGTGATGAGCCGCGCGATCTCCTCGGTGCGCTCGGCGAGCCGCTTCGACACGTGGTCGAGGGCGGCGGCGCGGACGTGCGCCGGGGTGGCGGCGAACTCGTCGACGGCGGCGTGGGCGGCGGCCACGGCCTCTTCGACCTGGGCCTCGGTGGGCACGCTCACCCGGCCGACGAGGCGGCCGTCCCAGGGGGAGGTGACGTCGAAGGTGGTCTCGCCGGTGGCCTGGCGGCCGGCGAGCCAGAAGGCGTGGGTGGCAGTCATCGCGGTCCCGGCCCTTCCGAGTAGTGGGGTGTCTGGCGCACGCGCTTGGCGCTCATCTCACACGGTAGGCCCGGAGGAGCGGCTGGGGGTTTGTCCGCTGTGGAGTGGTAGCGGTTCGGGCTCCGCCGGTTCGGCAGGGGCGGGGCGGCGTTCGGTGCGGACGATCAGCCAGACGCCGGCGACGACGATGGCGCCGCCGAGGGCGATGGACCAGGTCAGGGCCTCGTCGAGGATCAGCCAGCCGAGGAGGACGGCGACGACGGGGTTGACGTAGGCGTAGGTGGCGACCAGGGAGATCGGGGCGGTGTGGAGCAGCCAGGCGTACGCGGTGAAGGCGATCAGCGAGCCGAAGACGATCAGGTAGGCGAGGGCGGCCCAGGAGCGGGCGGAGACCTCGGCCGGGTCCAGGCCGTGCTGCTCGCCGCGGACCAGGCCGACCAGGGCGCAGCCGAGGCCGCCGGCCAGCATCTCGTAGGCGCTGGTGGTGAAGGGGTTGCGGGGCATCGGGATGCGGGAGGAGGAGAAGGAGCCGACGGACCACATGAAGGTGGCGACGACGATGATGAGGACTCCCCCGGTGTGGACGTCGCCGCTCAGACCGGGGAGGCAGAGGACGGCGAGCCCGGCGAGGCCGAGCACGACGCCGGCGTACGCCGAGGGGCCGGGCCGCTCGCCGGACGCGGCGCGCAGGACGACCACCCAGGCCGGCATCACGGCGACGAGGAGGGCGGCGAGGCCGGAGGGGACGGAGGTCTCGGCGAGGACCAGGAGCCCGTTGCCGGCGAGGAGCAGCAGCAGGCCGACGGCGGCGGCGGAGGCGAGCTGGGCCCGGGTGACCTTCAGGACGCCGGGGCCGTGGCGCCAGGCGAGCAGCGCGGCGAGGAGGAGGCCGGCGGCGAGGAAGCGGGCGGCGGCGGAGAGGAAGGGGGGAAGGGTCTCGACGGCGATGCGTATGCCGAGGTACGTGGAGCCCCACACGAGGTACACGATCGCCAGCGCGGCCCATACGGCGCCGCTGATGCGCGCGGTTGTCATGGCCAGGAGAGTATGGACCCGGCAGCCCGGTGGCAAAGAATCTGCCCGTTCTCGGGCAGGAAACCGTGTTTTCCGGTACGACTGGGCTGGTTTTCTCTCTACTTGGGAACCCGGTCGTGCTTCACGGGGTGGTTTTCCCTACTTGGGAACCCGGTCGTGCTTCACCGGCCGGTCGCCCGTCGCCTTGAGGGCGAGCCACAGCTCCATGCGCACGTCCGGGTCGTCCAGGGAGCGGCCCAGGATCTCCTCGACCCGCCGCATCCGGTACCGCAGCGTGTGGCGGTGCACGCCCAGGTCCGCCGCGGCGGCGTCCCACTGCCCGTGCCGGGAGAGCCAGGCGCGCACGGAGGCGACGAGGTCGCCCCGGCCGGTCGCGTCGTGCTCGTACAGCGCCCGCAGCAGGCCGTCGGCGAAGGCCCGCACGGCGTCGTCGGCGAGGAGCGGCAGCAGGGAGCCCGTCGCCAGCTCCTCCTGCTCGACCAGGGCGCGGCCGCGCCGGCGGGCCACCGACAAGGCCTGCTCGGCCTGCTTGTAGGCGGCGGTCGCCGCTATCGGGCCGGCCGGGGCGGACAGGCCGATGACGACGCCGGCGTCCCCCGCCTCCCGGGCGGCGTACGCGTCGCGGGCGGTGACCGCCGCTCCCCCGTCCCCGATCAGGGCGACCAGCCGGTCCTCGCCCTCCGGGACGGTCAGCACGGCCTCCCCCGCGTGGGCGGCGGCCGCCTCCAGCGCGTCGGCGAGCACGGCGAGCGGGGGCTCGGCGCCCGCCTCCGCCTCGCCCGCGGTCTCCGCGATCAGCAGCCGGAACGGGGCGTCGAGCAGGCTCCCGTACAGGTCCCCGGCGACCGTGCGGGCGTGGTCGGGCTGCCCGGCGAGCATCATCCGCAGCACCGCCGCGCCCAGGCGCTGCTCGGCGGCCTGGAGGGACCGGGAACGCTCCGTGGTGAGGGTGAGCAGCGCGATCGCCGAGTGGACGGCGTACCGCTCCGCCGTGCCGAGGGGCGCCCCCGTGCCGACCGCCAGCGCGCCGCGCACCCGCCGCCCGGTGCCCAGCGACTGGAGCTCGACCCGGTCGTCGGTGCCCCCCACGACGGTGCTGGCCGGGGCGGGGCGGTCGCGCAGCCGCTCCACGTCCGGGGTGAGCCGGGCGGCCCGCCGCGCCGCCCAGTCGGGCGCGGCGGCCAGGACGGCGCCGGACGCGTCGTACAGTGCCGCCCAGCCGTCGACGTGCGCGGCGAGCCGGGCCACCACGGCGTCGGGGCCCTCGGCGAGCGCCGCCCGGGTCAGCTCCCGCTGCGCCTCGAAGCCGGCGGTCACGGCCCGGTACTGGTCGGCGGCGAGGGCGGCGGAGACCGCCTTGGAGATGGCGAGGAAGGGGGTGCGGCGCGGCACCTCCAGCAGCGGCAGCCCCTCCTCGCGGGCGGCGTCCAGCAGGGCCGCCGGGATCTCGTCGTGGTTGACGCCGACCGCGAAGCCGACCCCCACCACCCCGGCCCGGGCCAGCCTGCGGACGTACCGGCGCATCGCCCCGGCGTCCCCGGCGTCGAGCGTCATGGCGGTGGTGAGCAGCAGCTCGCCGCCCTCCATGTACGGGACGGGATCGGCGAGTTCGCTCACGTGGGCCCAGCGGACGGGCGTGTCGAGGCGGTCCGCGCCGGCGCGCACGACGAGCTTGAGCGCGGAGTGCTGGACGAGCGAGGCGAGGGTGAGCGGCATGGACCGGCAGGCCTTCGAAAGGGGACGCGGGAACGGTTTTTCGCCGCCCCGTATGAACGGCTCCCTTCGATTCTGCCAGGACGTACGACTACGGCCCACGACGCGCGGCTCATCCCCGCAGATCGACCAGGAGCGGCGGCGCGTGCTCCCCGTGCACGCCGGTGACCGACAGCACCGCGTGCCCGGCGGGCACCCCGTGCGCCAGCTCCGACGCCGACCAGCGCTGCCGCTCGACCTCCCGGACCGTGACGGCCTCGGCGGTGGCGGCGCGGCCGGTGACCAGGCGCCGCACCACGTGCACGGCCTTGGTGAGCGGCTCGTCGGAGACGATCTGCCGGTTGGTGACGTCCCGCGTCTGCACCCACTCGGTGCCCCACACCTCCGCGAACCTGCCGCCGTCCCACGGCCCGAGCCCCGCGAACGCCATCCGGCAGCCGACCGCGCCCAGCAGCGGCCCGCGCAGCGCCTCCGGCACGTCCTCCAGGGTCCGCAGCGACAGCACGACCCCCGCGTTCGCGGAGCGCAGCCGCTGGACGGCGCGCACGGAGTCGGCGGTGATCGTGTCGGTCGCGTCGTCCAGTACGAGGCAGGCGAACAGCGACCGGTCGGCGCGGGCCAGCGCGGCCTCCGCGAACTGGGCGAGCAGCAGCCGGGCGATGATCCGGGACGCCTCCGCGTGGCCGCGCTCCGGCAGGTCCACGCGGACGCGCAGCGGGTGCTCGACGGCGCGCAGCGAGAAGCGGCGGCCCTCCCCGCCGGTGCGGAGGAGGCCCGCGAAGGCGGGGCGGTCGAGGAAGGCGACGCGCTCGGCGAGGAGGACCGCGACGTCGTCGCCGCGCTCGGCCTGGCGGGCCCGCGCGTCCAGCTCGCGCAGTTGCGCGGGGTCGTCGGCGACGGCGGCCCGCAGCCGGGCGAGGGCCTGCGGGGCGCCGCCGAGGAGTTCGCGCAGCTCCGGCACGGCGGGGAAGCGGCCGTGGGCGGCCCGGTACGGCCCGATGAGCTGGGCCAGGGCGGTCGCGGCGCGGCGGCTGTCCGGGAGGAGGTCGCCCACCAGGGCCTCGGCGAGGGTGCGGGCCGCCTCGTCGGGGTCGTCGGCCCCGCCGTACAGGTCGAGGTCGTACCGCGCGTCGGGGCGGCCGACCGCGATGACGACGTCGAACGCCGCGTCCGGGGCGAGCGGCGTGCCCTGGGCGGTGACGGCGATCACGGCGGCGCGGTTGGCGAGCGCCTGGAGGCACAGCGACTCGGTGACGGGCCGGACGAGCCGGGCGGTCTTGCCGGAGGCGGCCGGGCCGACCGCGAGGAGGGAGGTGCCGAGCAGCGCCGGTTCGAGGGCGACGCCGGTGGTGCGGCGGGCGTACGGGTTGCGGGGGTGGTCGGCGGCGGTGCCGATGCGGACCTGGCCGGTGGCGAGGTCGTGCACGGCGGTGCGGGCCGGCAGGTCCCGCGCCCCGGAGGGGTGGGCGCAGGCGGCGGGGCCCTGGGCGCGCACCGCGTCGGTGAACGCGGCGAGCCGGTCGGGGTGGGTGCGCACGCCCTGCCAGGCGCGCCGGATGCGGGCGTAGTCCACGTCGCCGAGCGTGCCCGCGCGGACCGCCCCGGCGAGCCGGTCGGCGGCCTCCGCCAGGCNNG
>NZ_CP095474.1:4245445-4264208 GCF_023614315.1 Streptomyces sudanensis | reverse complement strand
CGGGGCGCAGCTCGGGCCAGTCGGCGGNNNCGGCGCCGGGGCGCGCCGGCGGGGGCGCGGCGGCCTCGGCGCGGGGGCGGCGGACGTAGCGGCGGAGGATCTCCGGGACGTGGCCGAGGCGGGCGAAGAAGACCAGGAGGCCGCCGCCGACCAGCGCGTAGTAGACGTAGCTGGCGGTGGCCCAGGTGGACGGCTCGCTGCGCCAGGAGTCCGGGGTGAGGACGAGGAAGGGCCACAGCCAGTAGTGGCCGAGGTAGCCGTTCCACAGCAGGGACCACAGGAGCCAGCCGCTGAGCAGGGAGATCAGCGCGCCCGCGAAGAGCCGCCGGGCGGGGACGGGTTCGGGTTCCTCCAGGGGGCGGGGGCGGTGGCCGAACCGCCACACCCCCGGCTCGGCCTCCGGGCGGGGGGTGCGCAGCCACTCCGCGAGGGACGCCCCGCCCGGCGGAGCGGCCGGGGGGGNGGGTCCCGCGCNCGGCGGGGCCGGCGGGAAGGCCGGCGGACCGGCCGGGCGCGGGACGGGGCCGGCGCCCCGTGCCTCGTACGACGTACCGTCCCTGTCCATCAATCCCTGCCCCCTGAGCTGCCGGGTCGCGCGTCCGTGCACCGGCCAATCTAGTGCCCGCGCGGGACGCCGGGGCGGGTCGGCGCGGACGCGCCCGCCCCCGGGTCCGCGCTATGTCCGCCGCGGACAACGGCGCCGGCCGAACCACTCCCGAACGGCGCATGCCCGGACGCCCCGCCCGGGCCTAGCCTGCCAGGGAGAGCAGACACAGCGTCCGTAAGCAAGCACCCCAGGAGCCCCTCATGACCGAAATCCCGCAGGAGCGCCGCGTCGTCACCGCCATCCCCGGCCCGAAGTCGCAGGAGCTCCAGGCCCGCCGCGTCGCCTCCGTCGCGGGCGGCGTCGGCTCCGTGCTGCCGGTGTTCACCGCCCGCGCAGGCGGCGGCGTCATCGAGGACGTCGACGGCAACCGCCTGATCGACTTCGGCTCCGGCATCGCCGTGACCTCCGTGGGCGCCTCCGCCGAGGCCGTGGTGCGCCGCGCCTCCGCGCAGCTCGCCGACTTCACCCACACCTGCTTCATGGTCACGCCGTACGAGGGCTACGTGGAGGTCTGCGAGGCCCTGGCCGAGCTGACGCCGGGCGACCACGCCAAGAAGTCGGCGCTGTTCAACAGCGGCGCCGAGGCCGTCGAGAACGCGGTCAAGATCGCCCGCTCGTACACCAGGCGCCAGGCGGTCGTCGTCTTCGACCACGGCTACCACGGCCGCACGAACCTCACGATGGCGCTGACCTCCAAGAACATGCCGTACAAGCACGGCTTCGGCCCGTTCGCCCCCGAGGTGTACCGCGTCCCGGTCGCCTACGGCTACCGCTGGCCGACCGGCCCGGAGAACTGCGGCCCCGAGGCCGCCGCCCAGGCCATCGACCAGATCTCCAAGCAGGTCGGCGCGGAGAACGTCGCCGCGATCATCATCGAGCCGGTGCTCGGCGAGGGCGGCTTCATCGAGCCCGCCAAGGGCTTCCTCCCCGCGATCGCGCAGTTCGCCCAGGACAACGGCATCGTCTTCGTCGCGGACGAGATCCAGTCCGGCTTCTGCCGCACCGGCCAGTGGTTCGCCTGCGAGGACGAGGGCATCGTCCCGGACCTGATCACCACCGCCAAGGGCATCGCGGGCGGCCTGCCGCTCGCCGCCGTCACCGGCCGCGCCGAGATCATGGACGCCGTGCACGCCGGCGGCCTGGGCGGCACCTACGGCGGCAACCCGGTGGCCTGCGCCGGCGCGCTCGGCTCCATCGAGACGATGAAGGAGCTCGACCTCAACGGCAGGGCCCGGCGCATCGAGGAGATCATGAAGGGCCGCCTCGCCGCCATGCAGGAGAAGTACGAGGTCATCGGGGACGTCCGCGGCCGCGGCGCCATGATCGCGATCGAGCTGGTGAAGGACCCGGCGACCAAGGAGCCCGACCCGCAGGCCGCCGCCGCGCTGGCGAAGGCCTGCCACGCGGAGGGCCTGCTGGTCCTGACCTGCGGCACCTACGGCAACGTGCTGCGCTTCCTGCCCCCGCTGGTGATCGGCGAGGACCTGCTCGGCGAGGGCCTCGACATCCTCGAGGGCGCCTTCGCCGGCCTCTGAGGCGCCGGGACGTGAAGAAGGTGTGGGGGGCCGATGGCGGGTTGGGGGTCCGCGTTCCGGCCCCCCTTCCGGTCGCGTAACGTCGGAACCGATGAGAGAAGAACTCCGTCCGCAGGGGACTGCGGGCGGATCCGGGTCGGGACCTCCCCAGTTCCGCCCCGGACGTGCCACCGCGCACGCCGCCGGGACTCCGCGTACCGGCGATCCTCACCGATCGGGCCGCCGTCCGCCCCACACCCCCCAGGGCGAGCGGCGCACCGGTCCTGACGGCCGTCCCGGAACAACCCCCCCTGTTCCGGGACGGCCGGCTTTCGTCGTGGCGCTGCTCCTGCTGTGCGGGTTCCTGCTGGTCACCTGGCAGGTGGCGGTGCGCGGCCCGCTCGCCGTGCTGGACGAGCGCGCCGGACGGGCCCTGGCCGGCCGCGGCCCCGCGTGGCTCACCGAAGCGGGCGCCGACCTCGGGGGCCCGACCGTCGCCCTGCCCGTGCTGGCCGCCGCCGTGGCGTACGCGGTGCGGCGCGGGCGCCGGCGGGCGGCACTGTGGGCGTGCGCGGCCATGGCGTCCGTACCGGCCGTGGTGGTCCCGCTGAAGCTCCTCCTCGACCGGCCCGGTCCGCTCGTCGACGCGGCGGGCCACTACCCGTCCGGGCACACGGCGACGGCGGTGGTGGCGTACGGCGCGGCGGCGCTGCTGGTCCGCCGCCGCGCGCCGGTGCCCGTCGCCGTGGCGCTGGTGGCGGCGACGGGAGCCGGCCTGGTGCTGCGCGGCCACCACTGGCCCCTGGACGTGGTGGGCTCCGCGCTGCTGTTCGGGGCGGGTTTCGCGGGCGCCGCCGCCGTCCGCGGGCGCCGGGGCCGCGCGGGGTCCTCCGGCCGCTGAGGCGCCCCTCGCCGGGGCGNCCNGGGGNCCGTCCGCGCCGGTGGGGACCCGGGCGGAGTGTCGGTGGCGGCTGCCATGCTGGGCGCATGGATCGACGGGAAGAGCTGGCCGAACGGGTCGGCAGGGGCGAGCGGGTGAGGTTCCTGCACTTCTGGGGGCACCGCCCGCGCCCGGACGGGCGGGTGGGGGCGAGCTGCCTGAGCCAGTGGTGGCCCTCGCCGTTCACGGTCGACGGGGTCGTCTACGCGACGGCGGAGCACTGGATGATGGCCGCCAAGGCGCGGTTGTTCGGCGACGCCGAGGCAGAGCGGCAGGCGGTGGAGGCCGGGAATCCGGCGCTCGCGAAGCGCGCCGGGCGGCTGGTGCGCGGCTTCGACGAGGCCGTCTGGGAGCGGGAGCGGTACGGGATCGTGGTGGCGGGCAACCGCCACAAGTTCGCCGGGCACCCGGAGTTGGCGGGGTTCCTGCTCGGCACGGGCGACCGGGTCCTGGTGGAGGCCAGCCCGATGGACCGCGTCTGGGGGATCGGGCTCGCCGCCGGCGACGAGCGCGCCCACGACCCGGCCCGCTGGCGGGGTCTCAACCTGCTGGGCTTCGCGCTCATGGACGTCCGCGGGGAGCTGCGCGGACGGTAGGGCGGCGGGGCGGGCGCCCGCTGTCCGGCGCGCCGGGGGGCGTGCCGGACCCGCGGGGCCGGCCGGCCGGTCAGCCGGCGGAGGACGCCATCCCCACGGCGCCGGCGAAGGCCACCAGGAGGATCACGGGGATCAGGACGGCCGAGATGATGCCCATGACCAGGCCCGCCGTGGCCGCGCCCCTGTTGGTCGCCTCGCCGCGGTTGGCCCTGCCCCGGCCGATCGCGCCGAAGACGATCGCGAGGACGCCCACGATCAGCCCGACGAACCACAGGTAGACGGTCAGGTTGCAGACGACGCCGATGATGCCGAGCACCAGGCCCGCGGTGCCCAGCCCGTTGGCGGGCTGCGGCGCCGGCATGCCGTAGGCGGGCGCGGGCGCCCCGTACGGCGGGGGCTGCGGGNTGCCNCGNANGCCNACGGGGGCGGCGGAGGGGCGGCCGGCGCCGGGTACCCGTAACCGGGCTGCGGTGGCCGGTCATTGCCGTACGGGCCGGTTCCGAAGCCACCGGGCTGCTGGTACGGGTCGGACATGAATGGTCTCCCCTCCGAGGAACGCGTCGGCCCATCGTATGGTCCGACGGTCACCTGGAAGCCGGAGTCCCCGGATCCGCGACGGTCAGGTGGGTGGCGTACGGGTCGTCGCGGCCGCGGTCGTCGTCCGTGCCCTGGACGATCGCCCAGATGATGGCGCCCAGGGCCACGGCGCCGAGCACGATGCCGATCGTGCCGGTGACGATGCCCGCCGTGGCCATGCCGCCGTTGTTCGCCTCGCCCCGCTGGACGCGCTTGCGGCCGATGATCCCGAAGATCAGGGCGAGGACGCCGAGGACGATGCCGAGGCCGTACATGAAGCAGGTCACGATCGAGACGATGCCGATGACCATCGACGCGATGCCCAGGCCGTTCGCCGGGGCGGGGCCCCACGCGCCGGCGCCGCCGTACGTCCCGTACGCCCCGGGGTGGCCTCCCGGGTAGCCGTAGCCGTAGCCGCCCGCCGCGGGGGCGGCGGGCGGCGCCGGGTAGCCGTACGGGCCGGGGGGGGCTNCGNNNGCNCGCCGGGGGCGACCGGGGGCGGCGGCAGGGGGTCGCCCGCCGGCGTGCCGAAGCCGGCGGCGGGCATCGACGTCACCGTCGGCTGGTCGTGCGGCGTGCGCGGTGCGGGCTTGCCCAGGTCGACCCCCGGCGGCGGGCTCTCCGGCGGCGCCCAGGGATCGTTCCGCTCGCTGTTCTGTGGCATGAGGCTCCCCCATCGTGTCCGGACATGCTAGCGACCCGCCTACGATGATCCGTGACCAGGGACGGCCACCCGTACGGAGGACCACGATGACCGATCTGCGCCCCTTCATCGCGGGTCTGCCCAAGGCGGAGCTGCACGTGCACCACGTCGGCTCGGCCTCGCCCCGCATCGTCTCCGAGCTGGCCGCCCGCCACCCGGACTCGAAGGTGCCCACGGACCCCGAGGCGCTGGCGGACTACTTCACCTTCACCGACTTCGCGCACTTCATCGAGGTCTACCTGTCGGTCGTCGACCTGGTCCGCACCCCCGAGGACGTCCGGCTGCTGACCTACGAGGTCGCCCGCGACATGGCGCGGCAGAACATCCGGTACGCGGAGCTGACGGTCACCCCGTTCAGCTCGACGCGGCGCGGGATCGACGAGAGGGCCTTCATGGAGGCCATCGAGGACGCCCGCACCGCCGCCGAGACCGAGCTGGGCGTGATCCTGCGCTGGTGCTTCGACATCCCCGGCGAGGCCGGTCTGGAGTCCGCCGAGGAGACCACCCGCCTCGCCGTGGACCTGCGGCCCGAGGGGCTGGTGTCGTTCGGCCTCGGCGGGCCGGAGATCGGTGTGCCGCGCCCGCAGTTCAAGCCGTACTTCGACCGGGCCGTCGCGGCCGGCCTGCACTCCGTGCCGCACGCCGGCGAGACGACCGGCCCGCAGACGATCTGGGACGCCCTGAACGACCTGCGGGCCGAGCGCATCGGTCACGGCACGAGCGCCACCCGGGACCCGGCGCTCCTCGCGCACCTCGCCGAGCACCGCATCCCCCTGGAGGTCTGCCCCACCTCCAACATCGCCACCCGCGCCGTCACCGACATCGACCGGCACCCGATCCGCGAGATGGTGGCCGCCGGGGTCCTGGTCACCGTCAACTCCGACGACCCGCCGATGTTCGGCACCGACCTGAACACCGAGTACGAGGTCGCCGCCCGCCTGCTGGAACTGGACGAGCGGGGCGTCGCCGCCCTCGCGAAGAACGCCGTCGAGGCGTCCTTCCTCGACCCGGCCGGCAAGGCGCGGATCGCCGGGGAGATCGACGCCTACACGGAACGGTGGCTGACGCCGTGACCCGCCCGGCCCCGGCGGGGCCCGTGCGCGCCGTCACCGCCGTGGGGCACCGGGGCGACCCCTACCGGGTCCGGGAGAACACGGTCGCGTCGCTCCGCTCGGCGCTGGCCCGCGGCGCGGACGCCGTGGAGGTCGACGTCCGGCTCACCCGGGACGGCGTCCCGGTGCTCCTCCACGACGACACGCTGCGGCGGCTGTGGCGCGTCGACCGGCCGCTCGCGGCGCTGAGCCTCGCCGAGGTGCGGGAGCTGACCGGCCCACAGGGCGTGCCGACGCTCCGCGAGGCGCTGGCCGCGACCGCCCCGCACCGCGTGATGCTCGACCTGCCCGGCGCCACCGAGGCGTCCGTGCGCGCCGTCGTCGGCACCGTCCGCGAGTGCGGCGCGCGGGACCGGGTGTACTACTGCTCCGGCGCGTCCGCCATGCTGCTCGTCCGCGCCGCCGACCCGGCCGCCGAGATCGCCCTGACGTGGACGACCCTCGCGCCGGCCCGCCCGGTGCTGCTCGACGCGGTCTCCCCGCGCTGGCTCAACTACCGCTTCGGGCTGGTCGGCAGGGCGCTGGTGGACCGGGTGCACGGGGACGGGCTGCTGGTGTCGGCGTGGACGGCCGACACGCGCCGGACGATGCGCGGGCTGGTCGCCGCCGGGGTGGACTCGATCACCACCAACCGCGTGGACGCGCTCGCCTCCGTACTGGCGGGGGGCCGTGCATGACGTCCCGCCCCATCGCCGGGGTCCGCGCCGGCATCACCCCTAACACACGTGTCCGCGGCCACCGGCCGGGCGGCGAGGACGACCGCCGGGCGGGCCGGTCCGGCTCCGCGGTCCGCCGGCCGCGGCGGGCATGCGGTTGCCGCGCGTCATGAGCGAAGCGCGGGGGCGGCGCCCGGTCCGCGACCGGATCGGCCCGGACGCCATGCCGATCACCGGCCGCCGGAAGGGGAGGCCCCGGACGGGACCGCGGACCGGGGCGAGCGGGGTGTGATCCCGGCACGGGTGATCACCCCGAAGCCGACGATCCGGACACTGCGCACGGGATCGCGGTGCGGGCCGTGGAAGGCGACTGCGGTGACCGGGTGCACGAGGGCCGGCCAGTCGTCGGCGTACCGCGGGAACGGGTACCGCGCGCCGACGGTTTCCGGGCCCCGGCACACCCGCGCGCCCCACTCCGGGATACCGGGAAGGCGCCGACGAGGTGCGGCCCCCCTCCGGTCGACGCCCGGCGCGCGAGGCGCGGTTCGGTCACAAGCGGGGTGACCGCGGCACACGCCCGCCCTCACACCGGTTTCACCGCCCCCTGACGATCTTCCGCGCGACCGCGTGGGAGAGGACGGTGGCGCCCGCGGCCAGCACCAGGCCGGCCGCGGCGTCGCGGGCCCGCGCGGGCCGCAGCACACCGGCGCGCCGCAGCCGCCCGCGTGCCCACAGGGTGAACGGCACCACGACGAGCGGCGAGGTCACGGAGCCGGGCGTGTATCCCCGTACGGCGGCGGCCTGGGCCAGGTGGACCAGGCCGTGCAGGCCGAAGCCGGTGAGCGCGCCCTGGTAGAAGCCGGACCGGCCCCCGGTGCGGGCCCCGGCGACGGCCGCCGCGCCGACGATCGCGCCCATCACCGCGACGGCCGCGCGGAACTCCCGGTCGTCCACCCCTTCCGCGGCCTTCCACACCCGCCCGGGCACGGCGGGGAAGCGCTCGCGCAGTTCGGGCAGGTGCTCCCGCAGCCACCGGGGCCCGAAGGCCACCTCCTCGGCGTCGTGGACCGCCCAGGCGGCCAACAGCCCGTAGGTGACCGCGCGTTGCACATCGTCGTCGCTCATGGGCGCATTGTCGTCCCGGAGCCGGCGCCTCCGGCACGGCACCGGCCCGCCGCCGCAGTGGCGTCCCTCACACGGGCACGCGGCGGCGACGCCGGAGGGCGGCACCGCGGGGGTGCCGCCCTCCGGTGCGCCGTCGGGGCGTCAGCTCAGCGAGGTCATCACGTGCTTGATGCGCGTGTAGTCCTCGAAGCCGTACGCGGAGAGGTCCTTGCCGTAGCCGGACTTCTTGAATCCGCCGTGCGGCATCTCGGCGACCAGCGGGATGTGGGTGTTGATCCACACGCAGCCGAAGTCCAGGGCCTTGGACATGCGCATCGCGCGCGCGTGGTCCCTGGTCCAGACGGAGGAGGCGAGGGCGTACTCGACGCCGTTGGCGTACTCCAGCGCCTGTTCCTCGTCGCGGAAGGACTGGACGGTGATGACGGGGCCGAAGACCTCGTTCTGGACGATCTCGTCGTCCTGCTTCAGGCCGGAGACGACGGTCGGGGCGTAGAAGTAGCCCTTGTCGCCGACGCGGTGGCCGCCGGCCTCCACCTTGGCGTGCGCCGGGAGGCGGTCGACGAAGCCGCTGACCTGCTTGAGCTGGTTGGCGTTGTTCAGCGGCCCGTACAGCGCGTCCTCGTCGTCGGGCGCGCCGGTCCTCGTGCCGGCGGCGGCCTTGGCGAGGGCGGCGACGAACTCGTCGTGGATCGACTCGTGGACCAGGACGCGGGTGGCGGCCGTGCAGTCCTGGCCGGCGTTGAAGAAGCCGGCGACGGAGATGTCCTCGACGGCCTTCTCGATGTCGACGTCCTCGAAGACGACGACCGGGGCCTTGCCGCCGAGCTCCAGGTGGACGCGCTTGACGTCCTTGGCGGCCGACTCGGCGACCTGCATGCCGGCGCGCACGGAGCCGGTGATGGAGGCCATGGCGGGGGTCGGGTGCTCGACCATCATGCGGCCGGTGTCGCGGTCGCCGCAGATGACGTTGAAGACGCCCTTGGGCAGGATCGACCCGATGATCTCGGCCATCAGGACCGTCGAGGCGGGCGTCGTGTCGGACGGCTTGAGGACGACGGTGTTGCCCGCGGCGAGGGCCGGGGCGAACTTCCACACGGCCATCATCATCGGGTAGTTCCACGGCGCGACCTGGGCGCAGACGCCGACCGGCTCGCGGCGGACGATGGAGGTCATGCCCTCCATGTACTCGCCCGCGGAGCGGCCCTCCAGCAACCGGGCGGCACCCGCGAAGAAGCGGATCTGGTCCACCATGGGGGGCACCTCCTCGGTCCGCGTGAGGCCGAGGGGCTTGCCGGTGTTCTCGCACTCGGTGGCGATCAGGTCCTCGGCGCGCTCCTCGAAGGCGTCCGCGATCCTCAGCAGGGCCTTCTGGCGCTCGGCCGGGGTGGTGTCCCGCCAGCCGGGGAACGCGGCCGCGGCGGCGGCCATGGCGGCGTCCACGTCGGCCTGGCCCGAGAGCGGAGAGGTGGCGTAGACCTCCCCGACGGCGGGGTTGACGACGTCGATGGTGCGTCCGTCGGCGGCGTCCCGGAACTCGCCGTTGATGTAGTTGCGCAGACGACGCAGTTCGGTGGTCACGTGGCCACCCTCCTGTCGATTTCGGTGTCCGTGGTCACCCTCCGCTCCGGTGGTGCCGTTCGGCGGGTGGAACACCCAGCCTAGTCGCTGGTACCACGCTTTCGACAGGCCCGCCGCTCCGGCACTTCGGATTCGGTGGCGACAGGGGGAACGAGCAAGGGATTCCATCGTTCTCGGCTTGTCAAATCGACGGGTATCTGCGCAGAGTTGGGGCGTGGCCAGCCGAAGCGCAGACTCCAGGAACGACGGCGGACCGCCCTCCGCGGTCGACGCCGTGTCCCTGGCGATCATCGAACAGCTCCAGGAGGACGGCCGCCGTCCCTACGCCGCCATCGGCAAGGCCGTGGGCCTGTCGGAGGCGGCCGTGCGGCAGCGCGTCCAGAAGCTCCTCGACCAGGGCGTGATGCGGATCGTCGCCGTCACCGACCCGCTCACCGCGGGCTTCCGGCGCCGGGCGGTGCTCGGCGTCCGCGTCGAGGGCGACGCGGAGCCGGTCGCCGACGCGCTGGCGGCCCTGCCCGAGTGCGAGCGCGTGGCGCTGACCGCGGGTTCGTTCGACCTGATGGCGGAGGTCGTCTGCGAGGACGACGACCACCTGCTGGAGGTGGTCAACAAGCGCGTCCGCGCCCTTGACGGGGTGCGCTCCACGGAGAGCTTCGTCTGCCTCGGGCTCAGGCAGCGGGCCCGGGCGCGGGGGGCCCGGCAGCCGTGAGGACGGCCCCGGCCGGGAGGGCCGGAGTACGGGGCGTGCGCCGAACGGCCGGGATGCGCCCGGGCGGGTGCATCCCGGCCCGGCCGTTCCCCGCGGCGGCGCCATCCCCCCGGAAGTCCGGTAATCACGTGTTATGTTCCGACCGGTTTGAGGGGGGATGTCCGAGAACTCCGAGCTGATCGAGGGGATGAGAGACATGGTGGCCCCGCCCGACAACGACGTGCTGTGGGCGCGTTCCCTGCACCTCGCGCACAACGGTTCCCCGGTCCTCAGCGGCGTCTCGCTCGGCGTCCGCGCGGGGGAGATCCTCGCGGTCCACGGCCCCCGCGGTTGTGGAAAGACGACTCTGCTGCACTGCCTCTCCGGCCAGGCCACCCCGCAGGAGGGCGAGGTCTGGTTCGACGGCGCGCCCCTCCACGCCATGAGCCCGCTCCAGCGGGAGCGGCTGCGCCGCGACCGGTTCGCCTGGGTCGGCCCGGAACCCGCCCTGCTCCCCGAACTCACCGCCTGGGAGAACGCCGCGCTCCCCCTGCTGCTGCGCGGTGCCGCCCGCCGGACGGCCCGGAAGACCGCCCTCGAGTGGCTGGAGCGGCTCGACGTCGGCGCCTGCGCCAGACGGCGGCCCCGCGCCCTGTCCCATCCGCAGCGCCAGCGCGTAGCCGTCGCCCGCGTCCTCACCGCCGGACCCGATGTCGTCTTCGCCGACGAGCCCGCCGCCGCCCTGCACCGGGCGGAGGGCACACAGGTCCTGCGCACCCTCGTCGCCGCGGCGCGCTCGCACCGCGCCACGGTCGTCCTCGCCACGTACGACGCGGGGGCCGCCGCCCTCGCCGACCGCGCCGTCGCCCTGCTCGACGGACGCCGCGTCGACTCCCCGACGGCCGCCGAGGTGGAGGGGCGCGACACGTGCTCGCTCTCCGTCTGACCCTCCGCGCCCACCCCTCCCTCCTGCTGCGGCGGCTGCTGGTCACCGCGGTCTCGGCGGGCACGGGCTACCTGCTGCTGTCCGTCCTCGGGTACGCCGTGGCGCACCCCGAACGGTCGTCCGCCGCGGTGCTCCGGCTCGCCTGGTGCGCCCTGCCGCTCACCGCCACCGTGTACCTGGCGGTCGCGGTGGCGCGCACCGATCCGGGCACCCGCCCCCGGCCCGGCCTCTCCTCCGTCGGGCTCGGCCCGGCCCGGCTCGCCGCCCTCGCGGCCGCGTCGACCGCCGTCGCCTCCGCCCTCGGCTCGGCCCTCGCCCNTCCTCTCCCACCCCTACCTGCCCGGCCCGCCGGACGGCGGAGTCCCCCTGCCGATGCCCGCCGCGCTGACGCTGCTCGCTCTCGCCCCGGCCGCCTCCTCCGCCGCCGTCGCCCTGGCGCTGCGCCCCGGCCGGCGCACGGCNGNNACCCGNGCCGGCNCCNNNNCNNCGGCGCGGGTGNCGGCCCCGGNNCNNNCCCNGCCGCCCGCGAGCCGTTGGACGGGTCACGGGCACCGGCCGGCCTGCCCTGGGGCGTCGCCCTCCTGGCGGCGGGACTGGCGCTGGGGCTGTACGGCACGCGCGGCGGGGGCGGCCCGGTGCCGCTGCCGGGCGGCGTGCCCGGCAGCCCCGCCCCCGTACTGGCCGGTTGGGCCCTCACCGCCCTGGGACTCGTCGTGGCCGGACCCGGCCTCGCCCACCTGTGCGGGCGGCTCCTCCAGGCGTACCGGCCGGGCACCGCGCGGCTCCTCGCCGGCCGCGCCCTGATGGACGAGTCCCACCGCGTCGGCCGGCCCCTCGGCGTGCTGTGCGCGGCCGTCTCCACCGGGATCGCGGCGGGCACCCTGTACGCGGGGGCGGACACCCGGCCCGTCGGCCCGCTGTCCGGCCTCGGCGCCGCCCTCGTCCTGGTGTGCGCGGTGGCCGCCCTGTGCACCGCCGTCGTGGAGAGCGGGCAGCACCGGGCCGGCGCGGCCGCCGCCCTGCACCGGCTCGGCGCCCCGGCCGCCCTGCTCCGCTCGGCGGCGCTGCTGCGCGCGGCGGTCCTGGTCGCCGGGTTCGCCCCGCTGACCTGGCTCTCGGCCGCCCTGACGGCGCTCCCGCTGCGCCCCTGACGGCACGGCCGCGGCGGTCGCGCGGTTACGGTGGCCGCATGGCGCACCTCCACCCCCACCACGGGCACGACGACGAGATCCAGACGCTGGACGCGTTCGACCGGGTCGCCGCGGGCGGCAGCCTCGTGGGACGGCGCGTGCAGAACCTGGACCTGACGGACCGTACGGCGGCGCTGGTCTCCGCCGACGCGACCGCCGCCGTGTTCCTCGGCTGCCGCATGGCGCCCGACGCGGCGGCCAAGGTGCGCGCCGACGGGGCGCTGGTCTTCCCGCCCGTCCCCGACGTGCCGTTCGACCCGTACCGCGGGGTCCTCTACACGCCCGGTGAGCTGTTCACCGGCCTCGAGTCCGGCGGGTACGCGGCGACACCGGACGCCCGGACGTACGCGTGGTTCCGGCGGACCGCGCGGGACGGCGACGTCTTCGCGTCGATGCTGCGCGCGGTGCACGACGACGCGATCTCCGACGCGCTCGACGAGCGGCTCGCCGGTGTCCCGGTCGTCGGCGTCATGGGCGGTCACGCCATGGAGCGCGGCACCGGGGCGTACGCGGGCGCCGCCCGCCTGGGCCGGAGCCTGTCGCGCGCCGGGCTGACCGTGGCCACCGGCGGCGGGCCCGGCGCGATGGAGGCGGCCAACCTCGGCGCGTACGCGGCGCCGTACCCCGACGGCATGCTCGACGAGGCGCTGACAATGCTCGGCGGGGAGCCCTCGTACGCCCCGTCGGTCGGCGACTGGGCGCGCGCCGCGTTCGGCGTGCGCGCCCGCTGGCCGGAGGGCGGGGACTCGATCGGCATCCCGACCTGGTTCTACGGCCACGAGCCGCCGAACGCCTTCGCCGGGCACATCGCCAAGTACTTCGCCAACGCCACCCGCGAGGACGGCCTGCTGGCCCGCTGCACGGCCGGCGTCGTCTACCTCCCGGGCGCGGCCGGGACGGTCCAGGAGGTCTTCGACAACGCCACGCCGAACTACTACGGGTCGCGCGGCGAGCCGACCCCGATGGTGCTGGTCGACCGCGCCCACTGGACGGACCGCCTGCCGGTCTGGCCGCTGCTGCGGGCCCTGGCGGAGGGCCGCCCGATGGCCGCCCGCGTCGCCCTGGTCGACACGGTGGAGGAGGCGACGGCGGAGCTGCTCCGCCTCGCGGGGCACTGACCCGGGGGCCGCGTGCCCGCCGGCCGCCGGTTCCACGGGAAACCCGCTCCCCGGGCGGCCGCGGGTGGCCGCCGGGGGCGGCACGGCGGTCGCGGGCCCGGACGGCGCGCCCTCCCCCGCGGGCGGCACCGGCCGTCAGCCGAGGACGACAACCTCGTCCGGGGTGAACACGGCGCCGACCGTCGCGCCCTGGTCCGGCGCGTCCCGCAGCGCGCACTCGGCCTCCAGCACGGGCGCGTCCGCACCGACCGGCCGCAGCAGGACCGCCACGTGGTGACCGCGGAACGTGCGCCCCTCGACGGTGCAGCGCAACCCGTCGGCGGGGTCGCCGAGCCGCACCCCCGCGGGCCGTACCAGCAGCCGCGCCGCGCCCCGGGGGGTTCCGGGCGGCACCGGCACCCTGCCCCACACGGTGTCGGCGGCGTCGCCGCGCACGGTCGCGGCGACCACGTTGTCGAAGCCGAGGAACCGGGCGACGAACTCGGACGCGGGCCGCTGCCACACCTCCAGCGGCGTGCCCGCCTGCGCGATCCGGCCCTCGTGCATGACGACGACCCGGTCGGCGAGCGCGAACGCCTCGGCCTGGTCGTGGGTGACGGCCAGCACGGTCGTGCCGAGCCGGCCGAACAGGCCGCGCAGCTCGGTGACGAGCCGCTCCCGCAGCCCCCGGTCGAGCTGGCCGAGCGGCTCGTCCAGCATCAGCAGCCGCGGGCGGGGGGCGAGCGCCCGGGCGAGCGCGACGCGCTGCTGCTCGCCGCCGGACAGCGCGGCCACGGACCGGCGCCCGGCACCCGGCAGGCCCACCAGGTCGAGCACTTCCGCCACCCGCGCGGCGCGCTCGGCGCGGGGCACCCCCCGCATCCGCAGCCCGAAGGCGACGTTCCCGGCCACGTCCCGCTGCGGGAACAGCTGGTGGTCCTGGAACATCAGACCCACCCCGCGCCGGTGCACCGGGACCCGCGCCTGGTCGGCGCCGTCCAGGAGGACCCGGCCCGCGTCGGCCGGCTGGAGCCCGGCGACCACCCGCAGCAGGGTCGACTTGCCGCTGCCGCTCGGTCCGAGGACGCAGACGGTCTCGTGCTCGCCGACCGCCAGGTCCACCGCGTCCAGGGCCGTGCGGGCGCCGAAGCGCACGGTGACGCCGTCCAGTCGGAGAAGCGCCGTCACAACTCCCCCTCGCGGTCCGCGCGGACGCGTTCGAGCAGCAGCAGCGCGACCGCGCACACCGCCATCAGGATGGTGGACAGGGCCATCGCCTGCCCCTGGTTGAGCTCACCGGGCCGGCCGAGCAGCCGCGCCACGGCCACCGGCAGCGTCGGCTGGTCGGCGCGGGCGATGAACACGGTCGCGCCGAACTCGCCGAGGGACACGGCGAACGCGAACCCGGCCGCGACCAGCAGCGCCCGCCGCACCATCGGCAGGTCCACCTCCCGCCACGCGCGCAGCGGCGACGCGCCGAGCACCGCCGCCGCCTCCCGCAGCCGCGCGTCCACCGCGCGCAGGACGGGCAGCATGGTCCGCACCACGAAGGGCACCCCGACCAGGGCCTGCGCCAGCGGCACCAGGATCCACGACGAGCGCAGGTCCAGCGGCGGCTCGTCCAGCGCGACGAGGAAGCCGAAGCCGACGGTGACGGCGGACACGCCGAGCGGCAGCATCAGCAGCGCGTCGAACCCGCGCACCAGCCGCCCGGCCCGCCGGGTGAGGGCCGCCGCCGCGAGCCCGCCGACGACGACGGCGATGGCGGTCGCGGCGAACGCGAACTGCAGGGAGTTCCACACCGCCTGGAGCGGCGGGACGACGAACGTCCCGCCGCTCGCCTCCACCGACCGCAGCGCCCGGTAGAAGCCCAGCCCGCCGGAGGCGTCCAGGGACCGGGCGACGAGCACCCCGAGCGGCAGCACCAGCAGGATCGCGACGGAGGCGAGGACACCGCCGAGCAGCGCCCACTGCCCGGCGCCGCGCGGCCGGCGCGCGGTGCCCGCCGGGTCGACGAGCCGCAGCGCGGTCTCCCGGCGCCGCACGGTCCACGCGTGCAGCGCCAGCACGCAGCCGACGGCGGCGAACTGCACCAGGGTGAGCACGGCCGCCGTCTCCAGGTCCAGGAGCTGCGCGGTCTGCCGGTAGATCTCCGCCTCCAGCGTGCGGTACGCGGGCCCGCCGAGGATCACGACGACGCCGAAGGAGGTGTACGTGAAGAGGAACACCATCAGCGCGGCCGCGGCCACCGCCGGGCCGAGCGCGGGCAGCGTCACCCGGAGCCAGGCGGCGGAGCGGGACGCGCCGAGGACGCGCGCCGCCTCCTCCTGCCGGGGGTCGAGCTGCGCCCACAGTCCGCCCACGGTGCGGACGACGACGGCGTAGTTGAAGAAGACGTGCGCGAGGAGGATCGCCCACACGGTCGTGTCGAGGCGGACGCCCCACAGTCCGTCGAGGAGCCCGCCGCGCCCGAGCAGCGCGAGGAACGCGGTGCCCACGACCACCGTCGGCAGCACGAACGGCACGGTGACCACCGCCCGCAGCACCTGTCTGCCGGGGAAGTCGAAGCGGGCGAAGACGTACGCGCCCGGGAGCGCCACGAGGAGGGTGAGCGCCGTGGAGGCGAGCGCCTGCCAGGTGGTGAACCACAGGACGTCGAGGACGTCCGGCCGGGTCAGCACCTCGCCGACCCGGCCGAACCGCCAGCCGTCCCCCGTCCTCAGGCCGCGCCCGACGATGGCGGCGACGGGGTGGGCGAAGAAGACGGCGAAGAAGGCGGCGGGCAGCAGGACGAGCGCCCCGCGCACCGCGCCGCCGCGGACGCGCGCCGCGCGGGCGGCCGGGGCGTCCTTCGCCGGACGCCTCCCGGCGGCTACTTCAGGACGAGGGAGGACCACGCCTGGACCCACCGGTCGCGGTTCCCGGCGATCTTCTCGGGGGCCAGGGTCCGCGGCTCGTCGACGGCGACCCCGTGCTTGGTGAACAGCTCGGGCAGCGCGGCGTCCTTCACGACGGGGTGGACGAACATGGTGAGCGGCATGTCCTCCTGGAACCGCTTGCCGATCAGGAAGTCGATCAGGGCTTCGCCGCCCTCCCGGTTCGCGGCGCCCTTCAGGAGCCCGGCGAACTCGATCTGCCGGAAGCAGGTGCCGGTGGAGACCCCGGTCGGCGCCTCGGCGGGCTTCGGCTCGCCGTAGAGGACCTCGACGGGCGGGCTGGAGGCGTACGAGACGACGAGCGGCCGGTCGGCCTTGGCCTTCCTGCCGCCGGCCGAGCCGGAGAACTCCTGGTTGTAGGCGATCTCCCAGCTGTCGACGACCTTGACGCCGTTGTCCTTCAGCTTCTTCCAGTAGCCCTCCCAGCCGCCGTCGCCGTACGCGGCGGCGGTGCCCAGCAGGAAGCCGAGGCCGGGGGTCGACCGCTCGGGGTTCTCCACCACGAGGAGGTCCTTGTAGGCGGGCTTCGCCAGGTCGTCGAAGGTCCGCGGCGGGGCGAGCCGCCGGTCGGCGAAGTACTCCTTGTCGTAGTTGACGCAGATGTCGCCGTAGTCGACGGGCGTGACGCGGTGCTCGTCCCCGTCGAGCCGGAACGCTTCGCCGACCCGGTCGAGGCCCTTCGCCTCGTACGGATCGAACAGGCCGTTGTCGAGGGCGCGGGAGAGGGTGGTGTTGTCGACGCCGAAGAAGACGTCGCCCTGCGGGGCGCCCTTGGTGAGGACCGCCTTGTTGACGGCCTCGACGGCGTCGCCGCTCTTGAGGACCTCGACCGTGTAGCCGGTCTCCTCGGTGAACTCCTTCAACACGGCGTCGGAGGCGGCGAAGGAGTCGTGGGCGACGAGCGTGACGGTCCTGGACCCGGCGCCACCGGCCTTGCCGTCGCCGCCCCCGCCGCCCCCGCCGCCGCAGGCGGTGAGCGTCAGGGCGCCCAGCACGGCGGCCACGCCCGCGGTTGTCTTCTTGGTGGTGCTCACTGATTCCTCCTGGGGATGACCAGGAAGAGACGCGGTCCTGCCCGCCGCGGGCGCGGCGGGCAGGACGCAACAGCTCGAGTGACGACCGAACTCCCTACCCGGCATGACCCGGGCGAGGTTCAGAGGGTCTGCGGTTCGACGGTCACCGCACTCTCAGCGCTGTGGCGCTCCCCTGTCGGAATATCCAGATGTCCGGGCCCAGACTACAACGGGGGCCGTTCCCGGCCGCCGGGGCCCGGTCCTCGCCCCAGGTCAGCGCTGGTCTCGTCCCGGGTCAGCGCTCGTTTCGCTCCGGGTCAGCGCTCGGTGGCCGCGAGCTGACCGCACGCCCCGTCGATCTCCCGGCCCCGGGTGTCGCGGACGGTGACCGGGACGCCGTGCGCGGCGACGGCCTCGACGAACGCCTTCTCGTCCTCGGGGCGGGAGGCGGTCCACTTCGAGCCCGGCGTGGGGTTGAGCGGGATCAGGTTGACGTGGACCCGCCTGCTCTTGAGGAGCCGGCCGAGGAGGTCCCCGCGCCACGCCTGGTCGTTGACGTCGCGGATCAGCGCGTACTCGACGGAGACGCGGCGCCCGGACTTCTCGGCGTACTCCCACGCCGCGTCGAGGACCTCGCGGACCTTCCAGCGCGTGTTGACCGGGACGAGGGTGTCGCGCAGCTCGTCGTCGGGGGCGTGCAGCGACACGGCGAGGCGGCACTTGAGGCCCTCGTCGGCGAAGCGCAGCATCGCCGGGACGAGGCCGACCGTCGAGACGGTGATGCCGCGCTGCGACAGGCCCAGGCCGTCCGGCTCGGGGTCGGTGAGGCGGCGGATGGCGCCGACGACGCGGTTGTAGTTGGCGAGCGGCTCGCCCATGCCCATGAACACGATGTTCGACAGCCGCGCGGGTCCGCCGGGGACCTCGCCGTCGCGCAGGGCGCGCATGCCGTCGACGATCTGGTGGACGATCTCGGCGGTCGACAGGTTGCGGTCGAGACCCGCCTGGCCGGTGGCGCAGAACGGGCAGTTCATCCCGCAGCCCGCCTGCGACGAGACGCACATGGTCACGCGGTCGGGGTACCGCATGAGCACCGACTCGACGAGCGTGCCGTCGTGCAGCCGCCACAGGGTCTTGCGGGTGGTGTCGTCGTCGCACGAGATGTGCCGGACGACGCTCATCAGCTCCGGCAGCAGCTCCTCGGCGAGCTTCCCGCGGGAGGCGGCGGGGATGTCGGTCCACTCGGCGGGGTCGTGGGCGTACCGGGCGAAGTAGTGCTGGGAGAGCTGCCGGGCACGGAACGGCTTCTCGCCGATCGCGGCCACGGCCTCCTTGCGCTGGGCGGGCGTGAGGTCGGCGAGGTGCCGCGGCGGCTTCTTGGCTCCGCGGGGCGCGACGAAGGTGAGTTCGCCAGGGACGGGGCGTACCACGCGAGCAACTCCTCGTGGGGGCTGGGTTCCGGCCCCGCGGGTGCGGGNGGGGC
>NZ_CP095474.1:4240244-4245439 GCF_023614315.1 Streptomyces sudanensis | reverse complement strand
GGCGTCGGCACGGGGAGGCCCCACCGGGTCGTCCCCGGCGTCGGCGGGGAACGGGAAAGGGCCCGCGACCTGATGCCGCGGGCCCTTCCAGAGTACCTGCCTGCGGTCAACCCGCTCCGACGAAGATCACCAGCAGCAGCCACACGACCGGTGCCGTCGGCAGCAGGGAGTCCAGGCGGTCCATGATGCCGCCGTGACCCGGCAGCAGAGTGCCCATGTCCTTGATGCCGAGGTCCCGCTTGATCATGGACTCGCCGAGGTCGCCCAGGGTGGCGCTGACCGCGACCGCGAGGCCCAGGACGAGGCCCTGCCACCACGTGCCGCCCTCGACGAGGAGCGACATGCACGGCGCGCCGGCGGCCATCGCGAAGCCGATCGCGCCGAACAGCCCCTCGCGGGTCTTGCCGGGGCTGATCCGCGGCGCCAGCTTGTGCCTGCCGAAGCGCCAGCCGACCGCGTACGCGCCCGTGTCGCTGACCACGGTCAGCAGCAGGAACGTCAGCACCCGCTGCGGCCCGTCGTCCGCGGCCAGCATCAGCGCCACGAACGTCGCCAGGAACGGCACGTAGAAGGCGGCGAACACGCCGGCCGTGACGTCCTTGAGGTATCCCTCCGGCGGCTGCGCCATGCGCCACACGAGCACCGCGAGCGCGGTCAGCGCCATCGCCACCCAGGCGCCCTCGGCCCCGAGCACGTACCCGGCGACGACCATCGCCGCGCCGCCGGCGGCGAGCGGGACGAGCGGCACCCTGAGGCCCTTGCGCTCCCGGAGCCGGGACGTCAGCTCCCACAGGCCGACGACGACGGCGACGGCCACCACCCCGACGAAGACGGCCTTCTGGACGAACAGCGACACGACGATCACCGCGCCGAGGCCGACACCGACCCCTATGGCGGCCCGCAGATCACGTCCGGCCTGCTTCTTCTGCCGCTGCTGGCTCTTCCGCCGCGAACGGCCCTGCGGCTCGGCGGGCTCCGGTGGCATGGGCTCCTGCGCCATCTCGTCACGGACCGGGGGGCCGCTCGGCGAAGCGGCCCCCCGGTCATGGTCGTCCTGGTCTCCGCCTGCGGGGACGTCGGGTACGACGGACACGGGCCGGGCCCACCGCGCGGCGTGCCCGTCGTCGGCGGGACCCGCCGGGGCGTACCCCTGGTCGGGCGGGCCCCAGTGTCCGCCTCGTGGCGGGGCCCCCGGAGAAGCGTCGTTCATCAGACCTCGAGCAGCTCGGCTTCCTTGTGCTTGAGCAGCTCGTCCACCTGCGCGACGTACTTCGCGGTGGTGTCGTCGAGCTCCTTCTCCGCGCGGCGGCCCTCGTCCTCGCCGACCTCGCCGTCCTTGACGAGCTTGTCGAGGGTCTCCTTGGCCTTGCGGCGGACGGCGCGGATCGAGATCTTCGCGTCCTCGCCCTTGCTCTTGGCGACCTTGATGTAGTCGCGGCGGCGCTCCTCGGTGAGCTCGGGGAAGACCACCCGGATGATGTTGCCGTCGTTGGACGGGTTGACACCGAGGTCGGAGTCGCGGATCGCCTGCTCGATGTTGCGCAGGGCGCTCTTGTCGAACGGGGTCACCACGGCCATGCGCGGCTCCGGCACCGAGAAGGACGCCAGCTGGTTGATCGGCGTGAGGGCACCGTAGTAGTCGGCCACGATCTTGTTGAACATGGCCGGGTGCGCACGCCCGGTGCGGATCGCGGCGAAGTCCTCCTTGGCGACCACGACGGCCTTCTCCATCTTCTCCTCGGCTTCGAGGAGGGTCTCTTCGATCACCACATGCTCCTGCGTGTCTTGGGGTTTGTCCCGGCGTGCACCACGGCCGCGGAACCTGCGTCGCGTCTTTCCCCTGCACGGTGTCCGACCGGCAGGGCCTTGTCCATCCCCGGCTGTGCGGCGGGGCCCTCCCGCCCGAGCGGGATCCGGCGCCCGGGAAGGGTCAGTGCCGGGTGCCCTCGTCGCTCACCAGGGTGCCGATCTTCTCACCCTTCACGGCGCGGGCGATGTTCCCGGCCGCGAGGAGCTCGAAGACGAGGATCGGCAGCTTGTTGTCGCGGCAGAGGGTGACGGCGGTGGCGTCGGCGACCTTGAGGTCGCGGGCGATCACCTCGCCGTACTCCAGGGCGTCGAACTTCACGGCGTCCGGGTTGGTCTTCGGGTCGGAGTCGTAGACCCCGTCGACCCCGTTCTTGCCCATGAGGAGGGCCTCGGCGTCGATCTCCAGGGCGCGCTGGGCGGCGGTGGTGTCGGTGGAGAAGTAGGGCATGCCCATGCCGGCGCCGAAGATCACGACGCGGCCCTTCTCCAGGTGGCGCACGGCGCGCAGCGGGATGTAGGGCTCGGCGACCTGGCCCATGGTGATCGCGGTCTGGACGCGGGACTGGATGCCCTCCTTCTCCAGGAAGTCCTGGAGGGCGAGGCAGTTCATGACCGTGCCGAGCATGCCCATGTAGTCGGAGCGCGCCCGGTCCATGCCGCGCTGCTGGAGCTCGGCGCCGCGGAAGAAGTTGCCGCCGCCGATGACGACCGCGATCTGCGCGCCGTCCCGGACGACCGCGGCGATCTCGCGGGCGATGGCGTGCACGACGTCGGGGTCGACGCCGAGGCCGCCGCCGCCGGAGAACGCCTCGCCGGACAGCTTCAGGAGGAAGCGGCCGGCTTTCTTGCCGGTGTTGTCGTCGCCCTGTGCGGCGCCCTGATTCATTGGAGATCTCCTCGTGCGCATACGAAGAAGGCCATTGCCGGGGGTGCTGGTGTCCCTGTGCGGCAATGGCCTCCTCGTCAGATCTGCGGCCGTCCGGCGCGGACGCGGACGGCTGCTGCGACCCCTGGGGGGTCCGGTGTCCGTCGGGTACGGACTCAGATGCCGACCTTGATGCGCGCGAAGCGCTTCAGGGTGACGCCGGCCTCGTCCAGGATCTGCTGGACGGACTTCTTGTTGTCGAGCGCGTACGGCTGGCCGAGCAGCGTCGCGTCCTTGAAGAAGCCGTTGAGGCGGCCCTCGACGATCTTCGGCAGCGCGGCCTCGGGCTTGCCCTCGGCGCGGGTGGTCTCCTCAGCGACGCGGCGCTCGGCCTCGACGACCTCGGCCGGGACGTCCTCCTTGGAGAGGTACTTCGGGGCGAACGCGGCGATGTGCTGCGCGACGCCCTTGGCGACCTCGGCGTTCTCCTTGTCGAGCTCGACGAGGACACCGATCTGCGGGGGCAGGTCCGGCATGGTGCGGTGCATGTACGCGGTGACGTAGCCGCCGGAGAACTGCGCGAAGCGGTCGAGGACGATCTTCTCGCCGAGGTTCGCGTTGGCCTCGTCGACGAACGCCTGGACGGTCTTGCCGGGCTCGATCTCGGAGGAGAGCAGCGCCTCGATGTCGGCCGGGGCGGTGGCGGCGACGTGCTGGGCGAGCTGGGCCGCGACGGACTGGAACTTCTCGCCCTTGGCGACGAAGTCCGTCTCGCACTTCAGCTCGACGAGGACGCCGGAGGTGTTGTCGTCGGCGATCAGGGAGACGACGGCGCCGTTCTCGGCGGAGCGGCCCTCGCGCTTGGCGACGCCCTTCTGGCCCTTGATGCGCAGGGCCTCGACGGCCTTGTCGACGTTGCCGTCGGACTCGTCCAGTGCCTTCTTGCAGTCCATCATGCCGGCGCCGGTGAGCTCGCGGAGCTTCTTGACGTCGGCGGCGGTGTAGTTCGCCATGATCTGTGAATCTCTCTCGAAGTCTGGAAGATCTACCAGGATCTATGGGATGACGGAGGGGGCTTGCGGCCCCCTCCGTCGACGACCGGACCGGTCGGACCGGGCACGGGCCCGGACCTCGGGGTCAGGACCGCTGGTCAGGCCTGCTCGGCCTCGGCGGCGGGAGCCTCGGCAGCCTCGGCGGCGGGGGCGTCCGCGGCGGGGCCTCGGCGGCGGGGGCCTCGGCGGGCTTCTCGGCGGCCTCGTCGGAGTCCGCCTTCTTCTCACCCTCGAGCAGGTCGCGCTCCCACTCGGCGAGCGGCTCGCCGGCCGCCTTGTCGCCCGGCTTGCTGTCGCCGGTGGCGACGCCGGAGCGGGCGATGAGGCCCTCGGCGACGGCGTCGGCGATCACGCGGGTGAGCAGGGTGACGGAGCGGATCGCGTCGTCGTTGCCCGGGATCTTGTAGTCGACCTCGTCGGGGTCGCAGTTGGTGTCGAGGATCGCGACGACCGGGATGTTGAGCTTGCGCGCCTCGCCGACGGCGATGTGCTCCTTCTTGGTGTCGACGATCCAGACGGCGCTGGGCACCTTCTGCATGTCGCGGATGCCGCCGAGGGTCTTCTCCAGCTTGGCCTTCTCACGGGAGAGGACCAGGAGCTCCTTCTTGGTGAGGCCGGAGGCGGCCACGTCCTCGAAGTCGATCGCCTCGAGCTCCTTGAGGCGCTGGAGGCGCTTGTACACGGTGGAGAAGTTGGTGAGCATGCCGCCCAGCCAGCGCTGGTTGACGTACGGCATGCCGACGCGGGCGGCCTGCTCGGCGATGGCCTCCTGCGCCTGCTTCTTCGTGCCGACGAACATGATGGAACCGCCGTGCGCGACGGTCTCCTTGACGAACTCGTAGGCGCGGTCGATGTACGACAGCGACTGGAGCAGGTCGATGATGTAGATGCCGTTGCGCTCGGTGAAGATGAAGCGCTTCATCTTCGGGTTCCAGCGGCGGGTCTGGTGACCGAAGTGGACGCCGCTCTCCAGCAGCTCCCGCATCGTGACGACGGCCATGGCCGTATCTCCTTGGTGTGTCGGTTGTTTCCTGACGCCCCGGCGCGCTGTGCCACGAATGGACCGATGAGCGCTGCCACGGCCGGCGAGGGCGGTGGCGGGGCGTGCGAAGTCGACCCGGTGGCCGGGTCGCCAGAAGAAGTGTACGGGACCTGGGCACCGCCGGGTGACGGCGATGTCCACAAGCGGCGCCGTCGTCCACAGACGGGCGCCGTGATCCACCCGGGTGGGCGGATCGGGGGGACAGTGCACGCATGGACCGACACTTCCCGCGCGCCGCCCCGCCTGCGGCCCTGGTGCTCCTGCTGCTCCTCGTCGCGGTCGCGGACACGGCCGCCGAGCCGGTGCGGCGCCTCCCGGCGCTCCGGCCGGCGGCGTCGCTGCGGGCGGGCCCGGACGGGGACGCGCCCTCCCCCGGGGACGGGCCGTCCGCGCGGGGGGCCGTGTGGCCGGTGGGGCCGCCGCGCGC
>NZ_CP095474.1:4215313-4240219 GCF_023614315.1 Streptomyces sudanensis | reverse complement strand
CGCGTCGGCGTACGGGCGGGGGCACCGGGNTGTCGACCTGGCGGCGCCGCCGGGCACGCGGGTGCGGGCGGCGGCCGCGGGGCGGGTGTCGTTCGCGGGGCCGGTGGCGGGTCGGGGCGTGCTGGTGGTGACGCTTGCCGCGCCGCCGGGCACGGTGCCGTCGAGGATCACGTACGAACCGGTGCGGGCCCTGGTGGGGACCGGGGCACGGGTGCGGGCGGGGCAGGTGGTCGCCCTGACGTCCGCCGACGCGGCGTCGCACTGCGCGGGCACGTGCCTGCACTGGGGGCTGAGGCGGGGCGAGGCCTACCTGGACCCGCTGTCGCTCCTGCCGCCGGGGCGCCGCCCGCCCTCCCGGCTGCTCCCCCCGCGGTGAGGGCCGCGCGGCGTCAGGGGCGGGCGACGCCGCGCAGCACGACGGCGACCGCCGTGTCGGCGATGGCGGACGGCTCCTCGGCGGCGCCGAGTTCGATGCGGCGGACGGCCGCGTCGACGACGCCCTGGAGGAGCATCGCGGTGAGCCGCGGCTCGGGCCGGCCGAGTTCGGCGAGCGCCTCGACGACGATCGCGACGAGGCCGCCGTGGGCGGCGCGGATCTTCTCGCGGGCGCCGTCGTCCAGTTCGCTGGCGGAGATCGCGACGACCGCGCGGTGCCGGCGGTCGCCGACGAGTTCCAGCTGGCGGCGCACGTACGCCTCGACCTTCGCCTCCGGGGTGGCCGCCCGCTCCATGGCGGTCTCGACCTCCGCGGCCCAGACGGGGAAGTCGACCGCGCACAGCTCCTCGACGACGGCGGCGCGGGAGCGGAAGTACTCGTACACCGACGACCGGGCGAGGCCGGTGCGTTCGGCGAGGGCGGGGAAGGTCAGCGCCTCCGTCCCGCCCTCGGACAGCAGGGAGCGCGCCGCGTCCAGCAGGGCGGCGCGCTGCATCGTCCGGTGCTCGGCCACGGAGGCCGCTCGAATCCTTGGCACGGGTCCCACTGTACGGGCGTCCGTTCGACCCCGGGGGCCGTCCCGGGTCAGCGCCCGACGTCGGCCAGTTTCGCCCTGAGCTGGAGGACCGACTTGGTGTGGATCTGGCTGACGCGGCTCTCCGTGACGCCCAGGACGTTGCCGATCTCGGCGAGCGTGAGGCCCTCGTAGTAGTAGAGCGTGACGACGGTCTTCTCCCGTTCCGGGAGGGTGTTGATGGCCCGGGCGAGCAGCCTGCGCACCTCGCGGCCCTCGGCGATCTCGACGGGGTCGTCGGCGGCGGTGTCCTCCAGGGTGTCCATGAGGCGGTCGCCGTTCTCGCCGCCGACGTGCAGCAGTTCTTCGAGGGCGACGACGTTGGCCAGGGACAGCTGGCTGAAGACGGCGTGGAGGTCCTCGACGGGGATGCCCATCTCGGCGGCGACCTCGCTCTCGGAGGGGGTGCGCCGCAGCCGGGCCTCCAGGGTGGCGTAGGCGCGCTCCACGGCCCTGGCCTTCTGGCGGACGGATCGGGGGATCCAGTCCAGGGCCCGCAGTTCGTCGATCATGGCGCCGCGGATGCGGGTGATCGCGTAGGTCTCGAACTTGATCGACCGCTCGATGTCGAACTTCTCGATGGCGTCGATCAGGCCGAAGACCCCGGAGGAGACGAAGTCGGCCTGTTCGACGTTGGGGGGGAGGCCGACGCTGACCCGGCCCGCGACGTACTTCACGAGGGGCGAGTAGTGCAGGATCAGCTGTTCCCGCAGCCGCTCGTCGCCCGTTTCCTTGTACGACCGCCACAGTTCGTCCAGCGACGAGGGGGCGGCCGGCCGCCCGCCGCCCCGGGCGGCGGGCGGCGGGACCGCAGCGCGGTCGGACCCGGAGGTGTGCTGGGGCATGCGTCGCCTTGAGCCGTTCTGCCGTGGTGAGCGGGGATGGACGGGAGGTAGCGGTGAGCGTAGCGTGACTGGGCCGTCGCAGTGAGCGAAGACGAGCGGGATCGTCCTTAGGCGGGATCACGCCATCGGCCGCATCTTCGAATGGGGGCGGCGGACCGGCCGCGGGTGACCGCGCCGCCGCCGATGCGGCAGAGATGGTCACCGGATTCACCTTTTCACCCGATTGCTCCAGCTCAAGGACCGCCTCGCCGGGCATTCGGGTGGCGCTCCCCGGCCGCCGTCAACCGCCAGATGTCGCCATGTCGTTCGACGTACCCGAGGGCATGGAGCTCGTACAGCCTGCCGAGCGCGTCGTCAACGCTCGTCCCGGCGCCCGCCGCCACGTCGGGGACGGTCGCGCTCCGCCCGGGTCGCGGAAGCGCGTCGAGCACCCGTGCGGTGAGCGGGTCGAGGAGGTCCCTCGGGAGGACGGGGCCGCGCCGGTCGGGGGCCAGCTCCCCGATGGCGCCGACGAGTTCGACGACGTCGTCGGCGTCGGCCACCAGGACGGCCCCGTCGCGCAGGAGTTCGTGGACACCGGCGGAGAGTCCGCTGGTCGCCGCGCCGGGGACGCCCATGGTGTGGCGGCCGAGCCGCTGGGCGTCGCGCGCGGTGGCGAGCGCTCCGCTGCGGTACGCGGCCTCGACGACGACGGTGCCCCGGGTGAGCGCCGCGATGAGGCGGTTGCGCAGCAGGAACCGCGCCGGCGTGGGGTGGTCGCCGGGCGGCAGCTCCCCCACCACCAGGCCCTGCTGGGCGATGCGCCCGATCAGCCCGGCGTGCCCGCGCGGGTAGGCGGCATCGACGCCGCAGGCCAGTACGGCGACCGTGGCACCCCCTGCGCCGAGGGCACCGCGGTGGGCGGCGCCGTCGATACCGAATGCCGCACCGGAGACGACGACCCAGCCGCGCTCGGCCAGCCCGGCGCCGAGCACGGCCGCCATGTGCGCCCCGTAGGGGGTGCACGCGCGGGCGCCGACCACGGCGACCGAGCGCAGCGCCCACCGCCGCAGGTCGGCGGGGCCCCGCACCCACAGTCCCACGGGCCTCGCGTCCCCGAGGTCGTCGAGCTGGCTGGGCCACTCGGCGTCGCCGGGGACGACGAACCGGCCGCCGAGCCCGCCGACCAGCTCCAGGTCCTGCTCGGGCCGCACCCGGGCCGCCCGCGCCAGGTACCCCTGGACGCGCCGCTCGCTCGCCCCGGTGAGCGAACCGCTCCGGTACGGCTCCGCGGTGAGCCGCCGCAGCAGTTCCACGGGGCCCAGTTCGCGCAGCCACCGCCCGCCGTGCCCGTCCCCCGGCTCGATCACCCGGCACAGCGCGGCCCGGGCCGCCCGCTCCTCGTCCGCCGCCCTCCCGACGCCCTCGACGTCCGCCTCCGGCGCGTCCCGGGNAGGCCCGCGCACCTGCTAGCGCTTGCGAATCACACATGACAATCTCCGGGCCGGTGCGCCGCAGGGGTCCGCGNCGTGCCTCCCCNGCCCCCGTCATCGCGGTCCCCCCGCACCCGCCGGTACGCCCCGCGAGACGCCGGTGCGCAACTCCAGCGCGAGGTTGACGTCGCCGGCACCGGGCCGGTCCCGGCCGGCCAGGTCGGCCAGGGTCCAGGCGGTGCGCAGGACCCGGTCGAGGCCGCGGGCGGTGAGCAGGCCGCGTTCGATGTCGCGTTCGGCGACGGCCAGCGCGCCGGGGGCGGGGTGCCAGCGGGTCCGCAGTTCATGGCCGGGCACCTCGGCGTTGCGGGTCCACGGCGTGCCGTCCAGGCGGGCGGCGGCGCGTTCCCTGGCCGCCCGGACACGGGCGGCGACCGTGGCGGTGGACTCGCCCTTCGCGGCCAGCAGGTCGGCGCGGCCGACGGGCTCCACCTCGATCCGCAGGTCGACACGGTCCAGCAGCGGTCCCGACAGGCGCGACTGGTAGCGGCGGACCACCGACGGGGGGCACTCGCAGCCGGGCCCGTGCGTACTGTGCCGCCCGCACGGGCACGGGTTCGCGGCGAGGACCATGAGGAACCGCGCGGGAAGCCGCACCACGCCCGCCGCTCGCGCCACCACCACCTGGCCCGACTCCAGGGGCTGGCGCAGGGCGTCCAGGGCCTTCCCCGAGAACTCGGGAGCCTCGTCCAAAAAAAGAACACCTCGATGGGCGAGCGAGACGGCTCCCGGACGCGGCAGTCCGTTGCCGCCGCCGACCAGGGACTGCATCGTCGCCGAGTGGTGCGGCGCGCAGTACGGCGCCCGGCTCACCAGCGGCTCTCCCGGCGGCAGGATGCCGGCCACGGAGTGGACGGCGGTCACCTCCAGCGACTCGCCGCGCGTCAGCGGCGGCAGCAGGCCGGGCATCCGCTCGGCCAGCATGGTCTTGCCCGCGCCGGGCGGGCCGGACAGCAGCAGGTGGTGGCCGCCGGCGGCGGCGACCTCCAGGGCGAGCCGTGCGGCGCGCTGCCCGGCGACGTCCGCCAGGTCGGGGCCGTCACCGGGGGCGGCGGCCAGTCCCGTACCCGCCCCGGCGCCGGGGACCATCAGGCCGGCCAGCATCGGGGCGGGCCTGCCCGGTCCGTCCGGCTCCTCCGCGGGCACCGGCGCGTCGGTGAGGACCGCGACCAGTTGGCGCAGGCTCCGCACGCCGAGCACCGACACCCCCGGTACCAGCGACGCCTCCCCCGCGGTCTGCTCGGGGACGACGACGTGCTCGTACCCGGCCTCGGCCGCCGCCAGGACCGCCGGCAGCACGCCCCGCACCGGACGGACCCGCCCGTCCAGGCCCAGCTCCCCGATGAGGACGAGATCCGCGATCGCCCGCGGGTCGATCAACTCCGCCGCGGCCATCACGGAGCAGGCGACGGCGAGGTCGAAACCCGAGCCGGCCTTGGGCACCGAGGCGGGGCTCAGCCCGACCGTCAGCTTCCTCTGCGGCCACTCCGCCCCGGAGTTGACCACCGCGGCCCGCACCCGGTCGCGGCTCTCCGACAGGCTCTTGTCCGGCAGGCCGACCAGCGTGAACGCCGCGACCCCCGGCTCCAGGTCCGCCTGGACCTCCACCACCACCCCGTCCACGCCGACCAGCGCCACCGAGCACGTCCGGGCGAACCCCATCAGGCCACCCCCCGCACGTGGTGCACGACGGGAGCGCCGCGACGGGGCAGCACCACGCCGACCAGGTCGATGCGGACCCCTCCCGGGGGCGGCCCGCCGTGCCGGTCGAGCCAGCACTCGGCGAGTCTCCTCAACCGCTCCGCCTTGGCGCGTGTGATCGCCGCCAGCGGATGCTGGAAGGCCCCCTCACGGCGGGTCTTCACCTCGCAGACCACGACCGCGTCGCCGTCGCGGGCGACGATGTCGATCTCGCCGTCCCGTCCGCAGCGCCAGTTCCTGGCGAGGACGGACATGCCCGCCTCGCCGAGCCGGCGTACCGCCAGCTTCTCCCCGTACCGTCCGAGTGCTCCTGTGGCGTTCATCGCGGCACCACCTCCGATGCCGACTGTGACGCCTCGGGCGCCCCCGTGTGGATCTTGGTGGACAACCGGTCCCGCTGTGGAAAACCCCGCCACCCGTACGGGTGGATCAGCTGCTCGGAAGCTCCAGGTCCGTCTTGTTCAGCTCCTCGATGTTCACGTCCTTGAACGTGAGCACCCGTACCTGTTTGACGAAGCGGGCCGGCCGATACATGTCCCAGACCCACGCGTCCGCCATCGACACCTCGAAGAAGACCTCGCCGTGCACCGAGTGCACCTGCATCTCGTAGTCGTTCGTCAGGTAGAAGCGCCGCTCGGTCTCGATGACGTATTTGAACAGCCCGACGACGTCTCGGTACTCCCGGTAGAGCTTCAGCTCCATCTCGGTTTCGTACTTCTCGAGGTCCTCGGCGCTCATGGCATGTTCCCCTTCAGCCGTGCGTGCCCCCCATTGTGCGCCAGCCGTCCGCACCCCTGGACGATTTCCGGGGAGGGAGGACGACCGGCACGGGCGGCGGGCCCCCGCCGGGCGGCGTGCGCGGCAACCCGGCGAGTCGTGTCGGGTACACCGTCTCACGGGCCGTCGGCAGTTCGGCGGAGGTCCACCGCCTCAGCCCCGCGGCACGGCGGCCCCCCGGCCCGGCGAGGCGGCCCCGGGGGGGGCGGCGGTGTGCCGGAGCCGGGCCGGCCGGCCCTCCTCCGGTCCCGGTGGCGCCCGGCGGACGGGGACGGGGACGGGTGGACCCACCGTCGCGCCACCGTCCGGATCCGGACCGGTGACGCGGGTCCGCGCGGCCGGCCCGCACGGCACGGCCTCCCCCTCGGGCCCGTCTCCGACGCCGCACGGGGCGGATCACAGGGGCCGCGTGCCGCCCGTCAGCCGTGCGCCCGGGGCCGCGACCCCAGGCGCGCCAGCGGCCCGTACGCGGCCCCGCCCAGGATCAGCGCCGCGCCGGCCGCCACGGCCCAGGCCAGCGACCGTACGGGGCCCGGGTCCGACACCCCGCCCGGCAGGGCGGCGAAGCCCTGCGGCCGGTCGACCTCCCCGAGCCCGCCGGGCGGCCACACGACGGCGTCGAGCCGGCCGGTCACGGCGCTCCGGGGCACCGACCCCCGCCCCTCCTCCTGGAGGTGCGCGCGCGAGTCCTGCGACACCGCGCGGTGGTCGCCGAGGAGGAAGAGACGGCCCTCCGGCACGGTCACGGCGAACTCCGTCGGCGACGCGGTCCCGTTCGCGCCCCGGCCGTGCGAGCGCAGGTACGGCTCCCGGACGGGCTCGCCGTCGACGGTGAGCAGGCCGTCCGCGTCGCAGCAGGCGACCGTGTCGCCGCCGATGCCGACGACCCGCTTGACCGTCGGAAGGCCGCCCCAGGCGCGGTCGGTGAAGACCACCACGTCGCCGCGCCGCACCTCGGAGCCGTCGATCCGCCGGGCGAGGACCCGGTCACCCGCCGCGACGGTGGGGGTCATCGAGTCGGTGGGCACGGTGTAGGGCCGGTACAGGACGGCTCCCCAGGCGAACCCGCCGAGGAACAGCACGCAGCCGACGGCCACGGCCAGCCCCGACAGCACGCCGCCGAGACGGCCGCTCGTACGTGTCGTTCCGCCCATCCCGGCGCTCCCCGTTCCGGAGGTCGTGTGTCCTGGGACGGCACCCTACCCGCGCCCGCTACCGGGCGGTACGTCCGCCCGGGGCCGCTCAGCGGCCCGCGACCGCCTCCTCGCGCGCGAGGAGGCGGTGGCGGCGCCACAGCACCAGCGGCAGGGCGCCGGCGAGCCCGAGGGCTCCGGGCCCGGCCGCCGCGGCCGCCGCGCTCAGCCCCGACCGGTCGAACGCGTCCGGCACCGGCAGGGCCGACCAGCGGTTCAGCGGCCAGGCGACGGCGATCGCGCGGCCCACGACCTCTTCGTTGGAGACCGTGCCGCCTCCGGGGAGCTCCCGGTGGTAGCGGGAGTCCAGCGAGTTCTGCCGGTTGTCGCCCATGACCCAGATGCGGCCGTCGGGGACCTTCACCGGCCCGAACGGCTCGTCGTCGCACGCGGAGGAGCCCGGGTACAAGTAGGCGGTCTCGTCGAGCGTCTTGCCGTTGACGAGGACCTTGCCGCCCTTCTTGCACTCGACGGTGTCCCCGCCGACCGCGATGACGCGCTTGATCAGGTCCTGCTTCTCCGACGACGGCATCAGGCCGATGAAGCTGAGGAACTTCTGCAGCGGGTTCTGCTCGGGCGCGGGCTCGTCCAGCCAGCCGCCGGGATCGTGGAAGACGACGACCTCTCCGCGCTCCGGTTCCGATCCGAACCAGGGGGTCAGTTTGTCGACCAGCACCCGGTCGCCGCGCTGCAGCGTGTTCATCATCGAGTCGGAGGGGATGGAGAAGGCCTGGACCAGGAAGGTCTTGATCAGCAGCGCCAGCAGCAGGGCGATGCCGATCAGCAGCGGCAGTTCCTTCCAGAAGGGGCGCTGCTTCTTCGGCTGCGGCTGCCCGTCGTCGTCCACGCTGTCGTCGTCCACGCTGTCGCCCTCGGCGTTCTCGGCGCTCCCCGCGCCGGTCGCGCGCGGCGCGTCGCTCGGGACGGCCGCGCTCTCGGTCACACCCGCGGCGGGTGCCCCGCCCGGGCCGGGGGACGGGTCCGCGAGCTGCCCGCGCCCCTTCTCCGGCTCCTCGGGTCCGGATCGCGCGCCGACCGCCAGATCCCCCACATCCACTCCTCAGTCCGTCCTCTCGCCCGCCTCCGAAGCAGGGGCAGGCCCGCCACTCCCATAACGAGCGGGAGTTCCGCAGGGGTCGGGGGCCGTGGCGATCCGTTCGCGTACCAGGGGGACACACTATGCGACGCGCCGAGCGCCGTCGTGGTCCCCGGCGGCGCGTCCGGGACCGAGGCGAACGCGTCCCCGTCGTCCAGGCCGCGCCAGTGGCCGAACGGCCAGACGATCGCGAAGGCGCGCCCCACGACCTGCTCCTCCGCGATCGTCCCCCGGAACGCCCCGTCGAGGTGGAAGCGCGAGTCGGCCGAGGCGGAGCGGTGGTCCCCGAGGACGAACAACCGCCCCTCGGGGACCTCGACGTCGAACGGGATCCGCGAGGGCGCGTCACCCGGGTGGAGGTACGGCTCGTCCAGGGGTACGCCGTTGACCGTCACGCGCCCGTCCGCGTCGCAGCACGCGACGGTGTCCCCGCCGACGGCGACCACCCGCTTGATGAGGTCCTGCTCGTCGTCGGACGGCAGCAGGCCGATGAACGCCAGGGCCCTTTTGAGCTGGGCGACGACGGCCGGGGTGTCCTCCGGGGGCGTCCGCTCGGACCCGAGCCAGCCGCCGGGGTCGTGGAAGACGACGACGTCGCCGCGCTCCGGCCGCGCCCCGAACCAGGGGGTCAGCTTGTCGACCAGCACCCGGTCGTCGACGCGGATCGTCTGCTCCATGGACCCGGAGGGGATGACGAACGCCTGCACCAGGAAGGTCTTCAGGACGAGCGCGATCAGCACCGCGGCGGTGACGAGCAGGGGGATCTCCCTGACCGCGGACCGGCGTCTGCGCCGTTTCACCTTGCGGGCGAGCCTGCGCCGTTCGGCCCGGCCGGGCAGGGGGCGGCCGCCCGCCGCCCGCGATCCGGCGGGTACCCGGGGATCGGCGCGGTGCCCGCCGCGCCGGCCGCGGCTACCCATGGCCTCCGCCCGGAGCGGGAGCGTCCGGTACGGCCCCGAAGGCGTCCGTCGCGTCGACGCCGGACCAGCGCCGCGCCGGCCAGCCGATCCAGTCGGCCCGGCCGATCACCCTGTCGACGGGGACCATGCCGCCGCCCGGCGCGCCCAGGTGGTCGCGGGAGTCGCGGGACCGGCTGCGGTGGTCGCCCATGACCCAGAGGGTGCCGTCCGGCACCACGACGTCGAACCGCACCCGGGAGGGGGCGTCGCCGGGATGCAGGTACGCCTCCTCGACGGGGGCGCCGTTCACCGTGATCCTGCCCGCCGGGTCGCAGCACGCCACCCGGTCGCCCCCGACGCCCACGACGCGCTTGACGAACCCGGTGTCGGCGGGCTCGGCGAGGCCCAGCGCGGCCGCGGCGTCGCGCAGCAGACCGGTGACGGGGCTCCCCTCCGGAACGCCGCGGACGAAGGAGCCGGCTCCGTCGAAGACGACGACGTCCCCGCGCGCGGGCCGGTCCCCGAAGCGGTACGCCAGCTTGTTGACGACCACCCGGTCGCCCACCTGGAGTGTCGGCTCCATCGATCCGCTGGGGATGCGGAAGGGCTGGATGACGAAGTGGCCGACGAGCAGCATGCCGACGGCCCAGGCGAGGCCGAACAGGCCCGCGGTGCGCCGGGAAAGCGCGAAGCGCGACCTCCGCTCCGGTCGCCTTCCGGCGTCGGGGGGGAGGTCGCGCTCCATGTGCTTGGCTTCGGTGTCCATCGGGGCGAGCCTAACCGGCCGCCCGCAGGGCTCGTCCGAAGCGTGGGCGCGCGGGCTGGGCCGGGGCTCAGTTCTCGCGCTTCTCCTTGATCTTCGCGGCCTTGCCGCGCAGCTCGCGGAGGTAGTACAGCTTGGCGCGGCGGACGTCACCACGGGTGACGAGCTCGATCTTCTCGAAGATCGGGCTGTGCACCGGGAAGGTGCGCTCGACGCCGACGGAGAAGGAGACCTTGCGGACGGTGAAGGTCTCGGAGACGCCGGAGCCCTGGCGGCGGATGACGACGCCCTTGAACTGCTGGATGCGGGAGCGGTTGCCCTCGATGACGCGAACGTGGACGTTCACGGTGTCGCCGGGGCGGAACGCCGGGACGTCGGTCCGCAGGGACGCGGCGTTGACGGTGTCGAGCACGTGGGACATGTCGTCTGCTTCCTCGCCGATGCCACAGGTCATCGACGGCAACTGGAAAGTCGGGGTTCGGGTGGCCGGGCGTCGGGTGCGGCGTCGTGTCCCCCTGTGGCAGGGGCGCCGGCCGGACGTACGGCAGCGGTCTATTCTTCCACGGCCTGCGGCCTGCGCCAAAATCGGCCGCCCGGCTCGGGGGCCCAGCCCAGGAGGGAGAGGGTCTCGCGGTCCTTCTTGTCGAAGGCGGCGGGGTCGCACCGCTCGATGAGGTCGGGGCGGTGCAGCGCGGTGCGCCGGAGCGCCTCGTCGCGCCGCCACCGCGCGATCCTCCCGTGGTGGCCGCTGAGGAGGACGTCGGGGATGCCGTGGCCCCGCCAGACGGGCGGCTTGGTGTAGACGGGGCCTTCCAGGAGGTTGGCCATGGCGCCGGGGGCGAAGGAGTCGTCCCGGTGGGACTCGGCGTTGCCCAGGACGCCCGGGAGGAGCCGCGCCACGGCCTCGGTGATCACCAGGACGGCGGCCTCCCCGCCGGCCAGGACGTAGTCGCCGATGGACACCTCGTACACGGGCATCCGCGTGGCGTACTCGTCCACGACGCGCCGGTCGATGCCCTCGTAGCGGGCCGGGGTGAAGACCAGCCAGGGCCGCTGCGACAACTCGACGGCGACCTCCTGGGTGAAGGGCCGTCCGCTGGGCGTGGGGACGACGAGCACGGGCTCGCGGGCGCCCGCCTCGTACCCGGCGGCGGTGATCTCGTCGAGGGCCTCGCCCCAGGGCTCGGTCTTCATGACCATGCCGGGGCCGCCGCCGTAGGGCGTGTCGTCGACGGTGTGGTGCCGGTCGTGGGTCCAGCGGCGCAGGTCGTGCACGTGGACGTCCAGCCGGCCGCGGGCGCGGGCCTTGCCGACGAGCGAGACGTTCAGCGGTTCGAGGTACTCGGGGAAGATCGTGACGACGTCGAGCCGCATCAGCGACCGCCCTCGTCCCCGGCTCCGGCGTCGGTCCCGGCGGGGGCGTCCTGTCCCTCGCGGGCGGAGGCGACGACGGCGCGGTCGTCGATGAGGCCGGGCGGCGGCACGATGACCGCCCTCTGCCCCTCCAGGTCGACCTCGGTGACGATCTCCTCCACGAAGGGGATGAGCACCTCGCCGCCGTCGGGCCGCTCGACGACGAACAGGTCCTGGTACGGCAGGTGGGAGACCTCGGTGATCCGGCCGACCTCGGTGCCGTCGGCGAGGACCACGTCGAGGTCGATCAGCTGGTGGTCGTAGTACTCGTCCGGCTCCTCGGGGCGCTCGTCCGGGTCGACCTCGGCGATGAGGAGGGTGTTGCGCAGCGCCTCGGCGGCGTTCCGGTCCCGCACGCCCGCGAAGCGCAGCAGGAGCCGGCCGCTGTGGACGCGGCCGCTCTCGATGGTGAGGGGACCGGCGGAGGCCGGGTCGGTGGCGAGTACGGCGCCGGGCGCGAGCCGCAGCTCGGGCTCGTCCGTGCGCACTTCGACGGTGACCTCGCCCTTGATGCCGTGGGCGCGGCCGATCCGCGCGACTACGAGCTGCACTTTCTGGACTCTCCTGTCGGACGACGACGGGCCGGGGCGGGCCGCAGCCCGCCCCGGCCCGTGCGCCGGTTGTTCAACTTCGCTCAGCGAACCTGATCCACGTCGACGAGGTCGACCCGGATCCCCCGGCCGCCGATGGCACCCACGACCGTGCGCAGTGCGCGCGCGGTGCGGCCGTTGCGGCCGATCACCTTGCCGAGGTCGTCGGGGTGCACCCGGACCTCGAGCGCACGTCCGCGGCGCAGGTCGCGCGAGGCGACCTGCACGTCGTCGGGGTTGTCGACGATGCCCTTCACGAGGTGCTCGAGAGCCTCCTCGAGCATGCTCAGGCCTCGGTCGACTCGGAGGACGCGGCCTCGGCCTCGTCCGCCTTCTTGTCGGTCTTCTTGGCCTTCGGGGTGATGGCTTCGCCCTTGGCGTCGTCACCCTCGATCGACTTGGCGAAAGCCTCGAAGGAAGCGCGCTTGTCCTCCTTGGTGGCCGGGGCCAGCAGCGGCTTCTCCGGGGCCGGCAGGCCCTTGTGCTTCTGCCAGTCGCCGGTCAGCTTCAGGATGGCGAGAACCGGCTCGGTCGGCTGGGCGCCGACGGACAGCCAGTACTGCGCGCGCTCCGAGTCGACCTCGATGCGCGACGGGTTCTGCACCGGGTGGTACAGGCCGATCTCCTCGATCGCCCGGCCGTCACGGCGGGTGCGGGAGTCGGCGACGACGATGCGGTAGTGAGGCGAACGGATCTTGCCCAGACGCTTCAGCTTGATCTTGACTGCCACGGGTGTGGTGTCTCCTGGTCTTGACGTGGTTGGGCACGACGAGATGCCACGTGGGGTTGTGGTACCCGAGTGCCCGATGGACGCGTCAGCCGTAGGAGAGAGGGGTCCTGTTCGACTGTCGAGTACAGCTAGCCATTGTGCCACACCCCGTACGGCCGCCGGTCCCTGGGGACCGGGCGCGGATCACCTCGCGGCACCCACCGCCTCCGGTATGCGGAAGGGCTTGCCGCAGCCGCCGCAGACGATCGGCGCCTGAGCCAGGACCGAGGGCACCACCCGGACGTTGCGCCCGCAGTCGCAGACCGCCTTGACCCGTACGCCGCCACCCGAGGAGCCGTGCCGGGCGGCGGGCCCGCGGAAGGTGCGCTTGGTGTCGGTGGTCGTGGCGGCGTTGTGCGCCTTGAGCGCGCGCTGCAGGCGCTCGATCGTCGGCCGGTACCGGCGCTTGGCCTCGGGGCTGAGCGTGACCAGCGAGAAACCGCTGCTCGGGTGCGGCTCCTCGGAGTGGTCCAGGCCCATCTCCTCGGCGATCGCCAGGAACCGGCGATTGTGGTAGCGGCCGGCACGGGAGGTGTCGCGGACCCCCCGGGCGGCCGCTATGCCGTGGACTGCCTCATGGAGCAGTCGCTCGAAGGAGAGTTCCGCGCCGCAGGCGGACGAGGACTCTCCGATCAGGGACTCGGGCGCAGCGAGATCGGGCAGTTCGGGGTGGTGCCGCTGGATGTCGGCCCACGCCTGTGCCAGCTCCGCGGCGAGGACAGGTGGTGTCGTGCTCACGTCGTGAACAACGAGCCGGGAAGCCGCCGGGTTCCATTCCGGGGCATCCCAAATATTTTGCACGTACCCGTCAGTTGCCATTGATGTGTCCTCACGAGGGTCAGTGCGCTGATCTGCGGAAAAGCCACACAGCTCGCATCAAGGTGGTACGTAGCGGCGCGGTCGCGGGCTCCTCGGGGCGTACGCCCCGGCTTCTGCCCGCCTCCGCGCGCCGGTGCGTGCTCGCGGCGTGGCGTTCGGTGACGGCGCATCACCGCGGGCGACGTTACCCCGAGGGTCGGGGGGTCGCGCCACCGGCCCCTCTGCCGTGGCGGGATCCGCACGGTGGCCCCACTATGGGAGGTGGTTCGTGCCGGGCCAGGGGGCGCACGACCGGGGCACGCGAGCATTGCGGCCCGACTCCCTGGACGCGGGGACGGAAGCGGAGTTCCCTGGCTGCGGACCGTGCGAACGCACGCACACGGGGGGCTGTCGATCAGGGTACGGACGCACAGATGGACTCTCGGCTGATTGGGGCGCTTTCGATGACACCCATGCTCGTCCAGCACCACCCCCACCCGGCCCCGGCCCCCGCGGCCGTCGACGCGCCGAGGCGCGCCCGCGACTGGGCGGAGATCCAGGAGCGGATGCTGGTGCCGCTCTACGAAGCGGTGTACGAGCACCTGGAGGTCCGCGCCGGGACACGGCTCCTCGGTCTCGGCTGCGGCTCGGGGCTCGCCCTCCTCATGGCCGCCGCCCGCGGAGCCCGGGTCACCGGTGTGGACACCGACCGGGCCCGGGTGGAACTGGCCAGGGAGAGGCTGCTCCCCGAACCGGCGGCCGTCGGCCCCGGCCCCCGCGGCGGCGCCCGCCCGGAGCCCGTGCTCCTCTGCGGCCCGCCCGACGCGGCCGCCGATCCGGCCGGTCCCGCGTACAACCTCGTCACCGCCTTCCAGCCCGTGGGCTGCGCGGCCGGCGACTCCGACGCCCTCGTCCCCGTCCTCACCGCCGCCGCGTCCCTCGCGGAGCGCGGCAGCGCCGTCGTCCTCACCGGCTGGGGGCCGCCCGAGCGGTGCGCCACGACCGCCGTGTTCCGCGTCGCCGGCCGGCTCGCCGAACGGCTGCCCGGCCACGGGGGCTGGCGTCCCGCCCGCCGGGACGACCTGGAGGAGGTGGCCGCCCGTGCCGGGCTCCGGCCCGACGGCTCGGGCCGGGTCTCCTGCCCCTTCGGTTACGCGGACGCCGACAGCGCCGTGCGCGGACTGCTCTCCACCGGCCTCTTCGACGCCGCCGTGGCGGCCTGCGACCGGACGACCGTGGAGAAGGAGGTCGTCGAGGCGCTCCACCCCCACGTCCGGCCCGACGGCACGGTGTGGATGCCGAACGTGTTCCGGTACCTCGTGGCCAGGATCCCGTAGCCCGTACCGCCGGCCACCGGGCCCGTACGCGCCGAGGGGCACCCGCCGCGGGCGGGTGCCCCTGCCGTCCCCGCGGGCCGCTGCCGGCCGGCGTCAGCGCATGAACTTCTTGAACTCGTCGGGCAGCTCGAAGTCCCCGTCGGGCAGGCCCGCCGGGAGCCCGAACGCCCCGCCCTGCTGCGCCTGCTGCTCCCGGCGCTGCGCGGCGGCCTCCTCCTCGGCCTTCCGCTTCATCGGGTTGCCGCTGCGCCGCTTGCCCTTCGCCTGCTTCTGCTGCTTCCTCTGCCGGCCCGCGCCGCCCGTGCCGGGGAGGCCCGGCATCCCCGGCAGGCCGCCGCCCTGCGCCATGCGCGACATCATCTTCCGCGCCTCGAAGAACCGCTCCACCAGCGACTTCACCGCGCTGACGTCCACGCCGGAGCCCCGCGCGATGCGCGCCCGCCGCGATCCGTTGATGATCGTCGGGTCCTGGCGCTCGGCCGGGGTCATCGACTTGATGATCGCCGCCGTGCGGTCGACGTCCCGCTCGTCGATGTTGTTGATCTGGTCACGCATCTGCGCCATGCCGGGCAGCATGCCGAGCAGCTTGGAGATGGAGCCCATCTTGCGGACCTGCTCCATCTGGGCCAGGAAGTCGTCGAGCGTGAAGTCCTTGCCCTTGGACGAAGCCAGCTTGGAGGCCATCTTGGCGGCCTCTTCCTGGCTGAAGGTCTGCTCGGCCTTCTCGATCAGCGACAGCACGTCGCCCATGCCGAGGATGCGGGAGGCCATGCGGTCCGGGTGGAACGCGTCGAAGTCGTCCAGCTTCTCGCCGTTGGAGGCGAACATGATCTGGCGGCCGGTGACGTGCGCGATCGACAGGGCGGCACCACCGCGGGCATCGCCGTCGAGCTTGGAGAGGACCACGCCGTCGAAGCCGACGCCGTCGCGGAAGGCCTCCGCGGTGTTGACGGCGTCCTGGCCGATCATCGCGTCGACGACGAAGAGGATCTCGTCCGGGGAGACGGCGTCGCGGATGTCCGCGGCCTGCCGCATCATCTCCTGGTCGATGCCCAGACGGCCGGCGGTGTCGACGATGACGATGTCGAACTGCTTGGTCCGCGCGTAGTCGAGGGAGTCCTTCGCGACCCGGACCGGGTCGCCGACGCCGTTGCCCGGCTCCGGCGCGTACACGCCCACGCCGGCGCGCTCGGCGACGACGGAGAGCTGGTTGACGGCGTTCGGCCGCTGGAGGTCGCAGGCGACGAGCAGCGGGGAGTGCCCCTGGCCCTTGAGCCACTTGCCGAGCTTGCCGGCGAGCGTGGTCTTTCCCGCACCCTGGAGGCCGGCCAGCATGATCACGGTCGGGGGCTGCTTGGCGAAGCGCAGCCGGCGGGTCTCACCGCCGAGGACCTTGACCAGTTCCTCGTTGACGATCTTGACGACCTGCTGACCGGGGTTGAGCGCCTTGGAGACCTCGGCCCCCAGGGCCCGCTCCTTCACGCTCTTGATGAAGGCCCGGACGACGGGCAGGGCGACGTCCGCCTCGAGCAGCGCGATACGGATCTCACGTGCCGTGGCGTCGATGTCGGCCTCGCTGAGGCGTCCCTTGCCCCGGAGCGTTTTGAAGGTGTTCGCCAAGCGGTCGGAGAGAGTATCGAACACGGCGGTCGCGGATCCTCGGGTCTAGGGGGCGGACGGTCGTCCCCAAGGGTATCCGGCCACGCGGTGAAGGCGTCCTCACGGAGGGCGGCGGGGGCCCGGAGCGGCCCCCGCGGCGGTGGGGCCCCGTGCTGTGTCGCGGTGAACCGCCGGGCCGTCGACCCGGCGACGGGGGGAACGGGCCGGGCCTGTGGGGGGCTGCCGGGAGGCGGCCGGGGGTCAGACCGCCTCGGCGGTCTCGGGCAGGGCCGTGGCGAGGAGGTCGGTGACGTCGACGATCTCCGGGATGTCGCCGAAGTCGCGTACGGCGGTGCCGACGGTCCTGCGCAGGCGGGTGTTCACCCGCTCGGAGCGGACGCTGCGGGCGACTTCGACGGCCTGCCTCACCCTGGCCGCGGCCTGTTCGGGCTCGCGCTTCAGCAGGTGGACGGTGGCCATGCCGACGAGGTTGAGGGCGTAGGAGCGCTGGTGCTCCGCGTCCCCGGCGAACAGCTCGACGGCACGCTCCATGACGGGCTCGGCGAGGGAGGCGTAGGCGGGGCTGCGGCCGGCGAAGTAGGCGAGGTCCCGGAAGGAGTGGGAGTTCTCGCCGTTGAGCTCGGCCTCGTTGAAGAAGCGGATCCAGTCGGGCTCCGGCTCGCCGTCGAGGCCGGTGTCGGCGAAGGTGTCCTCGGCCATCCGCACGGCCCGCTTGCACTTGCCGGGCTGGCCCATGTTCGCGTACGCGCGGGCCTCCAGTGCGTACAGCATGGCCTGGGTGCGGGCGGTGGCGCAGTCGCGGCTGCCGTACTGCGCGAGGTGGACGAGTTCGAGGGCGTCGTCCGGCCGCCCCAGGTGGATCATCTGGCGGCTCATGGAGGAGAGGACGTACGAGCCGAGGGGCCTGTCACCGGCCTCCTTGGCGGCGTGCAGGGCGAGGACGAAGTACTTCTGGGCGGTGGGCTGGAGCCCCACGTCGTAGCTCATCCACCCGGCGAGCTGGGCCAGTTCGGCGGCGCAGCGGAAGAGGCGCCGGGAGACGGCCGTCGGCTGCGGCTCCTGGAGGAGGTCGGTGACCTCGTGGAGCTGCCCGACGACGGCCTTGCGGCGCAGCCCGCCGCCGCACTGGGCGTCCCAGCTGCGGAACATGACGGTGGTGGACTCCAGCATCTCCAGTTCGGCCTGGGAGATCCGGTGCGGGCGGCGGGCCGGCGGCGGGTCGGCGCGGTCGGCGGCGGGGGCCGGGACGAGCCAGCGCTGCATGGGCTCGACGAGGGAGGGGCCGGCGGCGACGGTGAGCGACGTGCCGAGGAAGCCGCGCCGGGCGAGCATGAGGTCGCTGCGGGAGAACTCGCTGAGCAGGGAGACGGTGTGCGGGCCGGCCCAGGGCAGGTCGACGCCGGACACCGAGGGCGTCAGGTGGGCGGGGCGCAGGCCGAGGTCCTCGACGGCGACGACGGTGCCGAAGCGCTCGGAGAAGATCTCGGAGAGGATGCGGGGGATGGGTTCGCGCGGCTGCTCGCCGTCGAGCCAGCGCCGTACGCGGGAGGTGTCGGTGCTGATGTGGCGGGCGCCCAGCTGGCGGGCCCGGCGGTTCACCTGGCGGGCCAGCTCGCCCTTCGACCAGCCGCTGCGCACGAACCACGAGCCGAGCTGCTCGTTGGGGCGCTTTCCGGCGTTCGTGCCGTCCGTGCCGCTGACGCCCACTGGAAAGCCCCCATCCGCTGAAATCTCCGTGTCGCCGGATCCCGGACGGAAAACCGCAGGTCGCGGGGCGGCGCCTGGGGCCCGCACTTCCCGGACAGGACACCGGGTCGCCCCCGGTGCCTCCGCGAGTGCGGACACCACCGGGACGCGGGCACCGAAAGTAGCCTCATGATCACGCACTCTGCGAGAGCCGGTCAGGGAAACGCCGCCATTCGCCACCCCTTCGGATGAACTCTTCCAGGACAAGGCGCGATTCACTTGACACGCCATGGTCGGGGGCCCGGCGGGTCGATGCTCAACCGGCGCACGGCCGGCGCACGCACCACCACGGAAGCGTCCGCGCGCCGCCTGACCGGAGGGCATGGTCACGCACCGTAAGTAATAAGCTCCGTAGCGTGACCATCGGCGATTCGACCCGTTGGAGGGGGCATGGGCTTCACGATCGGCGGCACGCGCATCCGCGAACTGCGGTCCCGGCGGACGGGTCTCACCGGACTGGCCGGGCTGGCGCTGCCGGGGTCCCGCCGCCGCACGACACGGGTGACGGAGTGCGCCCTGGTGGCGGGGTACACCGGTCTGTGGGGGTGGGACGTGGTGCCCGGGGCGCGGATCGCGTCCGGCCGGTGCTCCTGCGGCGACAGGTCGTGCGGGGCCCCGGGAGCCCACCCGCTGGGGTGCGCGCCCGAGGTGCCGGCGGGAGCGCCGCGGGAACAGGCGGCGGAGACGTGGTCCCGGTTCCCCGGAGCGCCGCTGCTGCTCCCTACGGGGCGCTCGTTCGACGTGCTGGAGGTCGCGGAGACGGCGGGCCGGCGGGCACTGGTGCGGCTGGAGCGCATGGGCCTGCCGCTGGGGCCGGTGTGCGTGACGCCGACGCGCCGGGCCCAGTTCTTCGTGGCGCCGGGAGCCGCACGCGAACTGCCGGGGCTGCTGTACCGGCTGGGCTGGGACGACGCGGACCTGGACCTGCGGTGCCTGGGCCCCGGTTCCTGGATCACGGCGCCGCCGTCCGATCTCGGCGGTCTGGGCCCGGTCCACTGGCTGCGCCCCCCGTCCCCGGACGCCGGCCGCACGATGCCGCAGGCCCGTCTCCTGATCGGCACCCTGGCCTACATCAGCCACCGCTCGGCCGCGGCCTGACCCCGAGCTCCCGGGACCCGCCCCCGTGGTCCACCGCCCGGGACACGGGGCGGGTCCCGGGGACACGCCCCTCACGGCCGCCCCTCCCCCGGTTCCGCCACCACCTCGGTTCCGCCGCCCCCCGGTCCCACACCTCCGCGGTCCCGGACGCGTCCGCCCCGTACCGTCGCGCGGTGCACTGCGGGGCGCCGGGCCGCGCACCCGTCCCGCTGGGAGCCGCCACGGCATCGGCCGCCGGCCGGGCGTGGCCGCCCCCTCACGGGCCGGTCCGGCGGGCGGTACGCCGACCGCCCGCCCGCTGGCCGCTCCGAGCACCGCGGCCCGTCGCACGCCGGCGTGAAGGGCGGTACGGACGGCGGCGGGGCGGCCCGCCGGGCGCTCGCGCGCGTTCCGGCCGACCGCCCCGTCCTGGGGAAGGCTCAGGACGCCTCGCCGATCAGGGCGTCGACGAAGGCCTCCGGTTCGAAGGGGGCCAGGTCGTCCGGGCCCTCGCCGAGACCGACCAGCTTGACCGGGACGCCCAGCTCGCGCTGGACCGCGATGACGATGCCGCCCTTCGCCGTACCGTCCAGCTTGGTGAGGACGATGCCGGTGATGTCGACGACCTCCGCGAAGACGCGCGCCTGGATCAGGCCGTTCTGCCCGGTCGTGGCGTCCAGGACGAGGAGGATCTCGTCGAGCGGCCCGTGCTTCTCGACGACGCGCTTGACCTTGCCCAGTTCGTCCATGAGGCCGGTCTTGGTGTGCAGGCGGCCCGCGGTGTCGATGAGCACCACGTCGGCGCCCTCCGCGATGCCCTCCTTCACCGCGTCGTACGCGATGGACGCCGGGTCGCCGCCCTCCGGACCGCGCACCGTGCGGGCGCCGACGCGCTCGCCCCAGGTCTGGAGCTGGTCGGCGGCGGCCGCGCGGAAGGTGTCCGCGGCACCGAGCACGACGGAGCGGCCGTCCGCGATCAGTACGCGGGCGAGCTTCCCGGTCGTCGTGGTCTTGCCGGTGCCGTTGACGCCGACGACCATGACGACGCCCGGGGTCTCCAGGCCGCCTTCCGTCTTCACGGAGCGGTCGAAGTCGGTCCCGACGAGGGCGAGCAGCTCCTCCCGGAGCAGGGCGCGCAGTTCGTCCGGCGTGCGCGTGCCGAGCACCCGGACGCGTTCCCGCAGGCGCTCCACGAGCTCCTGGGTGGGGGCGACGCCCACGTCGGCGGTGAGGAGGGTGTCCTCGACCTCCTCCCAGGTCTCCTCGTCGAGGGTGTCGCGGGAGAGCAGCGTGAGCAGGCCCCTGCCGAGGGAGTTCTGGGAGCGGGCGAGCCGGGCGCGCAGCCGGACGAGCCGTCCGGCGGCGGGCGCCGGGATCTCGATCTCGCGGACGGGGGGCTCCGCGACGATCGGGTCCTCGACGGCGGCGGGCGTCCCGACCGCCTCCTCCGCCGTCGGGAGGTCGACCTCCTCGATGGTCCGGCGGGGCTCCGTGCGGGGTGTCTCCGCCTCCTCGCCGACGCGCGGTTCGGTGGGCGGGGCGGTGATGGTCGGCGTGGTCGACGGGGCCTCGGGCGGCAGCCGTCTCTTACGGCGTCCGCCGACGAGGAGGCCGCTGATCACTCCGACCGCGACCAAGGCGATGACTACAGCAAGGATGACGAATTCCATGGTCCGTCCAGTATGCGCGACACCGCCGCCCCTCCCCCTCAGCGGAACGCCCCGTCCCGGTGATCGTGTGGCGGCCGGGGCGGCGGGTCCGCGCGGTGGTGCCCGCGGGCCGCGGCCGGGGCGGCGGGGGCCGGGGGGTCAGCCCATCTCCTCCAGCTTCCTGCCCTTGGTCTCCTTCACGTACCGGAGCACGAAGGGGACGGAGAGCACCGCGAAGACCGTGTACACGACGTACGTGGCGGAGAGGTTCCAGTCGGCCAGCGACGGGAAGCTGGCCGTGATCAGCCAGTTGGCCAGCCACTGGGCGGAGACGGCGACGCCCAGGGCGGCGGCGCGGATGCGGTTGGGGAACATCTCGCCGAGGAGGACCCAGACGACCACGCCCCACGAGAGGGCGAAGAAGAGGACGAAGGCGTGGGCGGCGACCAGGGCCACGAGGCCCTGGGTCCCGGGGAGCCTGCCGTCCACCAGGTCGGCGGAGAACGCCCATGCCTCGAAGGCGAGGGAGACGGCCATGCCGACGGAGCCGGCGAGGGCGAGCGGCCTGCGGCCGACCCGGTCGACCAGGACCATCGCGATCACGGTGCCGACGATGTTGATGATGGACGTGGTGAAGGAGTAGAAGAACGAGCCGGACGGGTCCACGCCGACGGACTGCCACAGGGCCGCGGAGTAGTAGAAGACGACGTTGATGCCGACGAGTTGCTGGAACACCGACAGGCCGATGCCGACCCAGACGATCGGCAGGAGCGCGAAACGCCCGCCGAGCAGGTCCCTGAAGGTGGACTTGTGCTCGCGCCGCATGGCCGCCTCGATCTCGGCGACGCGCGCGTCGAGGTCGACTCCGCCGCCCTCCACCTCGGCGAGCACCTCGCGGGCGCGGTCCCGGCGGCCCGCGGAGATCAGGAAGCGCGGCGACTCGGGGATGGCGAGGGACAGCAGGCCGTAGAGCACGGCGGGGGCGGCCATGACGCCGAGCATCCACTGCCAGGCCTCCAGGCCGGCGATCTCGCCGCGCTGGTCGCCGTCGGCGGCGTTGAGGAGGACCCAGTTGACCAGCTGGGAGACGGCGATGCCGACGACGATGGCGGCCTGCTGGAAGGCGCCGAGCCGGCCTCGGTACGCGGCGGGGGCGACCTCCGCGATGTAGGCCGGGCCGATGACGGAGGCCATGCCGATGGCGAAGCCCCCGACGACGCGCCAGAAGGCGAGGTCCCACAGCGCGAACGGCAGGGCGGAGCCGACGGCGCTGAGCGTGAAGAGCACCGCGGCGATCTGCATGCAGCGGATGCGGCCGATGCGGTCGGCGATCCGGCCGGCGGTGGCCGCGCCGACGGCACAGCCGATCAGGGCGACGGCGATGACCTGGGCGAGGGTGCCGGAGCCGATGTCGTAGCGGTCCCGGATGGCCTCGACGGCGCCGTTGATGACGGAGCTGTCGTAGCCGAAGAGGAAACCGCCCATCGCGGCCGCCGCCGTGATGAAGACGACGCGGCCCAGGCTGCCGGGGCGGGCCGGCCGGACTCCCGGCGCGCCGGGCCGCGGGGCTCCGGTCACCGTGCGCTCCCGGGCCCGGTGCCCCCGCCGGGCGCGGGGCGCGGCCCCCCGCTGCGGTGCGCGGCCCCGCTCCGTCCGCCACGTGGAGAGGGAGGAGAGTCCACTCGGGTCGTCCCTTCGGTTCTCGGAATCCCCGGTCCGTGGGTCGCGATCCGGGACGGACGGACGGGCGGGCCGGTCGGCCGCGCACGGGGCGGGGCCGGCGCCTGCGGTCGTGTCAGCGGAGTCGCTGGCTCACGACCTTCGATACCCCGTCGCCCTGCATCGACACCCCGTAGAGCGCGTCCGCGACCTCCATCGTCCGCTTCTGGTGGGTGATGACGATCAGCTGCGAGCTCTCCCGGAGCTCCTGCATGAGCCCGATGAGCCGCTGGAGGTTGGTGTCGTCGAGCGCGGCCTCCACCTCGTCCATCACGTAGAAGGGGCTGGGCCGCGCCTTGAAGATGGACACGAGCACGGCGACGGCCGTCAGCGACCGCTCACCGCCGGAGAGCAGGGACAGCCGCTTGACCTTCTTGCCGGGCGGCCGCGCCTCGACGTCCACGCCCGTGGCCAGCATGTCGTCCGGATCGGTCAGCACGAGCCGCCCCTCGCCGCCCGGGAACAGCCGCGCGAAGACCCCCTCGAACTCGCGCGCCGTGTCCCGGAACGCCTCGGTGAAGACCTGTTCGACCCGTTCGTCGACCTCCCTGACCACCCGGAGGAGGTCGGCACGGGTCTTCCTCAGGTCGTCCAGCTGCTCGGAGAGGAACCCGTGCCGCTCCTCCAGCGCCGCGAACTCCTCCAGGGCGAGCGGGTTCACCTTTCCGAGCTGCCGGTACGCCCGCTCGGCCGCGCCGAGCCGCTTCTCCTGCTCGGCGCGCACGAAGGGCCGCCCCCGAGCGCCGTCCGGGTCCTCCGGGGGCTGTTCGCCGTCGGCGGGCGGCGGGGGCGGTACGGGCTGGTCGGGCCCGTACTCGGCGACGAGTGTCGCGGGCTCCACGCCCAGCTCCTCCAGGGCGCGGTTCTCCAGTTGCTCGATGCGCAGCCGCTTCTCGGCACCGAGGACCTCCCCCCGGTGCACCGAGTCCGTCAGTTTGTCCAGGTCCTCCTTGAGGGCGCGGCCCCGTGCGCGGGCGGCGGTCAGCTCCTGCTCGCGGGCGGCGCGGGCGGTCTCGGCCTCGGACCGCTCCCGCTCGGCGTGCCCGAGGGACGCCTCGACGTGCGCGAGCAGCTGCCGGGCGCCGGAGGCGACGGCCGCGGCGACCTCCGCCTCGTGGCGCAGCCGCGCGCGGCGCCGTTCGGCGCGGACGCGGACCTCGCGCTCGGCGCGTGCCGCGCGGTCCAGGGAGTCGGCCCGGCCGGCGAGGCCCTTGACGCGTTCCTCGTGGGTGCGGAGCTGGAGGCGGGCCTCCAGCTCGGCCTGGCGGGCGTCGGCCCCGTCGGCGGCGAGCCGGTCCCGTACGGAGGTGTCGGGTTCCTCCTCGGCGGGGGCCTCCTCGGCGACGAGCAGCCGCTCGGCCAGCTCCTCGGCCTCCTCCGCTGCTCGGTCGAGGGCCTCCTGGGCGCGCACCACGGCCGCGGCGGCCCGCTCGGCCTCCCCGGCGGCGCCCTCGGCCTGCCCGGCGAGACCCCCGAGCCGCCGGGCGACGGCCGACTTCTCCCGGTCGGCCGCCCGGCGCCGCTCCCCCAGTTCCTCGGCCCGGGCGGCGCACGCCCGGTGGTGCGCGGCGGCCCGTTCCCGGTGCTCGGCGAGTTCCTCGTACCGCACGGCCAGCGCGTCCAGTTCGGCGGCGGCCTCGTCGACGGACGCCCGGACCTCCAGGAGGCTGGGCGCGCCGGCGGAGCCGCCGTGCGCGAAGTGGGCGGCCAGCAGGTCGCCGTCGGCGGTGACGGCGGTGAGCCCGGGCCGGGCGTGCACCAGGCCCTCGGCGTCCTCCAGGGTGGCGACGACCACGACGTCCCGCAGCAGGCGGCGTACGGCGGGCATCAGGTTCTCCGGGCCGCGCACCAGGTCGGCGGCGTACGCGGCGCCGTCCGGAAGGTCGGGGCGCTGCCCTTCCGGCGGGCCGGGCGGGCCCGCGACGAGGAGGGCGGCGCGGCCGGCGTCCTGTTTGCGCAGCAGCCGGATCGCCTCGGCCGCGGAGGCCGGACCCTCGACGGCGAGGGCGTCGGCGGCGGCACCGAGGGCGGCGGCGAGCGCGACCTCGCGGCCGGGGGCGACGGTGAGGAGTTCGGCGGTGGGGCCCAGGAGGCCGGTGAGGCGCCCGGCCGCGTCGAGGAGGGCGCCCGTGCCGTCCCTGCGGCGCAGGCCGGGGGCGAGGGCGTCGTGCCGGGCGCGGGCGGCGGCGCGGCGGCGTTCGACGTCGGCGGCGGCCTCGCGGACGGCGGCGAGCGCGGTCTCGGCTTCGGCCAGTTCGCGCCTGGCGGTCTCGTGGGCGGCGGCGAGTTCGGCGTCGTCGGCGTCGAGGTCGTCGACCTCGGTCCGGAGCCGTTCGTACTCCTCCCGGGCGGCGGCGGCGCGTTCCCGCGCCTGGTCGCGGGCGGCGGCGAGCCGGCCGACCTCGGCCTGGGCGGCGGCGGCGCGCGNGCGG
>NZ_CP095474.1:4193875-4215308 GCF_023614315.1 Streptomyces sudanensis | reverse complement strand
CCCCACCCGGCCGGTGAGCCGGGCGAGGCCCTCGCGGCGGTCGGCGACGGCGCGGGCGGCGTCCCTGAGGCGGCGCTCCTCGGCGGCGAGGGCGTGTTCCCGTTCGGCACGGCGGGCGACGGCTTCCTCCAGGGCCTGCTCGGCGGTCCGGAGGGCGGCCCGGATCTCCGCCTCCTGCTCCCGGACCCGGGCCGCCTCGCGCTCCAGGTCCTCGGGGTCGCGGCCGCGGCGCTCCTCGACGGGCTGGGCGGTGGCGCTCTTGACGCGGGCGTCGGCCAGCGAGACGGTGCCGCGCACCCGCTCGGCGAGCCGCGACAGCTCGTACCAGGTGTGCTGGGCCTTCTGCAGGCGGGGGGCGAGGCGCCGCACCTCCTCCTCCAGGGCGGCCTCGTGGGCGAGGGCCGCCCCCAGTTCGGCCTCGGCGTGCTCCCTGCGCTCCTTCAGCGCGGCCTCGTCGGCGAGTTCGGCGGCCAGGGCCTCACGGAGGCGTACGAGGTCGTCGGCGAGGAGGCGCAGCTTCGTGTCCCGCAGCTCGGCCTGGATGACGGCGGCGCGGCGGGCGACGGCGGCCTGCCGGCCGAGGGGCTTGAGCCGGCGGCGCAGTTCGTCGGTAAGGTCCTGCACCCGGGTCAGGTTGGCCTGCATGGCGTCGAGCTTCCGCAGCGCCTTCTCCTTGCGCCTGCGGTGCTTGAGCACTCCGGCGGCCTCCTCGATGAAGGCGCGACGGCCCATGGGGTCGGCGTGGAGGACGGAGTCGAGTCGGCCCTGGCCGACGATGACGTGCATCTCACGGCCGATTCCGGAGTCGCTGAGGAGTTCCTGGACGTCCAGGAGGCGGCAGGTGTCGCCGTTGATCTGGTATTCGCTGCCGCCGTTGCGGAACATGATCCGCGTGAGGGTGACTTCCGCGTAGTCGATCGGGAGGGCGCCGTCGGAGTTGTCGATGGTGAGGGACACCTCGGCCCGCCCGAGGGGCGGCCGGCCGGTCGTCCCGGCGAAGATCACGTCTTCCATCTTGCCGCCGCGCAGGGATTTCGCCCCCTGCTCGCCCATGACCCAGGAGAGCGCGTCGACGACGTTGGATTTCCCGGAGCCGTTGGGGCCGACGACGCAGGTGATGCCCGGTTCGAACCGCAGGGTGGTGGCGGAGGCGAACGACTTGAATCCGCGGAGGGTCAGGGCCTTGAGGTGCACGCTCCCGGACTCTACCGGGCGGGTTTCGTTTGGCCCGTGAACGAGGAGGGCAGACCAGCCGGTGAGCGCGGCGCGTCCGGTCGGCGACGCGCGGATGAACACGGGAAAGAAAGAAGGGACGCCGGAGCGTCCCTTGCATATCTGTTCGCGAGAACGTTCCTCACCCTTCCGCGGATCGGAGCAGCACGGCCCCGGCGGGGTCAGGTGAGCGCAGGCTCGCCCTTGGGTACGTCGATGTCGATGCCGTCGAGCAGCGGCTCGCGGTGAGCGGCGGCAGCGGCGAGCGCGTCCTTCTCGGACTGGATCCGGACCAGCTCGGACTCCAGGTCCTGGACGCGCTGCTGAAGCCGTCGCATCTCGGCGAGCAGTCGCGGGTCGGTACCGCCGACATAACCGAGAAGCGCCTTTGCCATGATGGATGGTCCTCCACACTGAGTGACCGACCGAAGCGGTGTGGGTCGTGAGGGATTGGCACCTGCGGTGCCCGGCGGCGGATGTGCCGCTGCGGTTCTGCCGCCGAACAGTGAAGGTGCGCGGGGCTTCCAGAATCGCACCAAAAAGTTTGACGGTCAACACGATCACAGCGCTGACCGACGGGCGACCGGGGGCGCCTGTCGCCGGACATACGGCGGCGCCTCTCGCACGGTGCCCGGAAGGACGTAAGGATCATCCTTGCGCGCCGGGGCCGCCGCCACAAGACTTCGTCGGCAATCACCCGGCCGTTTCCCCATCGGAAAACGATCCGGTCGAGGCGGGGAACGCTCCGGAGCGGTTCGCGTACATTCCGGTGGCGGCGGCGTGCCGGGCTTTTCGACGCGCCCTTTCAGCGGATCTCGAATCCCGTGTATCCGCCGCGCGGCGTGTCCCATATCTCCGTGACCCCGTCGACGCGCCCGGGTGTGTCGGCGGAGCGCAGCCAGTCCAGGAGACGGTGGCAATTCTCACGTCGGCCCTCGGCCACCACCTGGACCCGGCCGTCGTCCAGATTCAGGGCGAATCCGGTGAGGCCGCCGATCTCCAGGGCGTTCGCCCTGGTGAACCAGCGGAAGCCCACTCTCTGCACTCGTCCGCGTACCCATGCCGTGAGCCGCACCTCGTCGTCCATGACCGCACGCTAACCGGCCGGCGGTTTCGGCGGCACTTCACCTCGGCGTGCCATCGCGTACAGTCCCCGTCCAACGAGCCTCACTCGTTCGGGTGCATTTCGGCGATTCGGGGCGCACGACCGACAGACAGCAGTGCAGGAGGCTGAGCAGATGGGACGCCATCGACGCTCCGGCGCCGCGCCCGCCGAGGACGAGTACGCGGTCGGTGGGCACCGGGGAGCACGGCGGAGGAAGCGGGCACTGCCCCTCCGCGGAGGGCTGCTCGGCGCTTCGGCCGCCATGGCGGTGGGTGTGGCCGCGGTGGCGTCGGGGGTCCTGCCCGGTGGTGGGACGTTCGTCGTCAGCGGCGGCGTGCCCCAGGAGCAGATGCGTTCCGGCGAAGTGGCGGGACCGGACACGCAGGGCGGTGCCGGCGCCGTACCGCGCACCGGGACGCCCTCCGCGGCCGCACCGGGCACGTCCCGGTCCCCGGCGGCCTCCCCGGAGGCACGGCCGAAGGCCCCGTCGAGGACTCCGTCCGGGACCCCTGACGGAACTCCGTCCGCGGTCCCCTCGAAGACCCGGTCGAAGGCCCCCTCCCCCAGGGCTTCCACCCCGTCGTCCCCGCCGGTGCGGACCAGGGCGGCGTCCCCTGCTCCCACGGAGGCGAAGCCGCCCGTGCTCCCGCCCCGTACCGAGGCCCCCTCACCGGAGAGGACCACCGCCCCGCCCTCCCCCCGGACGGTGACGAGCCAGGCCGTCGCGATGGAGGCCGCGGTCCTCGACCTGGTCAACCGGGAGCGCGCCGCGGTGGGCTGCAGCCCGGTCCGCGCCTCGGCGGAGCTGGGCGACCTGGCCCGGGCGTTCAGCCAGGACATGGCGGAACGGGGCTTCTTCTCCCACACGGACCCGGACGGCGACGACCCCTGGGCGCGGGCCGCGCAGGCGGGTGTCGAGGGCCTGGGCGGCGAGAACATCGCCTACGGCCAGACCGACGCGAACGCCGTGATGGATGCCTGGATGAACAGCGACGGCCACCGTGCGAACATCCTCAACTGCGACTTCAAGCGCCTGGGCGTCGGCGTCCACATCGCCGACGGCGGCCCGTGGTGGACCCAGAACTTCGGCTTCTGAGACTGCCGCAGGTCAGCCGCCTGTGATTCCGCGCGGGCCGTCTTCACGACACGGCCCGCGGCCGTGAGCGGAACCCCGTACGGCGCGGTCCCCGGCCGGAGGCGGTGCCTCTGGCGGGAGCAGGCCGGGCGCCGGGACGGCGGGCGCCGGGTGCTCAGGCGCGGGGCGGTGCCGGGCGGGGCGGGCGCTGGCAGCGCGGGCAGAAGTAGCTGGACCGGTTCATCCACGGGCGGCGGCGTACCGGGGAGCCGCAGCGCCGGCAGGGCTCGCCCTCGCGCCCGTACGCGTCGAGCGACCGGTCGAAGTAGCCGGATTCGCCGTTCACGTTGACGTACAGGCTGTCGAAGCTGGTCCCGCCGGCCGCGAGGGCGGCGTCCATCACGTCCCGGATGTGCCCGAGCAGCTCGTACGAACGCGGACGGGTGAGCAGGGCGGTGGGGCGGTCGTAGTGGAGGCGGGAGCGCCACAGGGCCTCGTCCGCGTAGATGTTGCCGACGCCGCTGATCAGGCTCTGGTCGAGCAGGGCGCGCTTGACGGTGGTGCGGCGCAGCCGCAGTGCCGTGTGGAAGGCGGCGTCGTCGAACAGCGGGTCCAGCGGGTCGCGGGCGATGTGCGCGATGGCGTCCGGCAGGCCCTCGGGGGTGTTGTCGTGGAGGGACAGCCCGCCGAAGGTGCGCTGGTCGACGAAGCGCAGCTCGGTGCCGAGGGCGTCGTCGAAGCGTATGCGGACGCGCAGGTGCCGCTCGTCCGGGGCGGTCTCGGGCTGTACGAGGAGCTGGCCGCTCATGCCGAGGTGGCCGAGGACGGAGGCGTTCGTGTCGTCGAGCGGCAGCCACAGGTACTTGCCGCGCCGCCGCGCCACGCCGACGCGGTGCCCGGTGAGGCGCGACGCGAAGTCGATCCCGCCACCGAGGTGCCGCCGTACGGCACGCGGATGCAGGACCTCGACGGCGGCGACGGTGCGTCCGCTCACCCAGCGTTCGAGGCCCCGCCGGACGACTTCGACCTCGGGCAGCTCGGGCACGGCACTCCTCGTGTCGGGACGGTGGGGCGACGGGATCGTGGACGCGCCTCCGGCAGCCGGCCCGAGCGGGCGGCCGCCGGAGGCGCGGCGGATCGGTGGGCCCGGCGGCGGGCCGGGCCCGGAGCGTCAGGCCGTCATGGAGTCGGCCTCGACCGGAGCGGCGTCGGCCGGACCGGCCGGAGCCTCCTCGGCCCCGGACTCCCCGGCCGGAGCCTCCCCGGGCCGGGACTCCGCGGCCGGGGCCGGGGCGTCCTGATTCGCCGCCGCCGCGCGTTCGTCGGCGGCGGTGCGGATGGCGCGCCACGCGGCCTCCGCCGCCTGCTGCTCCGCTTCCTTCTTGCTGCGGCCGGTGCCGGTGCCGTACGAGACACCACCGACGCGGGCAGCAGCAGTGAAGGTCTTCTCGTGGTCCGGCCCCGTCTCGGTGACGAGGTACTCCGGCACCCCGAGGCCCTCGGCGGCGGTGAGCTCCTGGAGGCTGGTCTTCCAGTCCAGGCCCGCACCGAGGTTCGAGGACTTCTCGATCAGCGGGTCGAAGAGCGGGTGGACCAGCTCGGACGCCGCGTCGAGGCCCTTGTCGAGATAGACCGCGCCGATCACCGCTTCGAGGGTGTCGGCGAGGATGGACGCCTTGTCCCGGCCGCCCGTGCCCTCTTCGCCCCGGCCGAGCCGGATGAAGGAGCCCAGGTCGAGCCCGCGGCCGACCTCCGCCAGCGCACGAGAGTTGACCACCGCGGCCCGCAGCTTGGCCAGCTGGCCTTCGGGCAGGTCGGGGTGGGTGCGGTACAGCGTGTCCGTGACCACCAGGCCGAGCACGGAGTCCCCGAGGAACTCCAGCCGCTCGTTGGTGGGCAGGCCGCCGTTCTCGTACGCGTAGGAACGGTGGGTCAGCGCACGCACCAGAAGGGCGGACTCGACCTGGTAGCCGAGCCGCCCTTCCAGAAGCGTGTGGGACGAGGCTGTGTTATCCGCCTGCTTCCTGGCGTCATCTGCCGTTTCGTGGCCGGACACGGTGCCTCTCACCAGCCGCTCAGACCGCGAGGACCTGGCGCTTGTTGTACGTGCCGCAGCTGGGGCACGCGATGTGCTGCTGCTTCGGCTCCTGGCAACGCTCGCACGAAACCAGGGTGGGGACCGCAGCCTTCCACTGCGACCGGCGGTGGCGCGTGTTGCTGCGCGACATCTTCCGCTTCGGAACAGCCACGGCTACTTCTCCTGCTTCTCGTCGACGCCCGGTTCGGCGCCGCTCATGTCGTCCTTCTCGCCGGTCCCGAGTGAACCGGCGAGTCCCTGCAGTGCCGCCCAACGGATGTCGACGGCGTCATGGTGGTGGTCCGGGTCGTCGTTCAGGTCGGCCCCGCACTCGGAGCACAGTCCCGCACAGTCCTCCCGGCACACCGGCTGCATCGGCAGTGCGAGCACCACCGCGTCCCGCAGCACGGGTTCGAGGTCGAACATGCCGTCCTCGAGGGGGACGATGTCCTCGTCGTCCTCGGCATCGTCGCCCGATGCCGCGTGGCGGCCCCGGTCGTCGGTGTCGGGGTACGAGAACATCTCCTGGAAGTCCGCCGCGACCTCTCGGCGCAGCGGCTCCAGACACCTTACGCACTCCCCCTCGGCCGAGGCACGGGCGGTGCCCGTGACGAGCACCCCTTCCATGACCGACTCGAGGCGGAGTTCGAGCTCGACGGGCGAGCCCTCCGGCACGCCGATGACCCCGTCGATGCCGAGGTCGGCGGGGGCCGCCACCTCGCGGGTGAGCCGCTGGAGCGCACCGGGACGCCGCCCCAGCTCGTGCGTGTCGAACACGAGGGGGTTGCGGTGGTCGAGGCGCGTGCTCAGGGCTCTTCCTGCTTTCGGAATCGGGAGGGGCCGCGCTGTCCGCGCCGAGGGGCGAAGCGGGCAGCCGGGATCGCGGACGTACTCGCGACCGAACAGCCAGGATACTGGACGCTCCGCCCAGGACCCAATCCGGCCGGTCGCGGCCCCGCGGCGACCGCCTGGGGAGGCGGCGCGGGCGGAGTCAGTGCCCCTGGCCGTGGCCCTGCTCGTAGCGGCGCAGCTGCTCCAGGTCGATCATGCTGGTGTCGAAGAAGCTGGTCTCGTCGAGCGCCGCCGCCGCCGGCTGCGCGGGCGGCGCCTGCGGGGCGGGCGCCGCCTGGGGCTGCCGGTAGGCGTACGGGTCGGGCTGGGCCCCGTACCCCTGGGTCCCGTACCCCTGTGCGTACTCGCCTTGTGCGTACTCGCCCTGGCCGTAGCCGCCTTGGACGTAGCCGCCCTGGTCGTAGGGCTGCTGGTGGTACGCGTAGGGGTCCTGCAGCTGGGCGTGGGCCTCCTGGGGCTGCTGCGCCGGGTAGCCGTACGGGTCCGGCTGGTGCGCGGGCGGCGGCGGNGCCNGCGNCNNNNGCCGACTNNCCGGGGNNCGGGCGCGGCGTCGGGCCGGGGGTCGGCGAGTTCGGCGAGGCCCGCCAGGTAGTCGGCGTCGCTGGTGTGCGGCTGCCGGGGGCCCGCGGCGTCCTGGGCGGCCATGTGCTCGCCGAGGGCGTCGGCGGTGGTCCGCCCGTGGAGCTTCTGGCGTCCGCGGCCGACGGCCTCCAGGGTCTTGCCGAGGACCGCCTCGAACGCGCTCAGCTTGGCGTCCACGTACTCGTCGGCCCGCCGGACGAGGACCTGCGGGTCGGGGCTGTACTCGGGGGCGTCCTCGTCGGCGTACCCCTGCTCGTCGAGGCCCGGGCCGCGGCCGAGGAGCTTCTCGCGGCCCCGGTCGACGGAGCCGATGGTCTTGGTGAGGACGACCTCGAAGTTGGCCAGCTTGGAGTCGACGTAGTCGTCGGCCTCGGCGCGGATCTCCTCGGCCTCCCGGCGCGCCTCCGCGAGGATGCGGTCGGCCTCCTCCCGGGACTGCCGGACGACCTGGCTGTCGGAGATCAGGGAGCCGCGTTCGGCGCGGGCGGCCGCGATGATCCGCTCGGCCTCCCGGTGGGCCTCCTCCACCACCTGCTCGCGTCCGCCGATCAGCTCCCGCGCCTGGGCGAGAGAGCCCGGGAGCGCCTGGCGGACCTCTTCGAGCATCGCGAGCAGTTCGGCGCGGTTCACCACGCAGGACGCCGACATGGGCATGGAGCGGGCGTTCCCGACCGCCTCGACGATGTCGTCGAGCTTCTTCTGCACGTCCACCGTGTGCTCGCCACTCTCTACAGCCGGATGGGAAGACGGACGGGACGACTGTACGGCCAGTCGGGCCCCGTCCGACACCGGTCCCCCGGGCCCGGCCCGGCCCCGTCCGGGGCGCCTCCGCCGGGCCGCCCGGCGGTCACTTCCCGCGCAGCCGCGCCGCCAGCGCCTCGTGCACGGCCGGCGGCAGCAGGTGCGAGACGTCGCCGCCCCACGCCGCGACCTCCTTGACCAGCGAGGAGGAGAGGAAGCTGTACGTGGGGTTGGTCGGCACGAACAGCGTCTCCACACCCGTGAGGCCGTGGTTCATCTGGGCCATCTGGAGCTCGTAGTCGAAGTCGCTGACCGCGCGCAGGCCCTTCACGATGGCCGGGATGCCGCGCTCCCGGCAGAAGTCGACGAGCAGGCCGTGGTGCGACTCGACCACGACGTTGTCGTACTCGGCGGCGACCTCGCGGATGAGCTCCATCCGCTCCTCGACGGTGAACAGGCCGCTCTTCGACTTGTTGATCATCACGGCCACGTGCACGACGTCGTACAGCCTGGAGGCGCGGGCGATGATGTCGAGGTGTCCGTTGGTGATGGGGTCGAACGACCCCGGACAGACTGCTCGGCGCAACTGAAGTCCCTCGCTCTCCGGTCCGGTCACGGTGCGCCTCCGCACGCGGAGGCGGCGCGACCGTACCAAAAGGTCCCCTCGCCGTAGCGGCGGGACCGCAGCGGCTCGAACCCCTCCGGCCAGCCGAACTCCCCGCCCCTGGTGCTGCGCTCCACGGTGACCAGGGCGTCCGCCGCGAGCCATCCCCGGGTGCGGAGTGTGAGGAGTATCTCGCGGAGATCGTCGTCGGAGACGGCGTACGGCGGGTCGAGGAAGACCGCGTCGTACGGCTCGGCGGGCGCGGGCCCCGTCACGACCTGCTCGGCCCTGCCGGTGCGGACCTCGGCGCCGGGCAGGCCGAGCGCGCGGACGTTCTCGCGGACCGTGCGGGCGGCGCGGGCGTCGGCCTCGACGAGCAGGGTGTGCGCGGCGCCCCGGGAGAGGGCCTCCAGGCCGACCGCCCCGGACCCGGCGTACAGGTCGGCGACGCGGATGCCGTCGAGCGTGCCCAGGAGGGACTGCCAGGTGGAGAACAGGCCCTCGCGCGCCCGGTCGGAGGTGGGGCGGGTGCCGTTGCCCGGCGGTACGGCCAGGCGGCGTCCGCCGGCCGCTCCGGCGATCACGCGGGTCATGTCGGTCCTTGTCGTCGTCGGCGTCGCTGGTCTCGGCTCCACGATATGGGCCGGTGGAGGGGGTGTCTCATCCCTTCTCCAGGTACCGCTCGCGCTCCGCGTCCAGCAGGGCGTCGAGGGCGGTGCGCAGCTCCGGGTGGCGCTCCAGGCCGGGGTCCGCGGCGACGAGGGCGGTGGCCTCGGCGCGGGCGGCGGCGATGACCTCCTCGTCCTCGACGACGGTGAGCATGCGCAGGGAGGAGCGGGCGCCCGACTGGGCCTGGCCCAGGACGTCGCCCTCGCGGCGCTGTTCGAGGTCGATGCGGGAGAGCTCGAAGCCGTCCAGGGTGGCGGCGACGGCGGCCAGCCGCTGCCGGGCGGGAGTGCCCTCGGGCATGTCGGTCACGAGGAGGCACAGGCCCGGTGCGGAGCCCCGGCCGACGCGGCCGCGCAGCTGGTGCAGCTGCGACACGCCGAACCGGTCCGCGTCCATGATCACCATGGCGGTGGCGTTGGGGACGTTGACGCCGACCTCGATGACGGTGGTCGCGACGAGCACGTCGGTCTCGCCGGCGGCGAAGCGGCGCATGACGGCGTCCTTGCCGTCGGGGTGCATCCTGCCGTGCAGCACCTCCACGCGCAGGCCCGCCAGGGGCCCCCGGGCGAGCTGTCCGGCGACCTCGGTGACGGCGAGCGGAGGCCGTTTCTCGGCGGCGTCCGCGCCGGCGTCCCGCGCGGCCTCGCCGTCGTCCCGGGCCTGCCCGGCGGGCTCGCCGCCGCCTCGGGCCTCGTCCTCGTCGTCGCCGATGCGGGGGCACACGACGTACGCCTGGTGGCCGCCCTCGACCTCCTCGCGGACGCGCTCCCAGGCGCGGGCGAGGAAGTGCGGCTTGTCCCGGGCGGGCACCACGTGGGTGGCGATCGGCGAGCGGCCGGCCGGGAGCTGGTCGAGCACGGAGGTCTCCAGGTCGCCGAAGACCGTCATGGCGACCGTGCGCGGGATGGGCGTGGCGGTCATGACCAGCAGGTGGGGCGGCTGCTCCCCCTTGCCGCGCAGGGCGTCGCGCTGCTCGACGCCGAAGCGGTGCTGCTCGTCGACGACGACGAGGCCGAGGTCGTGGAACCGGACCCGGTCCTCGATCAGCGCGTGCGTGCCGACGACGATGCCGGCCTCGCCCGTGGCCAGGTCCAGAAGCGCCCGGCGGCGGGCGGCGGCGCCCATGGAGCCGGTCAGCAGGACGACCCGGGTGGCGTGTTCGGCGCCGCCGAGCATCCCCCCCTGGGCGAGGTCGCCCATCATCTCGGTGATCGAGCGGTGGTGCTGCTGGGCGAGGACCTCGGTCGGGGCGAGCATGGCGGCCTGCCCGCCCGCGTCGACGACGGCGAGCATGGCGCGCAGGGCGACCATCGTCTTCCCGCTGCCGACCTCGCCCTGGAGGAGGCGGTGCATGGGGTGGTCGGTGGCGAGGTCGTCGAAGATCTCCTTGGAGACCGCGCGCTGGCCGTCGGTGAGGGTGAAGGGCAGGCGGTCGTCGAAGGCGTCGAGGAGGCCCCCGGGCACGGGCGTGCGGGGAACGGCGGGGAGCTGGGCGTCGGCGTACCGGCGGCGGGCCAGGGCGACCTGGAGGACGAACGCCTCGTCCCACTTGAGCCGTTCGCGGGCGTCGGCGACGTCCGCCCTGGTGCGCGGCCGGTGGATCTTGAGGAGCGCGTCGGGCAGGGCGGTCAGGCCGCGGCCCTCGCGCAGGGCGGGGGGCAGCGGGTCGACGGCCTCGTGGACGCGCGGCAGGACCGCGTCGACCGCTTTGGCGATCTTCCAGGACTCCAGCTTCGTGGTGGCTGGGTAGATCGGGATGAGGGCGCCGGCCCAGGCGTCCACCGCCTCGCCGCCGTCCCCGCGCAGGAGTTCGTAGGCGGGGTGGGCGAGCTGGAGCCGGCGGTTGAAGAGGGAGACCTTGCCGGCGAACATCGCGCGGGTGCCCGGCAGGAGGTCCTTGTGCGGCTTGTGGACGCCCTTGCCGAAGAAGACCAGCCGCAGCCGTCCGCTGCCGTCGGTGATGGTCACCTCCAGCCGCTGGCCGCGGCCCCGGGAGCCGCTGTACGTGTGCAGGCGCGCGTCGGCGACCTGCGCGACCACCGTGACGTGCTCGTCCAGCGGCAGGTCGGCCATCGCGGTCAGCTCGCCGCGCTCGGCGTACCTGCGCGGGTAGTGGTGCAGGAGGTCGCCGACGGTGTGCAGGTCGAGGGTCTCGGCCATCACCTTGGCGGTGGCCGGCCCGAGGACCTTCCTCAGGGGTTCGCTCAGCACGGCTGCCTCCTCCTCCGTACCCCGTCCCGGTCGGAGGTCCATTCCACACCACGCCACCGACAGCGGGCGGCGACCCGCCCCGGCGTCCGCCGGGAGCGGGTCACTCGACGCCGACGAGGAGCGGCGCCTGCTGGCGGCCTCCGTGGTAGACGCAGGTGTCGACGGCGAGGTGCCGGTCGCGCACGTGGCGTTCCAGGCGGTCGGCGAGGGCCGGCGGGGCGTCGTCGGCGAGGACCAGGGTGACCAGTTCGCCGCCGCCCGACAGCATCCGGTCGAGGACGGTCCGGGCGGTCTCGACGAGGTCGTGGCCGATCACGGCGACGTCGCCGTCGATGAGGCCCAGGACGTCGCCGGCCTGGCAGACCCCGGCCGAGGTGAACGACTGGTGCTCGGCGACGGTCAGTTCGCCGTAGCGGGTGGCGCCCGCGGCGGCCGTCATGGCGACCACGTCCTCGTCGAAGCGGCGGCCCGGCTCGTGGACGGCGAGCGCGGCGAGGCCCTGGACGGCCGCCCTGGTAGGGACCAGGGCGACGCGGACCCCTTCGGCGCGGGCCTGTTCGGCCGCCGCCGCAGCCGTGTGGCGCAGCTCGGCGGAGTTGGGCAGCAGGACCACCTCGCGCGCGTGGGCGCGGCGGATCGCGTCGAGCAGTTCGCCGCTGGCGGGCGGGCGTTCCGGCAGCGCCAGGACGGTCGTGGCGCCCGCCTGGGCGCACAACTCGGCGAGCCCCTCGCCCGGTACGACGGCGACGACCGCGCGCTGGACCGGTTCCGTGGGCCCGGCCGGGGGCTTCGCGGCGCCGGTGCCGAAGTGGGTGACGCGGATCCGGTACGGGCGGCCGGCCTCGACGCCCGCCTCCACGGCCGCGCCCGCGTCGTCGACGTGCACGTGGACGTGCCACAGCCCGTCGCCGCCCACGACGACCAGGGAGTCCCCGAGGCCGTCGAGGCGGGCCCGCAGCCGGGTGACGGCCTCGTCGCCGGCCTCCAGCAGGTAGACCACCTCGTACGCGGGCCCGTCCGCCGCGCAGGTCTCGCCCGGCGCCGCGGCGGCCGGCGGGGCCACCGCCCGCCGGGTGCGCGCCTCCCTCGCCGGGGCCTCGCCCGACAGGGCCTCGACGAGCGCGCCGAGCACGGCGACCAGGCCGCGGCCGCCCGCGTCGACGACGCCCGCCCGGGCCAGGACGTCGAGCTGGCCGGGGGTGTCCTCCAGCGCGGCGCGGGCGCCCTCGTACGCGGCCCTGGCCACCGCCGGGAGGACGGGGCCGGCCGAGGCGGCGGCCCGCGCCGCGGCCGAGGCGACGCTGAGGATGGTGCCCTCGACGGGGTGGGCGACGGCCCGCCTGGCCGCGTCGGAGGCGGTGCGCAGGGCCTGCGCCAGGTGGGGTCCATCACCTCCGCGGGCCAGCACCTCGGCCATGCCGCGCAGGAGTTGCGCCAGGATGGTGCCGGAGTTGCCGCGGGCGCCGATCAGCGCGCCGTGCGCCAGGGCCCGCACGGTGTCGGCGGGGGCGGGGGCGGTGCCGTCCGCGTCGTGCTCCGCGAAGAGGGCCTCCACGGCCTGCCGGGCGGCCTCCACGGTCAGGTACAGGTTGGTGCCGGTGTCCCCGTCCGCGACCGGGTAGACGTTGATCGCGTCGATCTCCTCGCGCTCCCTGCCGAGGGCGTCCAGCGCCAGCGCGCACCAGGAACGGACCGCTGCGGGGTCGAGGTCCCGCCCCAACTTCTCCGGCACCTGGTGATCCTCCTCGTGGGGCTCCCGCGCGCCGCCGGGGCGCCGGGTGTGGGCTGCACCGCAGGGTAGACCCAGGTTCGCGGCCGGGGCCGGGGCGGGGGTCCGGCGGTCCGTGGTAGTTTCGTTGTACCGAAGTGGTCGTTGTATGCTGCTCCGGTTGCCCGATGAGAGTCGGGCCGTTTCCCCCGGCAACGCCACTTCAGTCACCGACCCCGATGTCATCGATCTGATTCCGGCTCGCCGGATTTCACCGTAAGTGCATCTGAAGTCTTTGGAGTGACCCGTGGCTGCCAACTGCGACGTCTGCGGCAAGGGGCCGGGCTTCGGCAACAACATCTCCCACTCGCACCGCCGTACGTCCCGTCGCTGGAACCCGAACATCCAGCGCGTGCGTGCCGTGGTCGGTCGGACGCCGAAGCGGCTCAACGTCTGCACCTCGTGCATCAAGGCCGGCAAGGTCTCGCGCTAAGGCGACGTTTCGTCGTAGCGCAGCCTCTGCGGTTGCCTTGGAAGCCGGTCCACCCTCGGGTGGGCCGGCTTTTCGCCGTCTCCGCCGCCCCGCGCCCGGCGGGGCGCCCCCCGGGAGGGCGGAGGTGCGTGCGCCCTCCGCCGAGGAGGACGCACGCGGGGCCGGGCCCTCAGCGGAAGCGCCACCCGTGGTCGACCGGGCCGATCCCGCCGCCCAGTGCGAAGCCCGCCGCGATGGCCCCGGTGACGTACTCCTTGGCCCGCCCCACCGCGTCCGGCACGGGCAGGCCCCTCGCCAGTCCCGAGGCGATCGCGGAGGCGAGCGTGCAACCCGTGCCGTGGGTGTGCCGGTTGTCGAGGCGGGGCGCCCGGAACCAGTGCTCCTCGCGGCCGTCCGTCAGCAGGTCGACCGCCTCGCCGGTCAGGTGCCCGCCCTTGACCAGCGCCCAGCGCGGCCCGAACGCCAGCACGGCGCCGGCGGCGCGGCGCAGGTCGGCCTCCCCCTCCACCCGTACGCCGGTGAGCTGCGTCACCTCGTCGAGGTTCGGGGTCGCGACGGTCGCCAGGGGCAGCAGCCGCCCGCGCACCGAGTCGAGCGCGGAGGCCGCGAGGAGCGGATCGCCGTGCTTGGAGACGCCCACGGGGTCGACGACGACGGGGGCCCGCGTCTCCGCGAGCAGTTCCGCGACGGTCTCGACGAGCGGGGCGGAGGCGAGCATCCCCGTCTTCACGGCCTGCACGCCGATGTCGCCGACGACGCTGCGGTACTGGGCGCGCACCGCCTCCCGCGGCAGTTCCCAGGCGCCCTGCACGCCCAGCGAGTTCTGCGCGGTGACGGCGGTCAGGACGCTCATGCCGTGGACGCCGAGGGCGAGCATGGTCTTCAGGTCGGCCTGGATGCCGGCGCCGCCGCCGGAGTCGGACCCGGCGACGGTGAGCACGCGGGGCGGGGCCTGGCGGGTCATTCGCCCTCCCCGTACGGGCCGCCGAAGTGGTCCCAGCCGCCGGCGGTGTGCCAGGGCGCGCCGTCGACGGTGACCTGCGGCAGGGCGGAGGGGTTGAGGACCTCGCCGATGACCTTCCACCGGGCGGGCAGCTTCACGTCGGGCGGGAACGTGGCGACGATCGCGTGGTCCTCGCCCCCGGTGAGCACCCACTGCAGCGGGTCGACGCCGACGGCCTGGCCGATGTCGTTCATCTGCGTGGGGACGTCGACGGCGCCGGAGCGCAGGTCGATGCGGACCTTGCTGGCCTCCGCGATGTGCCCGAGGTCCGCGATGAGGCCGTCGCTGACGTCGCACATGGCGGTCGCGCCGAGGCTCGCCGCCGCCGGGCCGGCGTGGTACGGCGGCTCCGGCCTGCGGTGGGCCTCGACGAACGCGCGCGGGGAGCGGAAGCCCCGGGAGAGGACCGCGTACCCGGCGGCGGACCAGCCGAGCCAGCCGGTGTAGGCGACGACGTCGCCGGGCCGGGCGCCGCCGCGGGTGACGGGTTCGTGGTTGCGCAGGTCGCCGAGGGCGGTGATGGCCACGGTGATCGTGTCGCCGCGTACGACGTCGCCCCCGACGACGGCGGCCCCGGCGACCTGGCACTCGTCGCGCAGCCCGTCCATGAGTTCGGTGGGCCAGGTGGCGGGGAGCCCGGCGGGGACGACCAGCCCGAGCAGGAGCGCGGTGGGGACGGCGCCCATGGCGGCGATGTCCGCGAGGTTCTGGGCGGCGGCCTTGCGGCCCACGTCGTACGCGGTGGACCAGTCGCGGCGGAAGTGGCGGCCCTCCAGCAGGATGTCCGTGCTGGCGACGACGCGCCGGTCGGGCGCGGCCACGACGGCGGCGTCGTCCCCCGGCCCGATCCGTACCGCCGGGGTGGTGGTGAGCCGGGAGGTGAGCTCCCTGATGAGCCCGAACTCCCCGAGCTCGCCGACAGTGCCCTTCACCGAGGTCCACCTCTCATGTCGTCGTGGGCCCGCGTACGACCGGCTGGTCCTCGTGCGGTTGCGGTCGCGGGCCGTCACTGCTGTAGGTACGGTCAACGAGACGGGCGGAGCCGTCAACTTCTGTCTCTCGTGCGCCGGGCGCGGGGCGCCGGCCGCCTCGCGGTCTCCCCGCCGTACACGGCGACGCGATACCGTGGCGTCCCCTTCTCCCCCGGGCCCCTCCGGCCCGGGATGGTCCCCGTGGTCGCCCTGGAGGTTCCGTGGTACAGGCGTACATCCTGATTCAGACCGAGGTGGGGAAGGCGTCGCTGGTCGCCGAAACCATCGCGAAGATCCCCGGCGTGGTCCAGGCCGAGGACGTGACGGGCCCGTACGACGTGATCGTGCGCGCCCAGGCGGACACGGTCGACGGGCTGGGCCGCATGGTCGTCGCCAAGGTCCAGCAGGTGGAAGGCATCACCCGCACCCTGACCTGCCCGGTGGTCCACCTGTAGTCCCCGTCTACGCTGAGCCGGTGAAGTCCTCCCACCGGTTCCCCCGCCTGCCCGCCGCGGCCGGCGCCGTCGCCACGGCCGTGCTGCTGGCGGCGGCCCCCGGCTGCGCCGTGACGGACGCGAAGGCACCGGTCCCGGTGCCGAGCCCGGCCGCGGCCGAGGCCGCGTACTGCCGGGCACTGCACCGCGAACTCCCGGACACCGTCTCGGGCCTGCGCCGGAGCGAGACCGAGCCGCGTTCCGAACTGACCGCCGTGTGGGGGGACGGAGCGATCGTACTGCGCTGCGGGGTGCCCCGGCCCGCCCGGATGAGCGATCCGCAGGCGCAGGCGGTCGAGGCCGACGGCGTCGACTGGCTGGTGGAGCAGCGGAAGGGGACCGGGCCGCGCTTCACCACCACGTACCGCAGGGCGTACGTGGAGCTGTCGCTCGACCGGCGGTTCGCGTACGACGCCGGGCCGCTGGTGGCGTTCGCCGGGCCGGTGGGCAAGGCCGTCCCGCCGAGCCTGTGAGACGGCCCGCGCGGCGGGCCCGGAGGCCGTACCGACCGCGGTCCCGCCGTGCGCGGTTCCTAGCGCAGCCCGGTCGGGCGGCGCAGGGCGGCCTGGACGAGGCGGTCGATCAGCTCGGGGTAGTCGACGCCGCTCGCCTCCCACATGCGCGGGTACATCGAGATCGGGGTGAAGCCCGGCATGGTGTTGATCTCGTTGATGACGAACTCGCCGTCGTCGGTGAGGAAGAAGTCGGCGCGGACCAGGCCCTCGCAGGAGGCGGCCTCGAACGCGGCGATCGCCAGCCGCTGCACCTCGGCGGTCTGCTCCGGGGTGATCGGGGCGGGCACGACGCCGGACGCCGAGTCGATGTACTTCGCCTCGAAGTCGTAGAAGTCGTGGTCGCCCACGGGCGGGATCCAGGCGGGGACGCTGGCGCGCGGTCCGTCCTCGAACTCCAGGACGCCGCACTCGATCTCGCGGCCGGTGAGCAGCGACTCGACGAGGACCTTGGGGTCGTGGCGGCGGGCCTCGGCGACGGCGTCGTCGAGCCCGGACTCGTCGTCGACCTTGGTGATGCCGATGGAGGAGCCGGCGCGGGCGGGCTTCACGAACAGCGGCCAGCCGTGCTCGGCGGCGAAGTCGGTGATCTTCCGTCGGGCGGCGGCCGGGTCGCGGTCCCACTCGCGGGGCCGGACGACCTCGTACGGGCCGACGGACAGGCCGAAGGAGGTGAAGACGCGCTTCATGTACTCCTTGTCCTGGCCGACGGCGGAGGCGAGGACGCCCGCGCCGACGTAGGGCACCCCGGCGAGCTCCAGCAGGCCCTGGAGGGTGCCGTCCTCGCCGTAGGGGCCGTGGAGCATGGGGAAGACGACGTCGACCTCGCCCAGGGCCTTCGGGACGGAGCTGGGCTCCGCGTAGACGACCTCCCGGCTGGTGGGGTCGGCGGACAGCACGACGCTGCCCTCGCCGGGCTCGGCGAGGTCCTCGACGCTGGGCAGCGCGCGGTCGGCGATGGCCATCCGCTCCGGGGCGTCGGCGGTCAGTGCCCAGCGGCCGTCGGCGGTGATGCCGATGGGCAGCACGTCGTACTTCGTCCGGTCGATGGCGCGCAGGACGGCGCCGGCCGTGACGACGGAGATGGCGTGCTCGGAGCTGCGCCCGCCGAAGACGACGGCCACGCGCGGCTTACGCCCGGGGCTGGTGGGAAGGTTCTCGCTGCTCATATCGCGATGAGACTACCCGCTCCCCCGGGCTCCGTCAGCGCCGCTCGGGCTTGGCGCTCCGGGACATCAGCTCCTTGAGCGCCACCATCGGCGGCTTTCCCTCATGGACGATGCCGACGACGGTTTCGGTGATCGGCATGTCGACGCCGTGCCGGCCGGCCAGGTCGAGGACCGACCGGCAGGACTTGACGCCCTCGGCGGTCTGCCGGGTGGCCGCGATGGTCTCCTCCAGCGTCATGCCCCTGCCGAGGTTGAAGCCGAAGGTGTGGTTGCGGGACAGCGGGGAGGAGCAGGTCGCGACCAGGTCGCCGAGGCCGGCGAGGCCGGCGAAGGTGAGCGGGTCGGCGCCCATGGCGAGCCCCAGCCGGGTGGTCTCGGCGAGGCCGCGGGTGATGAGGGAGCCCTTGGCGTTGTCGCCGAGGCCCATGCCGTCGGCGATGCCGACGGCGAGGCCGATGACGTTCTTGACCGCGCCGCCCAGTTCGCAGCCGACCACGTCGGTGTTGGTGTAGGGGCGGAAGTACGGGGTGTGGCAGGCGGCCTGGAGCCGCCGGGCGACGGCCTCGTCCCGGCAGGCGACGACGGACGCGGCCGGCATGCGCGCCACGATCTCCTTGGCGAGGTTGGGCCCGGTGACGACGGCGACGCGGTCGGCGGGGGCTCCGGTGACCTCCTGGATCACCTCGCTCATCCGCTCGCAGGTGCCGAGTTCGACGCCCTTCATCAGGGAGACGAGGACGGTGCCGGGGGCGAGTTCCGGTGCCCAGGCGGCGAGGTTGCCGCGGAGGGTCTGCGAGGGGACGGCGAGCACCGTGAAGTCGGCGCCGGCGGCGGCCTCGGCCGGATCGCCGGTGGCGCGGAGGTTGGCGGGCAGTTCGACGCCGGGGAAGTAGTCGGGGTTGGTGCGCGTGGTGTTGATGGCGTCGGCGACCTCGGGGCGGCGGCCCCAGAGGGTGACGTCGCAGCCGGCGTCGGCGAGGACCATGCCGAAGGCCGTGCCCCACGAGCCGGTCCCGAAGACCGCCGCCTTGACGGGGGGCGTCACCCGGCCTCCCTCCCCGCGGTCCCGCGGCGCCGCTCCAGCAGGGCTCCGCGGTGGTCGTACGGCTCGTCGGGGGCCTTCTCGCCCCGGATGTCCTCCAGCAGCGCGGTGACGGCCCGCATGATCTCCTCGGTGGCCTCGCGCAGCACCTCGTTGGTGGGCTCCGCGCCGTGGAACCGGGAGAGGTCGACGGGCGGGCCGGCGACGACGGTCAGCGTCCTGCGCGGGAAGAGGCGGACCTTGTCCTTCGTCGCGTAGGGCGGCATCACCAGGTTGGCACCCCACTGGGCGACGGGGATGACGGGCGCCCCGGTCAGCAGGGCGACGCGGGCGGCGCCGGTCTTGCCGGTCATCGGCCACATGTCGGGGTCGCGGGTGAGGGTCCCCTCGGGGTAGAAGGCGACGCACTCGCCCCGCTCGATGGCGTCGACGGCGGCGCGGAAGGCGTCCAGGGCGTCGGACGTCTCGCGGTAGACGGGGATCTGCCCGGTGCCCCGGAGGATCGCACCGACGAAGGACCCCTTGAAGAGGGCCGCCTTCGCCAGGAAGCGCGGCACGCGTCCGGTGTTGTACTGGAAGTGCCCGTACGACAGCGGGTCGAGGTACGAGTTGTGGTTCACGACCGTGATGAATCCGCCCTCGGCGGGGATGTGCTCCATTCCGCGCCAGTCCCGCTTGAACAGAACCACCAGCGGCGGTTTCGCGATGACCGCCGCCAGGCGGTACCAGAAGCCGATTCTGCGGCGGGACACTCGGACACCTTCCTGTGGTACTCGTCTTGCCGGGGGTCAAGTGTCGCCCCACGCCCCTGGTCTGTCGAGGACACCGTACGCCCCGGCCCCCGGACCGGTTCCCCGGGCGGTGGCCGGCCGCGCCACAATGGCCGGGATGGAGAAGGACGCGGAGCGGGCCGCGGCCCCCGCCGGGCGGGGCCGGGCGGGGGCGCCCTGGTCGCTGGTGGTCCCGCTGAAACCCCTCGCCCTGGCGAAGACCAGGCTGGCGGGGGCGGTCGGCCCGGCGGAGCGGCGGCGGCTGGCGCTGGCGTTCGCGCAGGACACCGTGGCGGCGGCGCTGGCCTGCGCCGCGGTACGGGATGTGGTGGTCGTCACGGACGACCCGGTGGCCGCCCCGCGCCTGGCCGCCCTGGGCGCCCGGGTCGTGCCCGACCGGCCGGCCGCGGGGCTCAACGCGGCGGTGGCGTACGGGGCGGAAGCGGTGCGGGCGCGGCGTCCGCGGGCCGCGGTGGCGGTGCTGAACGCGGACCTCCCGGCGCTGCGTCCGGCGGAACTGGAGCGGGTGCTGGCGGTCGCGGGCCGTTTTCCGCGGGCTTTCCTGGCGGACGCCGCCAATATCGGTACGACTTTCCTGTCGGCGGCGCCGGGAATTGAATTGCGCCCGGTTTTCGGGGGCGCCTCGCGGCTGCGGCATTTGTCGTCGGGCGCGGTGGAAATCCGGCTCGGCGGCGTGGTGTAGGTGCGGCGGGACGTGGACACCGAGGCGGATCTGCGGGCGGCGCTGCGCCTGGGCGTGGGGCGGTGCACGGCGGGCCGGTGCGGGACGAAGGGCCCGGCGGAGGACCGGTGAGGCGGGCACCGCGGGCCGGGGCGCGGCGCGGATCCCGCCCGCGGGACGGCGGGATAGGCTGCGGCGCATGCAGGCGACCGCGTACACGTACGACCCCGAGACCCGCAGCGGCAGCGTGCTGCTCGACGACGGCACGCCGGTGGAGTTCGGCGCGGAGGCGTTCGACGCCGGGGGCCTGCGGCTGCTGCGGCCCGGGCAGCGGGTGCGGATCGAGGCGGAGGGCGGGGGCGAAGCCCTGCGGATCACGCTGGTGACGCTGCAGACGTTCTGAGCGGCGCCGCCCGGACGACACCGCGGGCCGGGCCTCCCCCCAGGGAGGCCCGGCCCCGCGTGCGAGCGGCCCGGCGGGCCGTCGCCGTCGCCGGTCGATGTCTCCTCGCCGCCGCGCCGCCTACTTGCCCCTCGCCGCGGCGGTCTTGCGCGCCGCGGTCTTGGCGGGCGCCTTCCTCGCGGTGGTCTTCTTGGCGGGCGCGGTCTTCTTCGCCGCGGTCTTCTTCGCCGCCGCGGGCGCGGTCTTCTTCGCGGGTGCCGCCTTCTTGGTGGCGGCGGCGGTGGTCTTCTTCGCCGTTGTCGGGGTGGTCTTCCTGGCCGCGGCGGCGGTCTTCGACGCGGTCGCCGCCTTCTTGGCGGGGGCGGCGGTCTTCTTCGCCGTGGTCTTCTTCGCGGCGGCCTTCTTGGTGGTGGCCTTGGCGATGGTGGGCGGCGCGCCCGAGAGGCTGCCCTTGGGTGCCTTCTTGACGGCCACCTCGCCCCCCTTGGGCAGCTTCTTGGTGCCGCTGACCAGGTCCTTGAAGCCCTGGCCCGCACGGAAGCGGGGGACGGAGGTCTTCTTGACCCGTACGCGCTCGCCGGTCTGCGGGTTGCGGGCGTAGCGGGCCGGCCGCTCGACCTTCTCGAACGAGCCGAAACCGGTGACCGAGACCCGGTCGCCGGCGACCACCGCGCGGACGATCGCGTCGAGTACCGCGTCCACGGCGTCGGCCGCCTGCTGCCGGCCCCCCATCTTGTCGGCAATCGCTTCTACGAGCTGCGCCTTGTTCACGTCTTCCCCTTCGGAGACATTGCCGGAACGAAAGCGTTCAAGCGATTTCGCACGTTAGGCAGATATATACCGCAAATCAAACACGAAACGGGCTAATCACCCTTGTGCCGCAACGCAGTAGCCGCCTGCGGACTTCCGGGTGCTCAGTCCCCTTCAGGGAGCCGGTCCTCGTCGAGGTCCTTCATCAACCGGTCGAGACGCCGTGCCGCGTCCGCGAGATCGTGCTTCGCCGAGGCCGTGACGACCAGCAGCTTCCGGGACAGCGCCATCCTTACGCCCTCCGGGAC
>NZ_CP095474.1:4193690-4193843 GCF_023614315.1 Streptomyces sudanensis | reverse complement strand
TNNCAGCCGGATCGCGACTGTCTCGTAGAGCTCGAGTTGACTGTCGCGTTCCATGCGCCGATTGTGCCATCTGGGGCGAGTTGTCGCCCGCGTAGGGGGTAACTGACATGCTCCCGTGGGGTTTCGACATGTGTCCGGGCGCCTTCCGTGCGG
>NZ_CP095474.1:4176923-4193430 GCF_023614315.1 Streptomyces sudanensis | reverse complement strand
TGGGGTTAAGGGACAGGCGGGTCGGCTTCGGTCAGCNNCCACAGGGAGTCGACGGTCGCCTGGTCGAGGACCACGGTGAGCNGGCCGTTCTTCAGCGAGTTGCCCCGGAAGATGTCGGCGAAGCGGGAGGAGACGACGGCCTTGAAGCCGTAGTTCTGCAGGGCCCACACGGCGTGCTCGCGGGAGGAGCCGGTGCCGAAGTCCGGTCCGGCGACCAGGACGGTGGCGCCCCGCCGCTCGGGGCGGTTGAGGACGAAGTCGGGATCCCTGCGCCAGGCCTCGAAGAGCCCGTCCTCGAAACCGTCGCGGGTGACCTTCTTGAGCCAGTGCGCGGGGATGATCTGGTCGGTGTCGACGTTGCCGCGGCGCAGCGGGACGGCGCGGCCGGTGTGCGTGGTGAAGGCTTCCATGGTGCTTCAGACCCCCGCGAGAGTGGTGGCGTCGGACAGGTCGGCCGGTGAGGCCAGCCGGCCGAGGACCGCGGTGGCGGCGGCGACCTGCGGCGAGACGAGGTGGGTGCGGCCGCCCTTGCCCTGCCGCCCCTCGAAGTTGCGGTTGGAGGTGGACGCGGAGCGCTCGCCGGGAGCGAGTTGGTCGGGGTTCATGCCGAGGCACATGGAGCAGCCGGCGTGCCGCCATTCGGCGCCGGCCTCCTTGAAGACCCTGTCCAGGCCCTCCTCGACGGCCTGGAGGCCGACGCGGGCGGAACCGGGGACGACGAGCATCCGCACCCCGTCGGCGACCCGGCGGCCTTCGAGCACCGCGGCGGCGGCGCGCAGGTCCTCGATGCGGCCGTTGGTGCAGGAGCCGACGAAGACCGTGTCGACCTCGATCCCGCGCAGGGGCTGCCCGGCGGTGAGGCCCATGTACTCCAGGGCCTTCTCGGCGGCGAGCCGCTCCGAGGCGTCCTCGTAGGAGGCGGGGTCGGGGACGGACGCGGAAAGGGGCGCCCCCTGGCCGGGGTTGGTGCCCCAGGTGACGAACGGGGACAGTTCCGCGGCGTCGATGACGACCTCGGCGTCGAAGACGGCGTCGTCGTCGGTGCGCAGGGTCCTCCAGTACGCGACGGCGGCGTCCCAGTCGGCGCCCTCGGGGGCGTGGGCGCGGCCCTCGAGGTACGCGAAGGTGGTCTCGTCGGGCGCGATCATGCCCGCTCGGGCGCCGGCCTCGATGGACATGTTGCAGACGGTCATGCGGGCCTCCATCGACAGCTTCTCGATGGCCGGGCCGCGGTACTCCAGGACGTAGCCCTGGCCGCCGCCGGTGCCGATCCGCGCGATGATCGCCAGGATGAGGTCCTTGGCGGTGACGCCCTCGGGCAGTTCGCCCTCGACGGTGACGGCCATGGTCCTGGGGCGGGTCATGGGCAGCGTCTGGGTGGCCAGGACGTGCTCGACCTGGGAGGTGCCGATGCCGAAGGCGAGCGCGCCGAAGGCGCCGTGGGTGGAGGTGTGGGAGTCGCCGCAGACCACGGTCGTACCGGGCTGGGTGAGGCCCAGCTGGGGGCCGACGACGTGGACGACGCCCTGCTCCACGTCGCCGAGCGGGTGGAGCCGCACGCCGAACTCCGCGCAGTTCGCGCGCAGGGTCTCCAGCTGGACGCGGGAGACCGGGTCGGCGATGGGCTTGTCGATGTCGAGGGTGGGGGTGTTGTGGTCCTCGGTGGCGATGGTCAGGTCGGTCCGCCGCACCCGGCGCCCGCTCCTGCGGAGGCCGTCGAAGGCCTGCGGGCTGGTCACCTCGTGCAGCAGGTGCAGATCGATGAAGAGGAGGTCGGGCTCGCCGTCGGCGCGCCGGACGACGTGGTCGTCCCAGACCTTCTCCGCGAGTGTCCTACCCATCGCTTTCCCTCCGGCCGGCGGGTGAGCCGGCGGTCTAGAGACACGTGTGCCGGCGTCCGGGCCTCCCCGTGGTCCCACGTTCCGGACGGCGGCGGCGGACCGCGGTACCGGGCCACCCCGACCAGACTGGCAAGATTCCGGGAAAACTGAACTTGCGTTTCACAGAATGAGACGTGAATATCGTTGCATGGACAACTCTAGCGGCGTCGGCGTTCTCGACAAGGCGGCTCTGGTTCTGAGCGCTCTGGAGGCCGGCCCGGCCACCCTCGCCGGGCTGGTGGCGGCCACCGGGCTCGCACGACCCACGGCCCACCGGCTGGCCGTGGCACTGGAACACCACCGGATGGTGGCGAGGGACATGCAGGGCCGGTTCATCCTGGGCCCGCGGCTGGCCGAGCTGGCCGCCGCGGCCGGCGAGGACCGCCTGCTGGCCACGGCGGGCCCGGTGCTGACGCACCTGCGCGACGTGACGGGCGAGAGCGCCCAGCTCTACCGCCGCCAGGGCGACATGCGCATATGCGTGGCGGCGGCCGAGCGGCTGTCGGGCCTGCGCGACACGGTCCCGGTGGGGTCGACGCTCACGATGAAGGCCGGTTCGTCGGCGCAGATCCTCATGGCCTGGGAGGAGCCGGAGCGGCTGCACCGGGGCCTCCAGGGCGCGCGCTTCACGGCGACGGCCCTGTCGGGCGTACGGCGCCGCGGCTGGGCCCAGTCGATCGGCGAGCGGGAGCCGGGGGTCGCGTCCGTCTCGGCGCCCGTACGGGGTCCGTCGAACCGGGTGGTGGCGGCGGTGTCCGTGTCGGGTCCGATCGAGCGCCTGACACGGCACCCGGGCCGGATGCACGCCCAGGCCGTCATCGACGCGGCCTCCCGCCTGACGGAGGCGCTGCGCCGCGCGGGCTGACCGCCCGCCCGCGCGCCCGTGGGCCCTCCACCGGTTCTCGTCCCGCCGCTCCGGCGCCGGAACCGCGGGACGAGAACCGGCAGGACGCCCGCCGCCCGCACTCTCCTACGACGCGAGGAAGCCCTCCCCGACTGGGGAGGGCTTCCTCGTGTGGTACCCCCGACCGGATTCGAACCGGCGCTACCGCCTTGAGAGGGCGGCGTGCTAGGCCGCTACACAACGGGGGCGTGGATCACTTGCGTGAAACCGCTGGCCTACCTGGACTCGAACCAAGACTAACTGAACCAGAATCAGTCGTGCTGCCAATTACACCATAGGCCACTGGTGGTTTAGACCAGCTAGTACCCCCGACCGGATTCGAACCGGCGCTACCGCCTTGAGAGGGCGGCGTGCTAGGCCGCTACACAACGGGGGCCCTGGCGATCCTCACCCGATGGTGATCGGGTGTTTTCACCGCGTGGCCATCGGGTGCGACCCGGATGACCTGCAGGAAGGATCTGTACCCCCGACCGGATTCGAACCGGCGCTACTGCCTTGAGAGGGCAGCGTGCTAGGCCGCTACACAACGGGGGCTTTGCAGATGAGCTCTGCGAGCTGGCCTACCTGGACTCGAACCAAGACTAACTGAACCAGAATCAGTCGTGCTGCCAATTACACCATAGGCCACCGGAACGCAACCCCCGAGGGAGATCTTGTTCGGCTTGCGCTCCGGGCTTCCGGCCTTTTCGGCCCGCTTCCCTCGGCGCAGGAAGAACATTACCCGAAGGTGTCCGGCGCTCCAAAACGGGTATCGCCGCGGAGCAGGCCGGGAAGCTGGTGGAGGTCGGTGATCCGGGTCAGCTCGGGGCGGCCGCCCAGGCCGGCGCGGTCCAGCCAGATCCCCAGGAGGCCCGCCTCCGCGGCGCCCCGGGCGTCGATGTCGGGCTGGTCGCCGACGTACGCCACCTCGTCCGGGGCCAGGCCGAGGGTGTCGCAGGCGATGTGGAAGGCGGCCGCCTCGGGCTTGGAGACACCGATGTCGGCGGCGCAGAGCACCGCCTCGAACCGGTCGCGCACGCCGAGGAGGCGGAGCTTGCGGTCCTGGTTGAGGAGAGAGGAGTTCGACAGGACGGCGTGCCGGTACCCGGTCGCGAGGAGGTCCAGGACGGGCACGGTGTCGGGGAAGAGCTCCCACGCTGCCTCGTAGTGCGCCAGGTAGCGCTCGAACCAGGCGTCGGCCTCGCCGTCGGCGAGCGGGGCGCCCAGGAAGGTGCGGACCCGGTCCCGGCGCTGCTCCTCCCAGGTCGTCTCCCCGGCGGCGAACCTCGCCCAGTGCAGGACGGTCGCCTCCCGCCAGCACCGCAGGGCGTCCTCGACGCCGTCGAAACCGCCGGACAGGCCCTCCTCGCGGAGGTGCCGCCGCATCCCGGCGCGGTCGGCGGCGGCGTAGTCGAAGATCGTGTCGTCGATGTCCCAGAGCACCGCGCGGATCGCCATACGCCGACGGTACCGCCGGGATTCCGTCCCCGTCGCGCTTCCGGGAGGCGGGAATCCGGGCGGGACCCGCCCCGGTGGCCCGGGGCGTCGGCGGCGGGGTCCGGCCGGTCCGGCCGCCGCCGCGGTGACCGCGCTCCGCCCGGCGCGGGGGTCTCAGCCGCGGCGGGCCCCGCCGTCCGGCCGCCGCGCCGTCTCCCGGAAGCGCGAGGGCGGGACGCCGTACCTCCGGGTGAACGCCTGCCGCAGCGCCTCCGCGCTGCCGAACCCGCAGCGGGCGGCCACGGCGGCGATCGGCAGGGCGGTCGAGGCGAGCAGGTGCGCCGCGGCCTCGGTCCGGGCCAGCCGTACGTACCGGCCCGGCGTCTGTCCCAGCTGGTGGGCGAACAGCCGGGTGAGGTGCCGCGGCGTGACCCCCGCTCGCGCCGCCAGCGCCTTCGTGCCGAGGTCGGCGCCGGGGTTCGCGGCGATGTGCCGGACGAGTTCCCCGACCGGCCCGCCGCGCGGCGCCGGGGCCGCCGTGAACAGGCTCATCTGCCTCTGGTCGCCGGGCCGCTGCAGGTAGACGACCAGGTCGCGGGCGACCTGCCGGGCCAGTTCGGGGCCGTGGTCCTCCTCGATGAACGCGAGCGTGAGGTCCAGCGCGCTGGTGACGCCCGCGGCGGTGTAGACGTTGCCGTCGCGCACGTAGATCGGCGCGGCGTCGACGGCGACCTCCGGGTGCCGGTCGGCCAGCTCGCGCGCGTACCGCCAGTGCGTCGTGGCCCGGCGCCCGTCGAGCAGCCCCGCGGCGGCCAGGACGGCCGCGCCCGTGCAGACCGACGCCACCCGGCGGCTCTCCCTCGCCAGCCGCCGCACGTGCGCCACGAGCAGCGGGTCGGCCGCCGCCCGCCCGGAACCCACGCCACCGGAGACGACCAACGTGTCCAGGGGGCCGACGAGCCGTTCGAGGGGCCGGCTGTCCAGCGTGAGCCCGGTGCCGCAGACCATCGGCCCGCCGCCCGCGCCGACCAGGCGCACCCGGTACGGCACGGCCGGCGCGCCGATGCCGTTGGCCATGGCCAGCGGCGTCGTCACGCACGCGATGTCGAGCAACTCGGCGGCCTCGTACCCGACCACCGCCACCAGCCGCTCCGCCATGCGGCGAACCCTATGCGGGAAGGACGGGCACCCCAAGGAACCGGACGCCGCCGCGCCCGTCCGTTCCCCGGGTGGCCGGTGCGCCCGGACAGTGGAATCGCAACCGCCCGCCCGGCGAGAGGAGCATCCCGATGACCGGATTCGTGCGCGACGGCGCCCGGCCCGCCCCGGCGCGCCGGCTGCTCCGGCGGTGGCCCGCCCTCACGGCGTCGGCGGTGGTGGTCGTGACCTTCGCGGACGGTGTGCCGCCCGTGGGCCGGCTCGCCGGCCTCCTCGTCGCCATGCCCGTGTGCTACCTGCTCTTCGGGGCGTTCCGCGGGGAGCTGCGCGGCTTCCGCGTCCCGGCCGTCCAGTTCGCCGGCCTCGCCGGCTTCGCCGCGGTGGCGGCGCTGGCCCTGTCCCTCGACGCGGCTTCGGGACTTCGCGTGGTGGCCGCGGGGTGGCTGGCCCACGGGGTCTGGGACCTCGTCCACCACCGCTCGGGCCGGGTCGTCCCGAGGGCCTGGTCGGAGTGGTGCGGGGTCGTCGACGTGGGCGGCGCGCTCGCGATCCTGATCCTCGCGTAGCCGGCCCCGGCGGCCCGCGGAGCCGCGGACGCCCGAGGGGGCGGCGACCGGTGCGCGGTCACCGCCCCCTCGGGCGTACCGGGAGGGTCACCCCGCCAGCTTCGCCAGGGCCGCGTCGATGCGGGCGAGGGTCCTCTCCCTGCCCAGGACCTCCAGGGACTCGAACAGCGGGAGGCCGACCGTGCGGCCCGTGACGGCGACCCGGACCGGGGCCTGGGCCTTCCCGAGCTTCAGTCCGTGCTCCTCCCCCGCCTTCAGGACGGCGTCCTTCAGGGACTCGGGGCTGGACCAGTCGGCGGCCTCCAGCCTGGCGCGGGCGGTGGTGAGCAGGGCCGCGGGGTCGCCCTTCATGGCCTTCTGCCAGGACGCCTCGTCCTCGACCGGCTCCTTCAGGAACAGGAAGTCGACGCTCTGGGTGATCTCGGAGAGGACCGTCAGGCGCGTCTGGGCGTGCGGGGCGATCCGCTCCCACGCCTCGCGGTCGAAGTCCTCGGGGGCCCAGGGGGCGTGCGGGGCCCGGAGCCAGGGTTCGCAGGCGTCGACGAACGCCTTCGTGTCCAGCATGCGGATGTGGTCGGCGTTGATCGCCTCGGCCTTCTTCAGGTCGAAGCGGGCCGGGTTGGCGTTGACGTCCGCGACGTCGAACTTCTCGATCATCTGCCCGATCGTGAAGACGTCCTGGTCGGCGGAGAACGACCAGCCGAGGAGCGACAGGTAGTTCAGCAGGCCCTCGGGGAGGAAGCCGCGCTCCCGGTAGAGGTTGAGGGAGGACTGCGGGTCGCGCTTGGAGAGCTTCTTGTTGCCCTCGCCCATGACGTACGGCAGGTGGCCGAACTCCGGGATCGCCTTGGCGACGCCCAGGTCGATCAGCGCCTTGTACAGGGCGATCTGGCGCGGGGTGGAGGAGAGCAGGTCCTCGCCGCGCAGCACGTGCGTGATCTCCATCAGCGCGTCGTCGACCGGGTTGACCAGCGTGTACAGCGGGGCGCCGTTGGCGCGGACGATGCCGTAGTCGGGGACGTTGTCCGGGGTGAAGGTCAGCTCGCCGCGGACCAGGTCGCGGAAGGTGATCGGCTCGTCGGGCATGCGGAAGCGGACGATCGCCGAGCGGCCCTCCGCCTCGTACGCGGAGACCTGCCCGGCGGTGAGCTCGCGGCAGTGGCCGTCGTAGCCGGAGGGCTTCCCGGCGGCGCGGGCGGCCTCGCGGCGCTCGTCGAGCTCCTCGGTGGTGCAGTAGCAGTGGTAGGCGTAGCCGCCTTCGAGGAGCTTGTCCGCGACCTCGCGGTAGACGTCCATGCGCTCGGACTGGCGGTACGGCGCGTGGGGGCCGCCGACCTCGGGGCCCTCGTCCCAGTCGAGGCCGAGCCAGCGCATCGCGTCGAGGAGCTGCCGGTAGGACTCCTCGGAGTCGCGGGCCGCGTCGGTGTCCTCGATGCGGAAGACCATGGTGCCGCCGTGGTGCCGGGCGAAGGCCCAGTTGAACAGGGCGGTGCGGACCAGGCCCACGTGGGGGTTGCCGGTCGGCGAGGGACAGAAACGTACGCGGACGGTCGCGTTAGCCACGCTTGATCACCTTGTTGGTGAGAGTGCCGATGCCTTCGATGGTGACGGCGACCTCGTCGCCGACGTTGAGGGGGCCGACCCCGGCGGGGGTGCCGGTGAGGATCACGTCGCCGGGGAGCAGCGTCATGGCCTCGGTGATGTGGACGACCAGGTCCTCGATGGAGCGGACCATGTCGCTCGTGCGGCCCAGTTGGCGCTGCGCGCCGTTGACCGTGCACTGGATGGCCAGGTCGCTCGGGTCGAGGTCGGTCTCCACCCAGGGTCCCAGGGGGCAGGAGGTGTCGAAGCCCTTGGCGCGGGCCCACTGCTTCTCGCGCTTCTGGGCGTCGCGGGCGGTGACGTCGTTGGCGCAGGTGTAGCCGAAGACGACGTCCTTGACGCGTTCGCGCGGGACCTCGCGGCACATGCGGCCGATGACGACGGCGAGCTCGGCCTCGTGGTGCAGTTCGTTCGAGAAGGAGGGGTACTCGATGGCGTCGCCGGAGCCGATCACCGAGGTGGTGGGCTTGAGGAAGGCGACGGGCACCTCGGGGACCTCGTTGCCGAGCTCCGCGGCGTGCTCCGCGTAGTTGCGGCCGATGGCCACGACCTTGTTGGGGAGCACCGGCGGCAGGAGCCTGACCTTGCTCAGCGGGACCTTCGTGCCGCTGAGCTCGAAGTCGGTGTACGGGATGCCCTTGATGATGTCGAGGACGAGGTCACCCTCTGCGCCGGGGGCGCTTTCACCCTCGACCGCGCCGAAGGCGACATTGCCGTCGATGGAGAACCTGGCGATGCGCACGGATGCGTGTGCCCCTCACTGAGCTGGCCGGAGTCTGACGCTCCAGGCTAACGCGGGAGGGAGGGCCGGTCCGCCGCACGGCGGTGCGCGCCTCCCGGGCCGCGGGCCGCGCGCACCGGTGCGTCAGCCGGCGGCGGGGGCCGGGGCCTTCATCAGGACCGTGCGGCGGGGGTTCGCGGTGACGGCGGGCAGTTCGGCCGTCGGCTCGGGCAGGAGGCCGGGCTCCAGCCCGGTCGCGTCCTCCAGGTGGGCGAGGGTGGTGCGGCGGGGGTTGGCGATGCTGCGGGCGGTCGTCGTCTTCACGGTGGCTTCGGACCTCGTCGCTCGGCTCGGGGCGGCCGGTTGTCCGGCTCGGGGCGGCTGCGGGGCGCGTTCCGGCCTGTGGCCCACCCCGCTGAAGCGTCAGGCTAAACATCGCGTCACCCGCCAATACATCGAACCGGCCACGACAAGCGTGTGAATTTCCTCACCACTGCACACCCAAGTCGGACATTCCGGATGATTGCCAGGGGGGTGGAAAACGGACATCTCCCCCCGATCCCTTCATTCTGACGCCGATCGCCTCGACTGGTGCAGCCTCCACCCGTAAACGACTCGTTGGAGAAAGTCCGCTTTCTCCGCTTTCGCCCTTGACGGTCCGTACTGGTCCGCGTACACCGGGTGACCGCCCCTGCGCGGTCGGCCACCGCCCTTGTTGGAGATCCGGCACTGTGCTGGAATTCCACGCACCGCCGCTGTGGAGACCGGCGAGCTGGGGCGCACAGGCAGCGCCGAGCGGCGGTGGGGAAGGGGGGATTCCACGCCGGTCACCGACGACCATCCAGGAGCGCAGTCGCGCTCCCACGACGCCGACACCGTCCCGCCCGTTCGCGCGGGGGGACGCCTGGTCCAGAGGTTGCGACGCTAGTGCAGGGACGTTTCAAGAGGGATGGCAGCGCTGCGGCGGAGCAGGAGCCGCGCGGCGGGACCGACCGTGGCTCCTCGCCCCAGCACACCCATGACCCGGGACCGGCGGCCGCCGGCGGCCGCGCTGCGGGCGCGTCGGCCGGGTCCGAGGCGGCGGGTGGCGGCAAGGGACGGAAGCCCGGACGGCGCGACAAGGCGGGCAGGTCCGCCAAGCCGGGGAAGGAACCCAAGGCCGCCGTGCCGGGTGACACCGGTTCGCGAATAGCCCTGCGCAACTGGCGCATCAGCACCCGGCTGGTCTCCCTCCTCGCCCTGCCCGTGGTCGCCGCGACCTCGCTGGGCGGACTCCGCATCCAGGAGTCGATGGAGAACATGGAGCAGCTGGACCACATGCAGCTGCTCACCAAGCTCACCCGCGAGGCTCACCACCTCGCGCAGGCGCTCCAGCAGGAGCGCGACCAGTCGGCGGGCCCGATCGCCAACGACACCCCCCTCACCGACTTCAAGATCAAGGACCCCCGCGACAAGACCGACGCGGCGCAGCGGGCGTTCCTCGACGCCACCCAGGAGATCGGCGACACCCAGGACGACGAGGCGCTGGCCAGTATCCGCGCCAACGTCACGCAGATCGCCAACCAGGTCATCGGGCTCGGCGTGATCCGCAAGGAGGCCTACAAGGGCCAGATGACCTCCGCGACGGTGGGCAAGTACAACCGGCTCATCGAGTCGCTGCTGACCCTGTCGCAGGACATGGCGCAGGCGACCAGCAACCCGGAGATGATCAAGCGCACGCGTGCGCTGGCGGCGTTCTCCTCCGCCAAGGAGTACGCGTCCATACAGCGGGCGATCATCGCCGCCGCGCTGCCCAAGTCCACCTCCGAGAAGGCGGTGATGAACGAGAACGACCGCCAGTACGCCGAGGACGCCCGCGTCAACGAGAACTCGGCCCTCAAGTCGTTCGGTTCCATCTACGAGTCGGCCGGCGGCGACGCCACCGACCTGCTCGGCCCGCTGACCTCAGGCAACCCCGCGATCCAGGCCGCCAACCAGTACGCGGACCGCGTGCTGGGCGAGCAGAACGGGCTCAGCCGCACCCCGGTCCGCACCTACCTCGACTGGACCGAGGAGGCCGAGACCAAGCTGCGCGCCATGGAGACCATCGAGGCCACGCTGCTGGGCGAGATGGAGGGCAAGGCCCGTGAGCTGCGCCAGGAGGCGCAGCGCGACGCGATCATCAACGGCGCCCTGATCATCCTGGTCCTCGGCGTCTCGCTGATCGGCGCCTTCGTGGTGGCCCGGTCCATGATCACCTCGCTGCGGCGGCTCCAGGACACCGCGACCAAGGTCGCCCAGGAGCGGCTGCCCCAGCTGGTCAAGCAGCTCTCCGAGGCCGACCCGCAGGACGTCGACACGTCCGTCGAGTCCGTCGGCGTGCACTCGCGCGATGAGATCGGCAAGGTGGCCGCGGCCTTCGACGACGTGCACCGCGAGGCGGTCCGCCTCGCCGCCGAGCAGGCCCTGCTGCGGGGCAACGTCAACGCGATGTTCACCAACCTCTCGCGCCGCTCCCAGGGCCTGATCCAGCGTCAGCTCTCGCTCATCTCCGAGCTGGAGTCCCGCGAGGCCGACCCGGACCAGCTGTCCTCGCTGTTCAAGCTCGACCACCTCGCCACCCGCATGCGCCGCAACGGCGAGAACCTCCTCGTCCTCGCCGGCGAGGAGCCGGGCCGCCGGTGGACGCGGCCCGTGCCCCTCGTCGACGTGCTCCGCGCCGCCGCGTCCGAGGTGGAGCAGTACGAGCGCATCGAGCTCGCGTCCGTGCCGGCCACCGAGGTCGCCGGCCGCGTCGTCAACGACCTCGTGCACCTGCTGGCCGAGCTGCTGGAGAACGCCACGTCGTTCTCCTCGCCGCAGACCAAGGTGCGCGTCACCGGCCACGCGCTGCCCGACGGGCGCGTGCTGGTCGAGATCCACGACACCGGCATCGGCCTCTCCCCCGAGGACCTCGCCGCGATCAACGAGCGGCTCGCGTCGCCGCCGACCGTGGACGTCTCCGTCTCCCGCCGCATGGGCCTGTTCGTGGTCGGCCGCCTGTCGCTGCGGCACGGCATCCGGATCCAGCTGCGCCCGTCGGACTCGGGCGGTACGACCGCGCTGGTCATGCTGCCCGTGGACGTCACGCAGGGCGGCAAGAAGCCCGGCGGCCCGGGAGGCCCGGGCGGGCTGCCGCAGGGCGGCTCCGGCCGGGCGGCCGGCGGCCAGGGCGGGGCGCAGGGCGGACTGCTGCCCGGTCCGGGCGGCTCCGGCCAGGGCGCCGCGCCGCAGAACCGGCTCGCCGCCGGTCTCGCCGGCGCGCGCGGCCAGACGGCTCCCGGCGGCGGTGCCCGCCCCGCGCTGCCGGGCCGCGACGAGCCCGGCGGCCGCCCGGGCGGTGAGCAGGGCGGCGGGCTGTTCGGCGGGCCCCGGGCGGGGCAGCCCGGCAGGCAGCAGGACGGCCGGGACCGGGACGCCGGGTTCCCCGGTGCGTACGGGGACCGGGGCGGCCAGGGGCAGCAGTCCGGCTCCGCGCAGGACGGCGTCCCCACCCGCTCCGACGTGTGGCAGGGCAACCAGGCCGCGCAGGGCAACCAAGGGCAGCAGTCCGGCCCCGCGCAGGACGGCGTCCCCACCCGCTCCGACGTGTGGCAGGGCAACCAGGCCGCACAGGGCGGCCAGGGGCAGCACCAGCAGCTCCCGCCCTCCGACGGCCGGCGTGCCGAACTGCCGGGCGGCCCGCAGCCCCCGCAGGCCGGGGGCTGGGACGGCGGCCGGGACGGCCGGCACTCCCCGCAGGACGCGCCGCGCGGCCACGAGGAGCACGAGGCGACCGGCCAGTTCGCACGCCCGTCGGAGGACCGTCCGGGCCCCGGCTCCACGGCCGAGTTCCCGCGCCCCGACTTCGGCGCCCCGCGCCCGGACCAGGGCGGACCGCTGGGCGGCCGGGAGCCGCAGGACCCGGCGTCCACCGCGGCGATCCCGCGCCCGGACTTCGGCGCCCCGGGCCAGCCGGCCGGGCTGCCGCCCGCCGGTTCCGGCGACGGCCGCACCCCGCTGTACGACACGCTGGAGACCAACTGGTTCCACGGTCAGCAGGAGGGCGCAGGCGGCGCCCCGCAGGGTCCGGCGCAGGGCCGCCCGGCCGAGGGGCCCTATCCGGCGCACGACCGGACGGCGCCCACCCCGGTCGTACCGCAGCCGCCGCAGTTCGGGCAGCCCCGGCGGCCCGCGCCCGGCCGGCCGGCCCCGGCGATGCCGCAGCAGCGTGCCGACCAGGGCCAGTACGGGGGCCAGGCGGAGCAGGGCCGGCACCGGGGCCAGGGCCGCGACTCCGAAGCCGCGTCGCCGAGCTGGCGTACGACGCCCAACGACGAACTGGTCCGCCAGGCGGAGCGCGTGCGCAAGCCCGCGGCCGGCGGCGTGACGACCTCCGGTCTGCCCCGCCGGGTCCCGCGCGCCAACCTGGTGCCCGGTACGGCCCAGGAGCAGCCACTCCAGTCCGGTCCGCAGGTCTCCCGGGCGCCCGCCGACGTACGGGGCCGCCTGACCAACCTGCGGCGTGGTATCCAGCAGGGACGTCAGGCCGGGTCCGGTAACACCGGTAGTTTCCAGGTCGGCCCCACTCACCAGCAGGAGCGTGAGTTTTGAGCGCGATGAGCCAGGCGGCGCAGAATCTGAACTGGTTGATCACCAGCTTCGTGGACAACACCCCCGGGGTGTCGCACACGGTGGTGGTCTCCGCCGACGGACTCCTGCTGGCGATGTCCGAGGGTTTCCCGCGTGACCGCGCCGACCAGCTGGCGGCCGTCGCGTCCGGTCTGACCTCGCTGACGGCGGGCGCGTCCCGCATCTTCGAGGGCGGGCCGGTCAACCAGACCGTGGTGGAGATGGAGCGCGGGTTCTTGTTCATCATGTCCATCTCCGACGGCTCGTCCCTGGCCGTCCTGGCCCATCCCGACGCCGACATCGGTCTGGTCGGCTACGAGATGGCCCTTCTCGTGGACCGCGCGGGCAGCGTCCTGACCCCGGACCTCCGCGCGGAACTCCAGGGCAGCCTGCTCCACTAGCCCGGCCGGGCGGGTGCGCCCCTCCGCATCCGCCCGCCGCCCTGTGTCATCTACACACCGTCGGCCGTCCCATCCGGCCCCCCACCGGCCCAGTCAGACGGCACGCAGACCACCTGCTGTCACGACCGGAGGATTCATGACCCCGCCCCCCGCCTCTCACGACCCGTACGGTGCGTCGTTCGACGACGCCTCGTACGGGTATGAAGGCGATCAGCCGCTGGTCCGCCCGTATGCGATGACCGGCGGCCGGACCCGGCCCCGCTACCAGCTCGCCATCGAGGCGCTGGTGTCCACCACGGCCGACCCGGCCCACCTCGCCGGGCTGCTCCCGGAGCACCAGCGGATCTGCCACCTCTGCCGTGAGGTGAAGTCGGTGGCCGAGGTGTCGGCGCTGCTGTCCATGCCCCTCGGGGTGGCCCGGATCCTCGTCGCCGACCTGGCCGAGGCGGGCATGGTGGCGATCCACCAGCCAGGAAACGGAGAGGCCGGCGGCACGCCGGACGTGACACTGCTCGAAAGGGTGCTCAGTGGACTTCGCAAGCTCTAGCGGCGGTGCGGCCCGCTCAACCACCAGCGCGAAGATCGTGGTGGCGGGCGGCTTCGGCGTGGGCAAGACCACGTTCGTCGGCGCCGTCTCGGAGATCAACCCGCTGCGTACCGAGGCCGTCATGACATCCGCCTCCGCAGGCATCGACGACCTCACCCACACCGGCGACAAGACCACCACCACCGTCGCCATGGACTTCGGCCGGATCACCCTCGACCAGGACCTGATCCTCTACCTCTTCGGCACCCCCGGACAAGACCGCTTCTGGTTCATGTGGGACGACCTCGTACGCGGCGCCATCGGCGCCGTCGTCCTCGTCGACACCCGACGCCTCGCCGACTGCTTCCCCGCCGTCGACTACTTCGAAAACAGCGGCCTGCCCTTCGTCATCGCCCTCATGGCACGGCTGCGGTGACCGCCGCGCCGCCCGGCGCCCACGGGGCCCGCCGCACCGGTGACCGGTGCGGCGGGCCCCCGCCGTTCCGGCCGCCGCGGCGTCCCGNNNCGGAAACGTGGAAGGACCCCGCACCCGTCGAGGGGTGCGGGGTCCTTCCACGCGTACCTGTGGCGGGGCGTCAGCCCTGCCAGGAGTGCGGCGCCCGGAAGCCGGACTGGCGCTCCAGCCGGCGCCAGCCCGCGGTGGAGCGGACGCGGTGCGCCGGGGCGGCGGGGCGGGCGCCCGCGCGGGCCAGGAGGACGGCGGTGAGGGCGGCGAGCTCCTCGGGCGCGGCGTGGCCCTTCTCGACCCGGAGAAGGGAGGTGTCTGCCAGGGGCGTGGTCACGGGTTCTCCTCGTCGTTACTGCGGGGGGTTGCCGTGCTTGCGGGACGGCAGGTCGGCGTGCTTGGTGCGGAGCATGGCGAGGGAGCGGATGAGGGTCTCGCGGGTCTCGGCGGGGTCGATGACGTCGTCGACCAGGCCGCGTTCGGCGGCGTAGTAGGGGTGCATCAGCTCGGCCTTGTACTCCTTGACCATGCGGGCGCGCATGGCCTCGGGGTCGGCGGCCTCGGCGATCTGGCGGCGGAAGATGACGTTGGCCGCGCCCTCGGCGCCCATGACGGCGATCTCGTTGGTGGGCCAGGCGTAGGTGAGGTCGGCGCCGATGGACTGGGAGTCCATGACGATGTAGGCGCCGCCGTAGGCCTTGCGCAGGATCAGCGAGATCCGCGGCACGGTGGCGTTGCAGTACGCGTACAGCAGCTTCGCGCCGTGGCGGATGATGCCGCCGTGCTCCTGGTCGACTCCCGGCAGGAAGCCGGGCACGTCCAGCAGCGTGACGATGGGGATGTTGAACGCGTCGCACATCTGGACGAAGCGGGCGGCCTTCTCGGACGCCTCGATGTCCAGCACCCCGGCCAGGACCTGCGGCTGGTTGGCGACGACGCCCACGACCTGCCCGTCCAGCCGGGCCAGGGCGCACACGATGTTGCGGGCCCAGCGCTCGTGGACCTCCAGGAACTCGCCGTCGTCGACGATCTCCTCGATGACCTTGTGCATGTCGTAGGGGCGGTTGCCGTCGGCGGGCACCAGGTCCAGCAGCGCCTCGCCGCGCCGGTCGGCGGGGTCCTCGCAGGCGTGGACGGGCGGGTTCTCGCGGTTGTTGGAGGGCAGCATCGACAGCAGGTAGCGCACCTCGGCGAGGCAGGTCTCCTCGTCGTCGTAGGCGAAGTGGGCCACTCCGGAGGTCTCGGCGTGCACGTCCGCGCCGCCCAGCCCGTTCTGCGTGATCTCCTCGCCGGTGACGGCCTTGACCACGTCGGGGCCGGTGATGAACATCTGCGAGGTGTCGCGGACCATGAACACGAAGTCCGTCAGCGCCGGGGAGTAGGCCGCGCCGCCGGCGCACGGGCCGAGCATCACGCTGATCTGCGGGATCACCCCGCTCGCCCGGGTGTTGCGCTGGAAGATCCCGCCGTACCCGGCGAGCGCGGAGACGCCCTCCTGGATGCGGGCGCCCGCGCCGTCGTTCAGCGACACCAGCGGCGCCCCGGCGGCGATCGCCATGTCCATGATCTTGTGGATCTTGGTGGCGTGGGCCTCGCCCAGCGCGCCGCCGAAGATCCGGAAGTCGTGCGCGTAGACGAACACCGTGCGGCCCTCGACCGTGCCCCAGCCGGTGATCACCCCGTCGGTGTACGGGCGCTTGCCCTCCAGCCCGAACCCGGTCGCCCGGTGCCGCCGCAACTGCTCGACCTCCCGGAACGACCCCTCGTCCAGCAGCAGCCCGATCCGCTCCCGCGCGGTCAGCTTGCCCTTGGCGTGCTGCGCCTCGGTCGCCCGGCGGCTCGGTCCGTCCACCGCCCGCTCGCGCAGCGCCTGCAGCTCCGCCACACGCCCACGGGTGTCGGAGGGCTCTCCCCGGGTTTCGTCCACAACGGTCATGCAACGACCCTACGGAGCCGACCGGGCAAATCCCGCCGTTGACTCCGTACAGTCTCCGGACCGATCTGCTGTGCGCCCTGGACAGAACCGCCCCGGAGGGCGGGCGAGGTACCAGCATTCGGCCCCCTCGTGTTGTGGGGTTCCCATAAAGCCCGATGGCGGTACGGAGTCGAGGCGCCCNCGGNCNNGGGGNCGTCCCGGCGGCGCGGGCGNNNCCNCCGNGGGGNNNGCCNGACNNCCGGGGTCCGGGCGGGGAGCCGGGTACGGGCGGCCTCCGGAGCGACCGGGCGGCCGGAAGGGGC
>NZ_CP095474.1:4176719-4176895 GCF_023614315.1 Streptomyces sudanensis | reverse complement strand
CGGCCCTCCAGCGGGCTCGGGAGGGCGGCTGCGGTCCGGCGCGGGCCGGGGGTACCACCGGATGGGCGTACGCCGTTGCGGTGGGTGCGGCGGGGGCGGCCACGGGGCCGGACCGGCGCGTCCGGGGCCCGGCACGGTGCGGGCCCCGGCCGCCGCGCGGCGGCCGGGGCCCGCAC
>NZ_CP095474.1:4174309-4176667 GCF_023614315.1 Streptomyces sudanensis | reverse complement strand
CCGCCGAAGTCCCCGCCGCCGANGNCCCCCCCCGAAGTCGCCGCCGAAGTCCGAGGGGTTGTAGTCCGCGCCGGAGAAGTCGCCGCCGGCGAAGGTGTCGTAGCCGTCGCCGCCGTACTCCGCCGCGTACACCGGGGTGGCGAGGGTGGTGCCGAGCATCGTGCCGACCAGCAGGCCCGGCAGGAGCGCGCCGCCGTAGTAGCCGCCCGCCCACGGGCCGTACGCCGGACCCGCCTCCCAGTAGGGGCGGGGGCCCCACTCGGTGTCCACCTGGCGGGCCGCCGGGTCCTGGCCCGCCCTGACGCGGGCCTCGTCCGCCGCGCAGACCGGCACGTCGCGGACGGCGCCGCCGTGCGGGGCCCAGGTGACGTCCGCCACCGAGGGGCCGTGGCGGGGGTCGAAGAAGCAGGGTGCCCGCCGCTCGGGAAGCGGGCGGCCCTCGCGGCGGGCGGCGAGGACGGCCAGCGCGTGCCGGCCGTCCGCGAGGGCCTCGGTCACGCCCCGGACGTCGTGGGGGTGCCGGGCCTCGGCCATGAGCTGCTTCGCCCTGTCGTACGCGTCCAGCGCGTGTTCGTAGTCGCGGCGCATCGCGTCGTCGGCGGCCGGGTCGGCGGGGTGGAAGTCGAGGCGGTCGAGTTCCTCGCCGTAGGCGGTGATGTCCTCGTCGACGACGACGCGGAGCTTGTCCAGCGACTCCCGCTCCTCGGAGCGCCTGCGGTTGCGGCTGCGGACCGTCATCAGCGACACGCCGGCCGCCAGCGCCGCGAGGAGCACGCCGATGGTCACCAGGCCGCGGACCGGTGTGCCGTCGTCCGGCACGCCCGCCCACGAGGACGGCGCCGAGCCGCGCATCTGCGGCAGGGACTGGTCGACGAAGGCGTTCAGCTCCGTCGCCGCGTCCACGCCGGGCCGGTGGACCGCCGACACGAGGTTCTCCACCGCCCTCGGCGGGAGGACCCTCCGGTCGGCGCCCGCGTCGAAGGCGTCGCCGAGGCGGACGGCGTAGACGCCGGTCACCCCCGTGAGGGTGCGCAGGTCGCGCAGGAGGGTCTGCTCGGGGAACTCCGCCGTGTCCGGCAGGACGGCCACCATCAGGGGCTTGTCCGCGTCGAGGATCTTGCGCTCCAGCGCCTGGGCCTCCCCCGGCGACAGTTCGCCGGCCGCCTCGGGGTGCACGTAGACGGGCCCCTGCCGGAGGGCGTCGGCCGCCTCCCGTATGCCGTCCGACGCCCTGGCCGTGGCAGCGGGGGCCAGGGCGAGGAGGAGCATGAGCACCACGCCCGCCAGGGCCGACACGAAGGAAAGCGGGTTTCTCCTCATGCATCGAAACTACCCCATACGGGGGTATTCGCACCTTTCGGATCCTCCTGGAACGGACTACTCCTCCGTGGGTTCCACACCTGCCTTCAGCAGGCCGTACGTGTACGCGTCCACCAGCGCCTGCCAGGACGCCGCGATCACGTTCTCGCCGACGCCGACCGTCGACCACTCGGTGTCGCCGTCGCCGGTCGTGATCAGGACGCGGGTCGTGGACTCGGTGCCGTGCCGCCCCTCCAGGATGCGGACCTTGTAGTCGACCAGCTCGAACCTGGCCATCTGCGGGTGGATCCGTTCGAGGGCCGCCAGCAGCGCCCGGTCCAGGGCGTTCACCGGGCCGTTGCCCTCCGCGGTGGCGACGATGCGCTCGTCGCCCGCCCACACCTTCACGGTCGCCTCGTTGGCGTGGGAGCCGTCGGGGCGGTCCTCGACGATGGTCCGCCACGACTCCGTACGGAAGAAGCGCAGGGGGCGGCCTTCGACTTCCTCGCGGAGGAGGAGTTCGAAGGAGGCGTCGGCGGCCTCGTAGGTGTACCCCCGCAACTCGCGCTCCTTGACCCGCTCCACCACCCGGCCCAGTACCTCCCGGTCCCGGCCCAGCTCCACCCCCAGCTCCCGCCCCTTCAGCTCCACCGACGCCCGCCCCGCCATGTCCGACACCAGCATCCGCATCGTGTTGCCCACCCGCGCCGGATCCACATGCTGATACAGATCCGGATCCACCCGGATCGCCGACGCGTGCAACCCCGCCTTGTGCGCGAACGCCGACACCCCCACATACGGCCGATGCGACGACGGCGCCAGATTCACCACCTCCGCGATCGCATGCGAAATCCGCGTCATCTCCCCCAACGCCCCCACCGGCAACACCCGCCGTGCCTACCAACACATACGTGTAGATACAAGCATTCGGATCCGCATTCCCCACCCGCTCCCCGTACCCGTTCGCCGTGCACTGCACATGACTGGCCCCCGCCTCCACCGCCGCCAACGTATTGGCCACCGCACACCCCGCGTCATCCTGCGCATGCACCCCCAACC
>NZ_CP095474.1:4170319-4174253 GCF_023614315.1 Streptomyces sudanensis | reverse complement strand
GAGANTATNANNGTNNCACNNCNGCANAANNTTCNGANACGNNCANNAGNCGCCTCCACCACCGCCCGCGCATNCCCCCNATCCACCCGATACCCATCGAAGAAATGCTCACAGTCCACGAACACCCGCCGCCCCTGCTCCCGCAAGAACCCCACCGTCTCGCGCACCATCGCCAAGTTCTCCTCCAACGACGTACGCAACGCCAACTCCACATGCCGCGCATCCGCCTTCGCCACCACCGTCACCACCGGCGCACCCGACTCCACCAACGCCCGCACCTGCACATCCCCCTCCACCCCCACACCCGGCCGACGCGTCGCCCCGAACGCCACCAACGACGCATGCCGGAACTCCACCTCCCCCACCGCCCGCGCGAAGAACTCCGTATCCCGCGGATTAACGCGAGAGTGGGTCGGCAGACCACGAACCCCACCCCGAACTCGTCCAGATACCGCGCGATCGCCAACTTGTCCCCGACCGTCAAACTGATCCCCTCACGCTGCGCACCATCCCGCAACGTCGTGTCGAAAACATGAAAATCGTCGTGTGCCATGTGCGTCTTTCCGTTCAGGTCTGCCGGGCCGGGTGAGGCCGTTCGTGCCGGGTGGGCCGATGACGAAAACAAAAAGACCCCTCGCGGAATGCGAGAGGTCTGCGTGCGGGCGGTGAGTCGCCTGGGAGGGGTCTCCTCCAGGTCACCTCGGTGCCGGCACGCTGGCGCTAATAATGAGCTGGCGCTGCATGGCGGTGATTTTTACACGACTCGGCGGCCGGTGAAACGTCGTCTCACTTTTCGGACAAGGCGCCCGGCTCGCCGCACGGGGCCGGCGGCCGGAGCCGGGCGCCGCCACCGCCGCACGCCCCCGCAGTGGGGGCGGCGACGGCCGGCCGGTCAGCCGGCCGGTCGGCCGGTCGGCCGGGGGCGGGCATCGGTTCGACCTCCAGGTGGCGCCGCCGCCGGGGCCCCCGGTACAGCAGGGCCTCCCAGCCCAGCCGTTCCAGGGCCCGCGCGCACCCCGCCAGGGCGGTCTCCTCCTCCTGCGCGGCGCCGCCGCCCGGCGGTCCCGGCCAGTCCACCCGTACCTGGCCGGGCCGCTCGCCGGGGCCGACGCGGTAGCCGGTCCTGACGCGCCGTCCTTCGGCGTCCAGCGCGGACGGCGGGAAACCGGCCGCCTCCAGGGCCAGGGCGACCGCCCTCACCGGCTGCTTGCGCTCCCACGGCGCCGGCGCGGTGCCGGGGTCCGTGCCCGCAGGGGCGGTGAGCCGCCGGATCTGGAGCAGCCCCTCGTACGCCACCCGGACCTCGGCGGCGCGCCGCTCGGCCGCCGCCGGGTCCGCCTCCCGGTCCGGGAGAGGGGGGCCGTCGCCGGTGGCGGCCTCGAACACGGCGCCCCGCCCGGTCACAGGAGCCGCCTGATGTCCCCGCGGACCCGGTAGAAGCCGCCCGCCGCCGCGTGCAGCGCGTCCACCGCGTAGCGTGCGCCGGGCTCCCGTATCGCGCGCGGGAACTGGACGTTCCACGACGGTTCGTAGCCCTCGGACACCACGTGCACGCGGAGCCTGCCGCCGTCCTGGACGCACTCCACGACGACCGAGCCCGCCGGGGCGTCCGCCACCGCGGCCACCGAGGCCGGGGCCGTCGCCGGTGCGTACGTCGGCAGGGCAGCGGCGAGCTTCACGTCCCGCGCCACCGGGACCGTGCCGCGCTGGGCGGCCTCGATCGCCGCCTCGCCCGCGTCCACGCAGACCAGTGAGCCGTCCGTGGTGACCAGGTAGAGCCGTTCGTCCCGGTACTGCATGGACAGGGCCGAGCCGCCGCCCGTGCCCAGCTTCCACAGGCGCGTGCCGTCCCGGTCGAAGCAGTACACGGAGGACGCCCCGTCACCGGCGAAGACGAACCGCCCGCCGGGCGAGGTGGCGCACGAGTAGACGGCGCTGTCGCAGGCGTACGTCGCCTCGATCCGGCCGTCGTCCTTCGACAGCCGCTGCACGACGCGGTGCGCGGTCCCCGCGTACACCGCCGTGTCCTCCTGCCAGCCGAACAGGACCCCGCCGCGGGTCGCCGTGTGCCACAGCTCGCCGCCGCCGTCGGGGGCGTACGCCGTCACGCCCCGGTGGTGGCCGTGGTAGACGGCCCGGTCGTCGGCGCGGACCATCCAGGCGTGGTCGCCCTGGCTGCGGCGGGCCCACTGGTGCTCGTCCTCGTGGTCGATGACGGTGAGCCGGCCGGCGCGGTCCGACACGTTCAGCACGCCCTCGTGGATGTCGAGCCAGAAGATGTCCACGTCCGCCGAGATGTCGTACGCCGCGAACGGGAGCTTCGACGACAGGTCGTACACCCGGCCGTCGTCACAGCCGGCGTAGATCCAGAAGTCGTCCGCGACCAGGCACTTCACGCCGTCCGGCAGGCTGAAGCGGGAGAGGACGGCGCCGTCGTGGTCCAGCGTGTAGACGTCGCCCGCCTGGTTGCCGACCCAGCAGCGGTCGTCGTCGACGTGGATGCCGAACGCCGAGGAGCCCGTCCGGAAGCGCCACAGCACCGGCGCGACCGCGCGGGCCGTCGACGGGGCCGAGGCGACCTGGCGGCGGGTCACCGCGCGCGGGGCCCGCCCGCCGGGGACGGCCGGGGCGTACCCCTTGCGGACCTTCTCGCCGACCTTCCGGGCCGCGGCGGCCCGCGCCTTCTCCGCGGTGGGGAACGCGGACGTCTGGACCTGGCCGGCGGCGCCGATCCTTCCGTACCGCACCGTCACCACCTGGCCGTCGACGGCCACCTCGTAGAACTTGTGCGCACCGCCGCCGTCCTGCGACAGCTCAAGGTACGTCGTCTCCGCGGACACAGCAGACATGACTGACCCTCCCCGGGGCGGACCGGCGGCCTGCCCCGCGGGTCCCACTGGGAAGACCGTAGGACGCGCCACTGACATCGGTGCCGGCGCGCGGCTTCCGGTGGCCGCGGCCCGGGTCCGGCGCCGGGCCGGACGCCCTCCGGCCGCCGTCCCGTACCGCCCGGGCTCCGCCCGGCCGCCGGGTCCGCCGTCCCGTACGGAGCACTCCGGCGGGCGGGGAGGGGCGCCGTCGGTGACGATGGTCCCGACCGGGAGGAAGACCACGGCCGGGCCGGTTCGGCGCGGAGGAGGCGGGGAGCATGCGTCTGCCGCAGACCCGCGGCGCCCGCGCCGCCGCGTCGCTGGCCGTCCTCGGGGCGCTCGTGGCGGCGAACCTCGTCCTCGGGCCGTCGTCGGACCCGCGGGGGCGGGGCGCCGCCGAGTCCCGGGGCACCTCCCCGCAGCGCGCGGCCCGCCACCAGGGCCCGCGGCCGGTGATCGTGCCCCGCACGGCGTGGCACGCCCAGGCCGTGTCGACGGCGCCCGCCGCCCGGTACGCGCCGGCGGTGCGGGCCGCCGTCATCCACCACACGAGCACCCCGAACGGGTACGACTGCGCGAGCGTCCCCGCGACGCTGCGCGACCTGTACGCGGGGCACGCCTACGGCCGGCACTGGGACGACATCGGCTACAACTTCCTCGTCGACGCCTGCGGGACCGTCTACGAGGGCCGGGCGGGCGGCGTCGACCGGGCCGTGATCGGCGCCCACACCAAGGGGTTCAACGAGGGGACCGTCGGCATCGCGGCGATCGGCACGTTCTCGGAGGGCACACGGGTGCCCGAGCCGATGCTCGACGCGATCGCACGGCTGGTCGCCTGGAAGCTGGGCCCCTCCGGGCCCGATCCGCGCGGCACGGTCACCCTCGTCTCGACGAACGACGAGTCGCGCTTCCCGGAGGGCACCGCGGCGGTGCTGCCCGTCGTCGGCGGCCACGCGGACGGCTACCCGACGCGCTGCCCGGGCGCGGCCCTGTACGCGAAGCTGCCCGACATCGGCGCCCGGGCGGCCCGATTGCAACGGCGCTGACCTACGCCCCGGCGGGGG
>NZ_CP095474.1:4168956-4170312 GCF_023614315.1 Streptomyces sudanensis | reverse complement strand
GGGGCGTCNGCCCGCCGGCGGCCGGGCGCTCCGGACGGNGCCNANNNNCNNAGNGTAGTANACNGGNGGGGTGTTCGGCGGCACGCGGGCGCGAGGCCGTGGCGGGGCCGTCCCGGAAGGTTTCACGTGGAACGTCGCTTCCGTGCCCCGCGGGCGCCAAGGCCCGGCGCTGCCGGGCGCGTTCGCGGTTGGGGCGGATGCGCCCGGGTGCGTAGGGTCCGGCTGTTTTCCGTTGTCGGGACCGCGCCGCGGGGTCTCCCGACGACGAGGCCGTACGGAACGACGGGACGAGGCACGACATGCACAGGGACAGCGAGCACGTACCGGAGCTGGTGACCGCGGCGCGGGCGGGTGACGTCCGGGCGCGCGAACGGCTCGTCGAGGACTACCTGCCGCTGGTCTACAACGTGGTGGGGCGGGCGCTGGACGGCCACGCGGACGTGGACGACGTGGTCCAGGACACCATGTTCCGGGCGCTGGACGGGCTGGGCGGGCTGCGTGAGCCGTCCCGGTTCCGGTCCTGGCTGGTCGCCATAGCGATGAACCAGATACGCCGCCGCTGGAACGACCGCCGGCAGGCGCCGGTCGCGTCGCTGGAGCGCGTCGCGGAACGACCGGACCCGGCGGGCGACTTCGTGGACCTGACGATCCTGCGGCTCGGCCTGTCCGGTCAGCGGCGGGAGGTTGCCGAGGCGACCCGCTGGCTGGACGAGGACGACCGGGCCTTGCTCTCCCTGTGGTGGCAGGAGGTGTCGGGCGGGCTCACCCGCGCGGAACTGACCGAGGCGCTGGGCGTCCCGGCACGGCACGCGGCGGTGCGGGTGCAGCGGATGAAGGCGCAGCTGGAGACGGGCCGGGTGGTGGTGCGCGCGCTGGCGGCGAGGCCCCGGTGCGGTGCGCTGGCACGGCTGACGGCGGACTGGGACGGGCGTCCGGCGCCGGTGTGGCGCAAGCGCGTCGCACGGCACGTGCGCGGCTGCCGCGTCTGCGGCGGGCACCGGGCGGACCTGCTGCCGGTCGAGGGGCTGCTGGCCGGCCTCGGCCTGGTCGTCCCGCTGTCCGGGTACCCGGCGGTGCCCGTCACCACGGGCACGGCGGCCTCCGCGTCCGGCGCGGCGGGCGGGGCGCACACCGGTGCGGGCGGGTCCGGCGCGGGCGGCGCGGCACGCGGGTGGGTGCCCGTGGCGGCCGTNNNCGTGCTGGTGGGCGGGGCGCTGCTGGCCGCGCTGTGGCCGGTGGCGCCCGACGCCCCCGCACCGGCCCGGAAGGAGCCCTCCCCCCGGGGGATCGCCGCGCCGGTGTCCCCGGCCCGGACGCCCGGCGCGTCCCNNGGGNCCTCCCCTCCCGCCTCCTCCC
>NZ_CP095474.1:4167942-4168945 GCF_023614315.1 Streptomyces sudanensis | reverse complement strand
GCTCNGGGACNGCNCCGGCCGCCTCCGCGACCACGGCGCCCGCGCCGTCCCCGAGCACCGGCCGGAGTACCGGGCCGAGCGCGGCCCAGCGGCTGACCGCGCTGGTCAACGCCCGGCGCGCCGAGGCCGGTTGCCCTCCGCTGCGCCTGGACCCCCGGCTGACGGCGGCGGCCCGGGCCCACGCGCGCGACATGGTGGCGCGGCGCTACTTCGCCCACGCCGACCCGGAGGGCCGGCGCGCGGACGCGCGGATGGCGGACGCCGGGTACGACGCGGTCGCGTGGGCCGAGAACCTGCACCTCGGGGCCCGGGACGCGGCGGTGGTCGTCGACGACTGGATGGACGGCTCGTACCACGAGAGGAACATGCTCGGCTGCCGCTACCGGGACACCGGTGTGGCGGCGGTGCCGGGGCCGGAGGGCACGGTGTGGGTGCAGACCCTGGCCGGCCCGGCGTGAACGGGGGTGCGGCGCGTCAGCGGGCGGCACCGAAGTTCTGGACCCACCAGGGCCCGTTGGAGCGGAGGGTCACACCGACGCCGATGTCCCGGAAGGCGCAGTTGAGGATGTTCGCGCGGTGGCCGGGGCTCTCCATCCAGCCGCGCACGGCGGCGGCCGGGTCCCCGGGTCCCCGGTGGATGTTCTCCGCCCAGGTGCTCCAGCGGTAGCCGGCGGCCCCGATCCGGTCTCCGGGGCCGCGCCCCTCGGGGGTGTCGTGCGCGTAGTAGTCGCGGGCGGCCATGTCGTCGGCGTGGCCCTGGGCGGCCCGCTGGAGGCGGTCGTCGACGCGGAGGGCGGGGCAGCCGGCCCCGGCGCGTTCGGCGTTGACGAGGTCGACGACGCGGCGCGCGTGGTCGGCCGCCGTGCCGCCGGTCCGGGTGGCGCGGGCCCGGTACGGTTCCGTGCCGCCCTCGCGCGCACCGGGCGCGGCGGGCGCGGCNNGGGNNCGNCGGAGGGGTGCTTCCGGGCGCCGGCCTCGACGCGCCGGTCCGACGGGGCGGGGG
>NZ_CP095474.1:4124095-4167833 GCF_023614315.1 Streptomyces sudanensis | reverse complement strand
GGCCGGGGCGGCGGAGGCGCTCGGCGGGTGGTCGTCGTAGGACGGTACGGGCGCGGTGGTGCGGACGGCCAGGGAGCCGTCCTTCCCTCCGGTGCCGCCGAGGACGGCCGTGCCGACGGCCACGGCGGCGACGGCGACCGCGCCGGCGACGACGGTGCCGATGCCCTGGTAGGTCCAGCGCTGCTTCGCGCGGCGGCGCGGCACCACGGCACCGGCCCGGCGGCCGGTGGCGCGACGGCGGCTGTGGCGGGCCGCCGGCCGGCCCGCCCCCCGGTGCGGCCCCGGACGGCCGTGGTGGTCCTGGAGGTCTCGGGGGTCTCGGGGGTCTCGGGGGTGCTGTGCGGTCACTTCTCTCTCCGCTCCGTGTACAGGGGTCGAGGGCCGGCTGCGGGCCGGCGGAGAGGAGACCCGGCACGACCGCCGCGACAACACTTCTCGCGGAAGAACGCGCGCTGCGGGCGGGTCCGGAGCCGGCCGGGGGCGGTGGCAGGGGGGTGGCCGCGCCGCGGCCGGTTCTCCCGTGCCGCCCGGCGTGCGGTGCCGGCGCGACGGCGGGAGACTGGCTCCGTGAGCCAGCGGATCGCGTTCGAGGTGGGCGACGGCGGTGGCGGCACGGCCGTCTTCGAGGTGGACGACGACCTGGTGCCGGTGGAGCCGGAGGGCCTTCCCGGCGGGGCGGTCGCGGGGCGGGCCCGGGTCTCGCTCCAGGAGGCCCTCGACCAGTTGGGCCCCGCCCTGTCGCAGGTCTTCGGCGTGCTGCGCCGGCTGGGGCCCCAGACGGCGGTGGTGGACTTCGGCCTCAAGGTGAGCGGTGAGGGCGGCATCGTCGTGGCGAAGGGCACGACGGAGGTGAACTTCGCCGTGCGCCTGGTGTGGAGGCGCGGCCCCGACCCCTCCGACGACGTGGAGGACGACCCCGGTCCCTCCGGGGGCACGGAGCCGGACGGGAGGTGACCGGGCCCCGGCCGGGCGGTCCCGTACGCGGAACCGGGCGGTCCCGTACGCGGGGCCGGGCGGTCCCGTACGCGAGGTCGGACGGTGGGCGCGGGGGTCGCGGCGGGGCACCGGCCCCGGTGCCCCGACCCGGCGGAACGGCGCCGTCCGCCGGGGTTGTCCACAGGGGTTGCCGGGCCTCCCCGGTACGCGAAAAGATCGTTCCCGATCCGGACGCCGACGGAGGGGGGAAGCGATGAGGCCTCGTCTGGTGTTCGTCCACGGCATCGGCGGTTCCCGTGATGCCGCGGCGGACCTGGAGGAGTGGTTACGCGCGGCGGCGCACGGCGCCCGCGCGGCCGGGCACGGCCGCAGGCTGTCCGGTCTGACGGGAGGATGGGCCGCCGACGCCCGCCTCGCCTACTACGGCGACCTGTTCCGCACGCCCGGCTCCCAGGGGACGGGCGGTGCCGCGGCCGGGCCGCGGGCGGCCGACCCGGACGGGGAACTGGTCGCCGGGCTGCTCCTGGAGGCCGTCGACGAGCGGCTGGCGGACCCGGGGCTGGCGCCGCAGGAGGCCCGGGTGCTGCGCCACGCCCGGGCGCAACTGGCCCCGCCCGGCGGCGCGCAGGGGGTGGGCGCGCCCGGCCGGCACGTGGTGAACGCGCTGACGAGCCTGATGGCGCTGCCCGGGCTGCGGTCCGCGGGCGGCTGGCTGAGCGCCCGGCTCACCGCGGGCACGCTCGGCCAGGTCGCCCGCTACCTCAACCGCGGCGAGCCCGGGCAGGACGGGACGACCCTGGACGCCCGGATCCGCCGGCGGGTGGCCGACTGCCTGGACGGCGACGGGCCGACGGTGGTGGTCGCGCACTCGCTGGGGACGGTCGTCGCCCTGGAGGCCCTGCACGCGCACCGGGGCGAGGTGCCGCTGCTGATCACCCTGGGGTCGCCCCTCGGGACGCGGACGGCGGTGCTGCCCCGTGTGCGGCCCCAGCCGCCGAGCACCCCGGCGTGCGTCGGCCGGTGGCTGAACTTCTGGGACCGCGACGACATCGTGGCCGCCCGCCCCCGGCTGGAGGAGATCGTCCGTCCGAACGCCTCCTCGGTCGGCCCCGTGAGCACCCGGGTCGACTCGGACGGCGCGTGGGTGCACCCGGCCGCCAAGTACCTGGCGCAGGCCGCCGTGGCGGGCCCGCTCGTCGAGGCCCTGACCGCCGCCGCGGAGTCGTGACCGGCCCGCGGCACGCCCTGGTGATCGGGGCGCAGTGCCCCGACCTGGGCCTGCTGGAGGAGTTGGAGGAGGCCGCCCGGGCCCTGCACGACACGCTGACGGCGCCGTGGGCGGGCGGCTGCGAGAAGGACCCGCCGGGCAGGTCGACGCTGCTGTGCGGCGGCGCGGTGACGCGTGCGGAGGTCGAGGCGGCGATCCGGGCGGCGGCGCTCGGCGCGGGCGAGGCGGGGGCGGTGCTGGTCGTGGCGCTGCTCGGCCACGGGATGGCCTCCGGGACGGGTCTGCACTTCATGGCGGGCGACTCGCTGGCGGAGGCGCCGCTGACGGCGGTGGACGTGGGGTCGCTGCTGACGCAGGCGCTGGACACGCAGGGCCTGGCGGGTGTCATCGCCATCGTGGACACCTGCCACGCGGGGAACGCGGTGCCGGACCTGAAGTCCGTCGCCAACGGCATCCGGCAGGGCGACACGCGGTTGTCGCTCCTGATGGGGTCGGGTGCGGCGGAGGAGGCGTACGGGCTGCGGTTCAGCCGGACGCTGGTGAGGGTGCTGCGGGAGGGGTTGCCCTCGGCGGGCGAGACGCTGGCGCCGGAGGCCGTGGTGGAGGCCGTGCGCGGCGACGGCGGCACGGCGGGGCAAACGATCCTGCGGGCCGAGTTCGACGGGGCGCGTTTCGCCCCCGGTCCGCTGTGGCTGGCCCGCAACCCCCGGTACGCGGCCGCCGGCGCGCTGCTGGGCCGCGTCGGGACGGAGGAACTGGCCCGGGTGGTCGAGGCGGTCGGCGGGGCGCCGCCCGCCGGACCGGTGACGACGGCCCGGGACCTCGACGCGGTACGGCACGGACTGGCGGCGGCCCCGCCGTCCCCCGCCCGGGAGTGGGCGCTGGAGGTGATGGACGCGCTGGACGCCGCGGCGCGGACCGTCGCCCTGCTCGGGGCCTGGCCGGGGGAGCCGCTCACCTCGGGGCTGCTGCGGCGGACGTTCACCGCGGCGTGCCCCGGCCCCGTGGAGTCGCCGCCCGCCTCGTCGGGCACGGACCTGCTGCGCGACACGGTCGAGCACCTGCTGCTGCGGGCGCCGGCGGCGGGCGGACGGCGGCTGGGGCCGCTCGTCGACTTCGTGGCGCTGCTGGCGCACGGCACCGGGGTGGACCCGGGGACGCCGGCGGTGCGCGGCTGGGCGGCGGCCCTGGGTGCGGTGATCGACCTGAACGACGCGTTCGAGCGGCTGGCCGACCGGACGCGCGAGATGCGGCTGCGGCTGGTGGTGAGCCTGCACGCGGCCGTCGGCGACGAGTGGCCGGAGTCGCTGGCGGCCTGGCTGCTGGACGGCGGCGAGGTGCGCGACCGCGAGGAGTTCGCGTGCGCTCCGGACCGGGCCGGGGTGGAGCGGCAGTTGGGCGCCGCCCTGCGGTGGGCGTCCCGGCTGGCCGCCGCGATGGACGTGCCGCTGCGCCGGGTGGAGGTCGCCGCGCCCGCCCCGCTGCTGCTGCAGTGGCGCCCGGAGGAGACCGACTTCGGGATGCGGCTGGGGGCCGAGTACGACGTCGTCCTGCGGTGGAGCGACCGCATCCGGCCGCCCGACCACCTGTGGTGGATCAACGACCGGGCGCGCCGGACGCTCCGCGCCATGGAGGAGGGCGGTTCCGGCGGGACGCGGCTGGAGTGGCTCGGCGAGACCGACACCCGGCAGGTGCGGGAGCTGCGCGACCGGCTGCTCGGCGGGCCGCGCGCCCGCGCGGTCGCCCTGGAGCACCGGCCGCCGAACCTCGGCGACATGCTGGAGACGCTGCTGGCGTCCTCCCCCATCGTGCTGTGGCCGGAGGAGGAGGCGGACCGCGTCCCGGCCGAGGCGCGCCGCTACCTGGACGCGTACTGGCACCTGCTGCCCGGTGAGTTCTGCCGGGCGTACCGCGACCGGTGGGGCGGCTGCGGCGCACCGGCCGCCGGGCGGGCGGGCCGCGGGCACCTGGCCCGGCTGCGCACGGTGTGGGACGACGCGGAGTGGCTGGATTTCTGCAGGTGGTTCGAGCAGTTCACGACGGATGGGGAGAGTCCCGCATGACCTGGCAGCCTTTCTACGCGGGAACGGGCACGCCGCGCGAGCGGGTGGAGCTGGCTCCGCCGCCCCCGTGGCGGGTCTTCCCCCGCCGGTCCCTGCACGAGCAGTTCGTCCCCCCGCGGGGCCTGGTCGAGGCGGTGAACGCCGCGCTGGTCCTGCGCCGCCCCCTGCTGCTGACCGGCCCGGCGGGATCGGGCAAGTCCACGGTGATCGAGCAGGTCGCGGCGGAGCTGGAGCTGGGCCCGGTGCTGCGCTGGCACATCACGTCCCGCAGCGGTCTCGGCGACGCCCTGTACCGGTACGACGCCCTGGGCAGGATCCACGCGCAGCGGCTGGAGGGGACGGGCGGCGGCGACGACATCGCGCCGTTCCTGCGGATGGGTCCCCTGGGCACGGCGCTCCTGCCGTCGCGCCGGCCCCGGGCGCTGCTCGTCGACGAGATCGACAAGAGCGACCTGGACCTGCCCAGCGACCTGCTGGACGTGCTGGAGCGGGGTGAGTTCGAAATCCCGGAGCTGGCCCGGTACGGCAGGGACGTGGTGGCCGTCCGGGAGTGGGGCGGCGACGCGCACCACGAGGTGACGCGGGGCCGGGTGCAGTGCACGGAGTTCCCGTTCATCGTGATGACCAGCAACGGCGAACGGGACTTCCCGGCGGCGTTCCTGCGCCGCTGCATCCGTTTCACGATGCCGAAGCCGACACCGGAGACCCTGCTCAGGGTCGTCGCGGCGCACCTGGGCGCCGACGCGGCGCGGTCGGAGGCGGCCGGGGAGCTGGTGGAGGCGTTCGTCGGGCGGCTCACGGCCGGCGAGAGCCTCGCCGTGGACCAGTTGCTCAACGCCGTCCACCTGCTGACCGGGGACGGGGCACCGGACGGCGAGCAGCGGCAGGCCGTCGTGGAGCTGCTGCTGCGGGAGCTGTCCCGTGTCTGACGCGCTGCGCCGGGTCCTGTCCGCGCTGCGCACGGCCGTCCCCCACCTCGACCCGGCCCGGGACGGCGGGGCGGGGCCGGGCGTCGGGCTCGACGGGACGGCGCTGGCGGAGGCCCTCTGGCTGGCGGCCTCGATGGCGCAGGACCGCCCGGCGGCCCCGCCGGCGCCCGGTCCGCCGCCGCCCGCCGCGTCGGGGGGCGGCACACCCGGGCCCGAGGAGGCGGGGCCGCGGGGACTCCCGGAGCGGCCGGCGGNGCAGGCGCCCCNGCCGGCGCCCCCGTCCCCGGCGGGGCGCTCCGCGGGAGACGGGGAGCGCGGGTTGCACGAGCGGCTGCCCGGGGCCGGGGCGCGCCTGCGCGGTCACGCCGTGGCGGCGCCCCGCGCCGCGGGCCTGCCCCGCGCGCTGGAGGTGACGAGGGCGCTGCGGCCGTGGAAGCGCCCGTGGCCGGAGGGGCGGCGCGGCGCGCTGGACATCGAGGCGACCGTGGACGGCTACGCCCGCAGCGGCGAGCTGCTCCCGGTGTTCTCGGCCGCCCCGGAGCGGTGGTTCGACCTGACGCTGGTCGTCGACCGCTCCCCCACCATGCGGGTGTGGGAGGAGACCCTCGACGACTTCGCCGCCGTCCTGGACCGGCTGGGCGCCTTCCGCACGCTCAGGGTGCGAGACCTGCTGTTCGACGGTGCCGGGCGTCCGCGGGCGCCCGGCCAGCTGCGCCAGGCGGACGGCCGGAGGCTGGTCGTCGTCGTGTCCGACTGCGCGTCCGAGCCGTGGCGGGCGCCGCCCGTGTGGCGGCTGCTGCGGGAGTGGGCGTCCACCACCCCGACGGCACTGCTGAACCCGCTCCCGGCGAAGCTGTGGCGGCGCGGTGGGCTGAACCTCCCCACGGTCCGCTTCGCGCCCGCCGCGCCCGGTACCCACCGCAGCCGCGTCCCGCACGAGCCACCCGCGCTGCTCGATCCCACCGGACCGGACGGCGCCCCCCTCGGCGGCACGGCCGCCGGGCCGGACACCGGGCGGGACGACGCGGGGCAGGGGGCCGCGGCAGCGTGGCTGCCGGTCCCGGTGCTGTCGCTGTCGCCGCACTCCCTGGACCGCTGGTCCCGGGCCGTGATGCGCGGCGCCCCCGAGGGCTGCACGGCCGTCCTGGTCCCGCCGGGCGGGCGGCTGCCGGGCCGGTCCCGGCCGCGCGCCGTGCCGCTGCCGCCCGGGGAGGCCGCACGGGGCTTCCTCCGTACGGCCGCCCCCCGGGCGGTGCGGCTCGCGGTGCTGTGCGCGCCGTTCGACCGGTTCAGCCTGCGGCTGCTGCACGTGATCCGCCGGGAGCTGGTGCCCGACGCGACGACCGCCGACGTGGCGGAGGCCGTGACGAGCGGGCTGTTCGAGCTGGAGCAGCCGGCGGGCGGCTCCGGTCCGCTGGAGCTGGTCCTGCCCGAGGAGGCGAGGGCGGTCCTGAGGGAACGGCTGCCCGCGCACGAGGCGTGGCGGGTCCACCGGGCCCTCGACCGCCATGTGGCGTCCCTCGGCGACGGCCGGCCGGGGCCGCGCTCGGTGGCACACGACGCGTCCGGACCGCTCGAACTCCCGGCCGAACGGGAGGCGTTCGCCCGGGCGTCCCGGCGGACGCTGGAGTTGCTGGGGCTCGCGGCGCCCGGGGAGGGGACGGCCGCGCCGGGCCGGGCCGCGCCGGAGGGCGGCGCCGGGGAGCCCGGCGCGTTCCCGCCCCCGCCCGAGAGGTTCGTCGGCCGGGAGCACGCCGTCGACTCCCTCCTCGCCCGGCTCGCGGACCCGGCCGCCGGGACCGTGTGGGTGACCGCGGCCGGGGACGGCCCGGGCGCGGGGCGGACGGCGCTGGCGCTGCACGTGGCCCACCGCTTCCCCGGCGAGCGGCACTACGTGGACATGCGCGGTTCGGGCGGCCACCCCGTGCCGCCCGAGGCGGCGCTGCACCGCCTGCTGGCCTCCCTGGGGACGTCCGGTGACGGTGAGGCGCGCACGGCCGAGGAACTGGCCGCCGGACTGGCGCGGGCGGTCGCCGGGCGGCGCGTGCTGCTCGTCCTCGACGACGTGCCCGAGCCCGCGCGGATGGAGCAGCTGCTGCCGTCCGTGCCCGGTTGCGCCGTGCTCGCCACCACCCGGAGCACGGACGCGCCGCCGGGGTACCGGCTGATGCCGCTGTCCGACCGGGGGGCGGCGGACCTCCTCGCCGCCTGGGCCGGCGCGGAGGGCTCCGAGGAGCGCGCCGCCCTGCGGGAGGTGACGGCCGGCCGCTCGTGGCTGCCGCTCACCCTCCGCGTCCTCGGCTCCTGGATCGCCTCGGGTTCCGCGCCGCCGCTGCCCGAACTGGCCCGGCTGATCCGCCATGCAGGGGCCGGTACGTCGCGGCCGTTGCCGCAGAAGGACTTCGAAACCGTCTTCGACCTGCGGCTGCGGGCTCTGCCGGCCCGGGAGCAGGAGGCGCTGCGCCGCTTCGTGCTCGCCCCGACCGGGGAGCTGACCCGCACGGAGGCGTGGGCCCTCCTCGGTGACGACCGAACCGCCCGCGCCGTGCTCGGCCGGCTGTCCGCCGCGGGCCTGCTGGACCGGCGGGGCGCCGGGACGTACCGCGTTCCGGAGGCGGTGCGCCTCGTGGTGGCCCGGGAGGTCGGGTACGAGATGCTGATGGAGCCGTCCCTCCGGCGGCTCATCGGCCACTACCTCGCCCGCGCCGCCGCGCTGTACGAGGAGGACCACCCCGGCTCCGCCCTCACGGAGAACCTGCGGACACGGGCCTCCGGCGCCGCCGACGACCCGGCCTCGCGGCACGTGTGGCTCGACAACGCCCTGGCCCTGGCCACCACGGCCGACGCCCTGCCGCCCGAGCACCTGGCGGCCCTCCTGCTGCTCCTCCACGCCTGCGGCGCCTCGCCCCCCTACCGGTCGCGGTTCGAGGCCGCCGCGGACGCCGTGATCCGGGTGTCCGCCACGTGGTCCCGGGAGGCGACGGTCCGGCCCGTGGTCGCCCTGGCCCTGGCGCAGCACGCCGCCGGGGCGGTCGCGGAGGCCGCGCTGACCCTGAAGAGGGTGCCGGGCGACTGGTGGGACCGGGACGGGGCCGTGCGCGGACCGGCGAACCGGCTGGCCGGGCAGCTCGCCGCGGCGAGGGGGGCCACGGCCGAGGCCGAAGGGTTCCTGAAGCGGGCGCTGGACGCCTTCCGCGCCGACGGCGACCGCTTCGGCGTGACGGCGACCTGCCTGGACCTGGCGTCGGTCCTCACCCGCCTCGGCAGGACCGACGAGGTGCTGCGGACGGTGACGGAGGCGCTCGGCGGCCACCCCGACCCGGTCCCCCACTCCCTGATACGCAGCGCCCTCCTGGCCCTCGAGGGCGCGTTCGCGGAGGCCGGCAGGTACGGCGAACTGCTCGCCGTACAGGAGGCGCTCCTCGACCAGTACCGGACGGAGGGCGGGGATCCCCGCGCCGAGGGACTGCTCCTGACCCGCATCGCGCGGACACTGGCCTCGCTCGGCCGACATGCCGAGGCCCGGGGCGCCGCCCTGGAGTCCCTGGCGCTTCTGGACGGCCCGGACACGGAGGCGGACCGGGAGGAGGCCCGGCGGCTGCTCGCCGCCGCGCTCGAAGCGGATGCCGGCGCTTCCGCCCCCCTGGGCGCCGCCGGAGTTCACGTCGGTCCCCCGGTCACCGCGATCGGAGCGGACGCCCGCGCTCCGCGCCCCTCGGTCGTCGTCGCCGTGGGGACGGACGGCGATCCGATGGCGACGGGCGAGGCCCTCACGCTCGCCCTGGCCTCCCTGGCCGGGAGCGGCGTCCCCGGGGTGTCGGGCCACCGCCTGCTGGTCGGCGAGGACCGATGCCTGCTGTTCCTGCCCGACGACGCCCCGCTCGGCGCGCTGCTCGGCGGGCTGGCGGAGCGGTTGCCGGACGAACTGGAGGCCACCGGGCGGCACCCGGCGGCGCGCCTGGCCGTCCATGCCGGTCCCGTCGGCGAGGTCGACGCGGAGCGGGCGGAGTCCGATCCGCAGGTGCGGCTCACCACGGCCATGCTGGACTCCGCGGAGTTCCGGGCGCTCCTGGGGAACTTCCCCTTCCATCCCGCCCTGTGCGTCTCGCCCGAGGCGTTCGGCCTGCTCGGCCGCCGGGACGGCGCCGGGCTCGTCGCCGGACGGTTCGTACCGCGCGAGGTCACCGGACCGGACGGCCGCGTCGTGTGCGTCGTCCTCACCCCGCACCTCGACCTGTCCGCGTACGATCCCGAACTGCTCATGCTGGCCCGGATGTTCAACGACCTCGATCCGGACGGGCGGATGACGGCGGCGGCCGTGCGGGAGTCCCTGGACGCGGTGCTCGACCCGGAGGGCACCGGCCGCTACGACGTGGCGGAGCTGGACGAGCGGGAGAAGACCCTGATCGGGTCGCGGCTGGAGCAGGCGCTGTGGCGCGCCTTCCCCGCCGCGGCGCCGTTCCGGCTGGAGCTGTCGCTGGGCGGCGGCCGGGGCCGGGCGGTGTTCTCGCGGGCCGAACCCGGCGACCTCTGCCTGACCGTCCGGGTCCACGACGCGCACGCCCGCTGGTCGGCCGGGCTGCTGCGGGTACGCCCGGACACCACGGCCGCGCCGGCGCGCCGGGACGCGCCGCCACCGCTCGCGGCGGGGGCGGGGATGGCGGTGCTGTGGCTGCACCGGGGCGCACCACTGCCGGAGAACGTGCTGCTGCGCCTGAGCGCGGTGGACCGCGCCGCGATCCTGGCGCCCGCGTCCGCCGCGGACCGTGCGGCGGAGCTGTTCCGGCGGGTGCGGGAGCGTCCGGTGCCCGAGGCGGCGCTGCGCCCCGTGACGCGGCGCCGCGACAGCATCCGCGTGGTCCGGGAGGCCGCCGCGACGCTCCGGGAGGAGGGCGTGCTGGTGGTGGGCGGCAACCGGCGGGGGGGGAGCTGNNGCCGGGGCGCTGCGCATCCCCGTGCCGGACGCGGACGCCTATGTGAGCATGCGGTTGACCCGTCGGCGTCCGCACCACAGCGGCCCCTCGATCCTCGCGGGCGGCGTGGCCTGGGTCGCGGCCGGCCCGGACGACCCGGTGGAGCCGCTCCCGCAGGACCTTCCGGTCCCCCGCCGTCCCCGATGACCCGTCCCCGGTGACCCGTCCCCGGTGGAGTACGGCGGCCGACGGCGGGGGCGCCGGCCCGGCCCCTCCGCGCACGGCGGCCCCGCCCGGCGACTGCATGCCAGCAGACCCTGGTGCGCAGAAACGGGCCGGCTTCCCGCGGGACTTCTCCTGCCGGGGTTTCCTGGCGGAACTCCTTCCATGCCCAGGCCGCGGGGCCCTCTTGCCGGGCGACCGGCGAAGGACAACCGGCTCGGAATGCAGGTCCGTGGCCTGCGGCGCGGGAACGCGGACCGACGGCGTACCGGTCGACCGGTGGGATGAGCACGGCCGACGACATCACTGCGATGGCGAGAACGTCCGCATACGACTCGTCGACCCGACAAGGAAAGGATACGATCACCGACGCTCAGAACTCCGGCCGTTCCTGATCGCCGCGACGGTACGCCCCCGGAGACGGACTGAGCGAATTCCCGACCTCCCGGTCACGTTTCCCGACGAGCACGAACGGTGGCCATGGAAGAACCTCCCCTGGAACGCCTCCGTTGCCTGGTCGTGTGTGCCGGCGCGGGTGGGCTCGCACTCGGTCTGGAACAGGCCGGTTTCGATCCCGTACTGCTCTTGGACAACCGGGCCGTGGCCTGCGAGACACTGCGCTCGAACCGCCCCGAGTGGAAGGTGCTCGAAACCGATCTCCTGGACTTCGACCCGGTGGACCATCAGGCGACCTATGACGTGGACCTTCTGGCCGCCGGTCTGCCTCGGGTGAAGGCGAGCGCCGCGGTGGCGCGTCAGGACAGCGTCGAGGAGATCCGTCTGCTCGAAGCGACGATCATGCTCATGCACGGCGTACAACCACGAAGTCTGCTCATCGAAAATGTCCCCGACCTGGTTTCCAGACCCGCCTACGAGTCCGTCCGCGCGGATATCACCACCGAGCTCGAACACCTCGGGTATCGGCACCATTGGTTCGTCCTCAACGCGATGGACCACGGCGTGCCCCAGGACCGCAGGCAGGGAATCCTGGTGGCTTTCAAAGGGGACACCGGCGAGGACTTCGCCGCCCCGGCGCCCACCGTCGCACAGCCGACCACCGTGGGTGAGGCGCTGGGTGCTTCCATGGCCTCGCGTGGCTGGCCTCATGCGGCCGCCTGGGCAGCGCAGGCCGATCGGGTCGCCCCGACATTGGTCGGAGGTTCCTGGAAACGGGGCGGGGCCGATCTGGGACCCACCGGGTCGAAGCGCTCCTGGGCCCGTATGCGCGTGAACGGCGGCACCGTCGCCGACGAGCCCCCCGGACCCGAGTTCCCTTGGGACCTCTCTCTCGGTGTCAAGGGCATGGTGGCGTTGACCGTCGAGCAGGTGGCGCGGTTGCAGGGGTTCCCTCAGGACTGGTCCTTCGCCGGCCGCAAGACGGCCCGTTACCGGCAGGCAGGACACGCCTTCCCGCCCCCGGTAGGCCGAGCCCTCGGGCTCGCGATCCGGGCCGTGCTGGAACGTTGAACATCGGCGCCCGCACGGTACGCCGGCGGGGCGCTGGGAGACTCCCTGCCGTCATCGGTCGGGCTTCGCACGCAACGGACACCACCGACCGGAGGCATCGACCGCACACCCCCCTCGGAACCGTTCCCGCCCGGACAGGCCGGAGCGGGAGGAGGTCGTCCCCTCCCGTCCGGCCTCACCGCCCGGTGCTCACCGAGTGAGCAGGTGGGAAAAGAAACCGACCGACGGGTCTTCCGGGGTTCCGACGAGGAGGGCCCGGTCGAGCAGGCCGTTGTTGTGCTCGCAGCTGGTCTCCGGGAGCATCACACAGGCGTGACAGGCGGCCAGGTTGGTCCCACCCGCCTCGGAGGTCTCGGTCTCGATGCAGAGCGGGTCGGCGGAGCACCACTCGGCACGGTGGACGGCCGAGTACACGGCCTGGGCCAGGCGGTCGGTCTCGCCCTGGGCCACCAGACCACCGAGACTGCCAGCCGAGTCGCTGGTCGCCGTGTAGATCAAAACGCCGGCCATCTCGTCACCCGCGTAGATCCGCTCGCGGAGCGAGGCGGCCGGGTAACCGGAGTCCAGGCTCCACTCGTTGATCATCACGTGCGCGAAAGTGTGCAGCAGGACCATGCGCGGGGTGGCGGGAGAGTCCGGGACCCGGGTCGGCTCGGAGGCCCGCTCGGCGAGGATCCGCTGGTGCCGGTAGCGGATACGCTCCACGCGGGCGGCGACGGCGGGCAGTTCGGCCCAGGTGTCGAGCCTGTCCTCGTCGAGTCGGAGGAAGACTCCTTCCCCGTGGACCTCCATGGCGGGCAGCCAGTCGGTGGGGGTGAGGGAAAGCTCCGCCTCGTGCCCCTCGGGCGAGGTTTCCGCGTCGATGACCCGTGTGAAGGCCTTGAGGACGCGGACCTCCCGAAGCTTCTTCACCAACATCGGGGTGACCAGGCCCAGGCCGGCGAGCGACTTCCCGTCTCCGGTCGGGGGCTCACAGACGAACTGCTCGGTGTGGGAGCCGGAGCTCTCCGGGTTGCCCGCGCACAGCCGCTCGTACTCCAGGTCTCGTAGGGCGCGGTAATGCTGCTCCTGGTCGAGGTCGGGGCCGTCCTCTCCGGTGAGGTCCTCGACCTCCATCGCGGTGAGCAATTCCATGACCTGTTCGGGGCTCACCGGGGAGGGCACCCCGTCGAAGACGTACTTCAGATGGATCTCGATCTCGGCAGGGGTGGTGCAGGAACGGAGCTTGTCCCAGTGCTCGGCCAGGGGGTGCACCTGTGTGTCGCTCCACGGCGGGATGGACAGGGCCGACCGGAGCACCGGCTGCCATACCGAGGAGGAACCGCGCTGGAGGGTCCGGGGCGGCCGGGAGCAGAGGAGGACGGGGGCGTCCTTCAGCCACGGGCGCCTGCCCTCGCAGCGGATGTTCAGGTCCTTGAGGGCGTCGCGCCGGAAGGATCCCTCCATGGAGACCTCCGGCACCCCGCACGAGCAGGAGAGGACCACCGAACGGAGCGAGGAGGTACGTCCCGAGGAACCGAGGCTCATCCGGCCGCCGCAAAAACCGGCCTCGCCGTCGCCGCGTCGGCCCCGGTGCAGCCACTTCCAGTACGGGAAGTCGGCGATGTGCCCGTCCTCGCAGGCCATCACGAAGCGGGACGGCACCAACGCCTCGGAGCACTCGGCGCACTCGTTCCGTCCGGGAGGCGAGTTGAACTTCCTCACGTGGTCGAGCGCGTGGCACTGGGGGCAGTGGTGCCACAGGGGGAAGCGGCGCACCCGGATGCCGTCGCGGCTGTCGTCGCCGGAGGCGGGTGGGAGGCGGAACCGTTTCACGCCCAGCACACGGGCGAGACGTGGTTCGTGGATCTCCGGGGCTTCGTCACGGGACCACTGCCGCTCGGCGCCGTCGAGACCCGAGACGATGAACGACTCCTGCTCCACGGCGATCAGCGACCCCACGCCGTAGGTGGTGATGGCCTGGGCGCGGCGGACCGTGCCACGACGGGGCAGGCTGCGGGCCGGTGCGGCGGAGCCGTCGGCGCCACGCCGACGGCGGGGAGGGGGCGGGGTCATCGGGATGCCTCCATGAACAGGGCGGACTCGGCGTCGACATCGCGGAGGGACCACAGGGTCTCCCACGCCTCGACGTCTTCCAGGGCGTCGTCGTAGGGCTTGAGCAGCGAGGGAGCGCGGCGTCCGCGCTTCGGCTCGTAGTACAGGCCACCGTGCCTCTCGGCCTGCTCGTACCACCAGTCGACGAACTCGTCGAAGGCGGCGGCCACGTGGGCGACCTCCTCCGCGGCGACCTTCTCGACCCGTTCGAGGATCCGCGGACGGACCCTGTCCCTCAGCTCGTTCAGGAAGAGATCGATGTCCCCCGCGGCCTCGTCGGCCCGGGCGGCGGGGATCAGGATGCGGGCCAAAGCGACGATCACCGCGTGCAGGCCGCGGTCGCGGGCGCGGGCCGAGAAAGGAGTCACCGAGGTGGACTCGACCTCGCGGTAAAGAGCGGAGTGGAAGTGCTGGAAGTTCTCGTAATGGGAACGGTCACGAGGACGGACCGCGTTGAGCATCACCGCCACCAGACCGGGGTGGGCACGACCCACACGGCTGGTGGCCTGGATGTACTCGGCGGTGGTCTGCGGCTGGCCCATGACGGCCATCAGACCGAGCCGGTCCACGTCCACGCCCACGGCGATCATGTTCGTGGCCAGGAGCACGTCCACCACGTCGTCACCCGGCAGCCGACGCTCGATCTGCTTCAGTCGGGCCGGGATGTCGCTGGCATCGACCCGGCTGGTCAGTTCGGAGTAGGTGCCGACCGGGCGGGGCTCACAACCGTCACGGTCGGCCAGGTGCTCCAGGTGGGCCACTACGTCGTCGTGGACCTGGAGTTCGGCGGCGGACAGCAGGCGCAGGCTGTTGAAGTAACCGACCAGCGTCCAGTAAGCGTCGCGCACCTCCTGGGCGGTATCGACCCGCATCGCCTGATGCAACAGGGTGGCGTAGGTGCGGATCAGCAGGGTGGACTGGCTGGTACCGGGGGCGAGCAGGCCCACGTAGCGGCGGGACGCCTTGTCGCGGGCAGGCGTCTCCACGGCGAACCACGAATCGCGGGAGTCCAGCCCTGCGGGCGGGAATTGTCGCACTTCGCGGGAGAAAAGGGCTCTTCCCTGGTCGGCGGCGCGGCGAATGGTGGCGGTCGAGGCGATCACTTTGGGGCGGTCGGCGAGCACGTCGACGGCCGTCTCGTACAGACCGGTCAGGGTGCCCAGCGGACCGGAGATCAAGTGCAACTCGTCCTGCACGATCAGCTCCGGGGGCGGGGTGGAGTCCTGGCGGTCCCGGTTGAAGAGGGCGGCCGTCCGTTCACGCCACGGCATCGAGGCGAACTTGTCGACGGTGGCGATGACCAGGGTGGGCCGCGCCTGGTAGACGGCCTCGTCGACCATGTGCACGGGCAGCCCTCCGGAGAACGCACAATCCGTGCCGGGACAGCGCACGTCCATCCGGACGGCCTTCTCGTCGACCGAGTAGTGGTGGGCGTCGAGGGCCGTCCCACACCACGGACAGGCATGCAGCTGTACCGGGTTCTCCTTCTGGAGCACCCTGCCGGAACGGGCGGCACGGAGCTGTCCGGCGGCGGCCTCCAAGGTGTTCGGGGTGGCGGAACGCCCCACCCACATGCCGAGGGAGATCTCCTCGCGGCCCAGCTCGTCGGGGTTCTCGCGACGCATCTTCTCCATGGCGCAGATCAGAATCGCGGCGCGCTCGAACTGCTGGAGGGTGAGGAGGCGCAGCGTGTACCTCATCAGGACGGTGACACCGCCGCCCGCCGTGCCGAGCCTCATCCGGCGTAGGAAGGCAGTCAGCGCGATCAGCCCCAGGTACGCCTCGGTCTTACCGCCACCGGTGGGAAACCACAGCAGGTCCGATACGCCGCGGTCGGAGTGCTTGGAGTCGTCCACCCCGGACAGGCACAGCAGGACGAAGGCGATCTGGAACGGCCGCCAGCGCGCGGAGGACAGGTCCGGTTCACCGACCTTGCCGCCCTTGCTCCAGGCGCTCCGGGCCCGTTGGGTCGCCATCGCCCGGTTGGCCAGCCGGAACGCCCGCATCAGATCGGGTTTGTCACCCAGCCGCGTGATGCCCTCCCGGATCCGACCCAGAGCCTCCGCGCAGGACGCGACCTGGTCGGACGCGGCCTTCTCGTACGAGGTGCCGGCAAGCGCGGCGGCTTCGCGTCGTTTCCGGTCGATCCACCGCTCGTAGCCCACGGCCAATCCCTTCAGGGCGTCGATCACCTTGGTGTCGGGCGCCGTGGCGAGTCCCAGCATGGTGAGGGCATGGGCGTCGATCTCCGGGTTGGAGTCGGTGAGCAGCACCTCGTGCGTGGGCACGAACTCGGTGCGCACCTCCGCCACGCGCGCAGGCTTCATCTCGGTGAGGCCGACCGGTGGCGGGGTCCAGTCCCACACCGCGGCGCAGCCGTGGCCGGTGGCGAAGGTGGGGGCGTGTCGGTGCAGCAACCGACCGATCTCCAGCTCGGAGTCCACCGCGGACAGGCCGGCAGGGCGTTCCACGAACGCGCCCGCCCCGTTGGCGGCGCGAACCGTCAAACCGGGCTGGAACAGCGCGAAGGCATCCTGGAGTTCCCGCCCGCTCACCCTCTGGAGATTGACCAGGGTGACCGTGACGGTGACCGTGCCGGTCGTCGGCGACGGAGGACGCATACGCACCTCCAGCCGAACCGTGTCATCGACCAGGTCGCGTGAGGCTCCACGTCCCGGGCACGTCACGTCAACTGTGGTGTTCGGCAGGTCCAGTTCCACCCGTCGCCAGCGTTCCCGCTGGTCGGAGGTGGTACGGGCCTCGCTGCGGCGGGCCGGGATCTTGCGGCCCTCCGCGTCCTCCGGTTCGTACACGGCGGCGCGCGCCGAGATCGTGATCTCCCGGCACACGACGGGGTCGACCGCGAAGGTGAGACCGACGGAGGAGGGGCGGCGGCCACCGGGGCCGGGGCGTTCGTCGGCGGGCCCGGAGTCGTCGGCGTTCTCCGTCCGACCCACAGGTGCCTCGTCCGCTCCCTCTTGCTCCTCGTCCTCCTCGAGACGCATACGGGCCTCGTCGTCCGCCGGGCGGGGGAAAAGCACGCCCATGGGGTAGCGGGTGATCGGGGCGTCCTGGTCCAGCACCTCGGCACGGTCCTCGGCGGACGAGTCGACGTCGGGGCCCAGCAGTTCCCGGCGGAGCCGGGCCACCAGGTCCTCCCGAACCTCGTAGTGCGCGGCGTGTCGCCCTGCGTGGATGGTCATCCCTGCTCCTCCTCGATGCCGGTGGACCACCGGAACCGTCCGATTCCGCTGAGGCGCGGAGCGATCCACACCCCGTGGTCGCCCAGGCCGGCGTTGGCCCCGGCGGCGGTGCTGCCGGCGACGGACTCCAGGCAGTCGACCCGCAGACCGGAGATCTCCTCGGGCCACCGGATGTGCCAGGCCGTACCGACCTTGAGGAGGGAGTACAACTCGCTCCTGAAGGCCTCCGAGGCGTCACCGATCTCCCGTCCCTCGTGCAACACCGCGTACCGGGGGCTCTGCTCCGCCCCCATGGGAAGGGTGTCGCGCAGTCGGAATGTCACCGCGTCCCCCGGTCGCACCCGTTCCGACAGGTACGTCTGGGCCCCCAGGGGGTCGTTCGGGGCGTCGGCCGGTTCCAGGGCGCACACGTCGCCGGCTCGCACCTCCACGCCGTCGCGCCGCCACCTGTGACGCGGGTTCGGGACTCCCCGGTACCACCGCCCGGTCGGCTTGTGCCTGAGCACCGTCACCGTGTCCGGAGGGGTGACGCGGTACAGATCCTCCCGGGCCCTGGTCATCGCCACGTAGAGCGCCCGTGCCTCGGCGGGCACGTCGAGTTCGTCGTCACGGCGACGCAGCTCGGCCACGGTGGGAGGGGTGAGCAGCACCACTCGGTCGAATTCCAGCCCCTTGGAGCGGTGCACCGTGGACACGACCAGTCGGGCCGGTTCCGGGTCGGCCAGCTCGTCCGGGAAGCGACGCTCCGCCACCAGTCTGCGCAGCCTCGTCACGTCGAGCGTTCCCCGGCCGGCGCCGCGCGCCACTCCACGCAGGGCCCGCCACACCCGGTCCGGGTCGGTGCCTTCGGGCAGCGACATCCCGCCGAGCAGCTCGCGCAGCCGCTTCTCGGTGAGTGTGAGGGCCTCGGTGCGGCGCAGCAGCTCGGCGACCCAGTACGGCACCGGCCGGTCCTGGAGTGATCGCCGCAGGACGTGTCGCACGCCCCGGGTGTGCAGCAGCTCCGAGACGAGCAGGGCCTGCCGGTTGTCACGGGTCAGGATCGCGCAGGTGCCGGGGAAGGACCGCAGTGAGTCCAGGGTGAACGAGTCGGTGAGAGGACCCGGGTCGGGGAAGTCGAGCAGCAACTCGCGCAGTTCGCCGTGGAGCCGTTCGGCTGCCGCGTCCGCGCCCTCGGGGGCGCTGCCGATGCCCTGTACGGCGGGGCCGAGCGGAAGCGCGGTACGCGCTTCGGGTGTGAGGGCCCGAAAGTTCCGCGTCAGTCGCAGCTCCACCAGGTCGTCGGCGTAGGAGGCACGCACCCAGCGGAGGAAGAGGTCGGCTCGGTCGGCGTACTCCTCCGGGTCCTCGATCTGGAAGTCGTGGATGGCCTGGGCCGAGTCGCCGACCAGGGTGAACCCGCAGGAGTCCTGGAGCCGGTCGAGCAACGATTCCACCATCTCCCGCCGTGCCCCGACGAGGTCCTGCACCTCGTCGACGATCACGTGCGCGGGTGGCCCGGATTCGAGGGACGCGAGCGCACCTTTTTCGATCGCGTCGGTGGCCGCCCGAATGCGCCGGTCGAAGGAAAGCGTCGACCACTCGCTCTCCGGGTAAGCCTGCCGCAAAAGGGAGTAGGCCCAGGAGTCGAAGGTCTGCACCCGTACTCGGCGGGCGTGTTCACCGTGTCGGGCGATACGGTCCTGCAGCTCACGGACAGCGGCGCGGGAGAAGCTGAGGACCAGCAACTCGGATGCCTCCAGCGCCTCCTCCGGATCGATGTGGCCGACGAGCGCGTCCAAGCGGCGCACCAACGTGTGGGTCTTGCCCGTGCCCGCTCCGGCAGTGACCAGCATGCGGGTGTCCCAGGGCTGGTCCACGACGGCCTGCTGCTCCGGGGTGAGGGCCGGACCGTCCTCGGGAGAGGAGATCACTTCTTGCTCCACAGGTGTTCGAATTTGGTGAAGGCGAGAGCGGTGTCGAAGTTGCGGATGTTGTCACGGACGTTGAGGATCAGACAGGTTTCCTTACCTCCGTTGAGGGGGCCCCGCAGACCGCGTCCGATCATCTGCTGATACACGTTCGGGCTGTAGACGGGGCGGGCGACGACCACCGCGCGAGTGGCGGGTGCGTCGAAGCCCTGGGTAAGGACGCCGTAGTTGGTGAGCACCCGCACCCTGCCGTCGCGGAAGTCGCGGACACGGGCACGGCGATCGCTGTCGGAAGTGGTGGAGTCCACGGAGGACGCGGAGATCCCGTGGTCCTTCAGGCGGGCCGTCAGGTACTTGGCGTGCTCCACCGAGGTGGCGAAGACCAACACCGGCCAGTCCTCCGGCATCTCCGCTATCTCCGCCACGATACGGCGACTGCGATCGTGGTCGTCCGCCAGGCGCTGTTCGGCAGCCTTGGACAACAGGCTGAACTGCTCGGCGTTCTCCCGCTCCTGACGGGACAGTTCGATGGTGCCTCCGGTCAGCTCACGGTGCTCGACCTGCGCCAGCACTCCCAGCTCCTGAAGGTGGCTGTAGGGGTCCCCGGAACCGAAGACGCCCTCGTCCAACCGTCGCCCGCCGAAGCGGTTGACCAGTCGGCGGGTTTCTTCCTCTCCGTGGCCACGGAACGGGGTGGCAGTGAGACCGAGCAGGTGCCGCTCGGTCCGGTGCTGGGTCAGGCCGAGCAAGCCCAGGATCTCGGTGTAGCGGGGGCTGGTCGCCACGTGGGCCTCGTCCACCACGACCAGTGCGGCGTCCCTCAGCCAGGCGTACCGGCCGGTGCCCAGGCACACCTGGAGCTTGGCGTCGGTGGCGACGACGAGTTGCGGTCCGTCGACCGCCGGAGCGGCTTCGTTCGAGGTCCACAACCTGTTGATCGTCAGCCGGGTCCGCGCTCCGGCCTTGCTCCAGACGAACTGCCAGCTCTGGACGGCTTGCTCGCACAGTTCCTCGGTCTGGGCGATCCACAGGAGCGGACCCTTGAGATCACCGGTCTGTTTCACCCAACGGATGACGGCCTCGGCGGTGACGCGCGTCTTGCCGGCGCCGGTGGGCAGCGACAGCATGGCGCGCTGCGGGGCCAGCCGGTCCAACATCTCGAAGACGTTGAGGGCGAGCCGTTCCTGGTAGTCGTGCAGGCGCGGGAAGTCACGCGGCCCCTCCACCGTCAGGCTTTGTTCGAGCGTCGGGGCCCGGTAGCCGGCGAAGGGGGCAGGCAGGCCCAGGTCGACGACGAAGGAGACCGCCGCCGAGCCGCCGGTGTAGGACGACGGGGCGTTCGGGAAGCGTTCCTGGATGTCACGGGCGTGAGTCTTGAGGATGGCGTCGCCGTGTGCGTTGAACGCCATCTGCGCGATCCGTAGTCCCGAGGGCTCCCGCCCGTCCAACTCCTGCCGCTCGGCCTCCATCAGGCCTGCGGGAAGTCGGTCGCGTAGTGCCTCCGCACCGATCAGCAGCTCCAGCTTGGCCGTCACGTCCTCGGTCTCGCGCACCGCCTTCAGCGCGGATCGCGCTTTCTCGTCCTGTTCCTGTCGGGCCTGAGCGTCCAGGACCGCGCAGCAACCGACCTCTCCCATCCGCAATCCCAGCTCACGATCGACCGCCCGGAGCACACCGAGCCGATCCAACGAGTCCAGAACCTTGATGACGTTGCCCTGGCGAGCGCTCTCCAGGGACTTGGCACGCGCGCCGTGCGGGGTGCGGACGACTTCTTCCAGCGTGGAGCAGCGCAGCAGGGAGTACGTGCCGACGGAGGCCCCCATCCTCTGGCGTAGCGTCGGGAACTCCTCGGGCAGCGGCATCGCCTCCACGCTCGCCTCGTGGCGGGTCTCCCGGCTGACGACGTCGTCGTGGCGCAGCATGCCCCACTGTTCGACCATCAGGTCGGCGGACGCCTGGTCCGGCATCAGCAGAGCCGGTACCCGCTCGGCCCGAAGCGACCGGTACTCCTCGGGGTTCGCGGCGACCGCGATCTCGCCGTCCTCCCGGGCGTCCCAGGCGTCACCGACACGGCAGCGGGTGAGGGAGTCCTCGGGGAAGTCGATCTGCAGACGGGTCAGCAGGGCGTAGGTGAAACCGACGAAGACGTCGTCCTTGCTCTCCCGGAGTTTCTCCAGGAGCTGCTCCCACTGCTGGGGACGGACCTTCTCGACGCTGTCCGCGAGCCCCAGTTTCCGGGCCTTCTCGGTGCTGACGGAGGCCACGGGGAGCACGTCACGGTAGGCGTCGAGCTGTGGGCCCACGGCCTCCTTGAGGGGTTTGAGACCCTGTGAGGTCCTGACCCGACCATGCCGGAGGAGCATCCAGCGGATCGGGGACTGGGCCGTCCGACGCGTACCGGCCTGCGCACCGATCTGCAGGGTCCAGTTCTCGATCAGCGCGTCCTCGGGCAGCGCCTGCAGGAAGGCGGCACGGGCTTCCTCCGAGAGCCGGGGCAGCAGGTGCAGGGGGCCACCGACCGGGGCACCCTCGATCTTGGTCCTGGCAAGGGTCGGCCGGTTCGCCCGGTCGTCGAGCGTGCGACAGTACGCCGCGTGCGCGGCTTCGCGGTACTCCTCGAACCAGGGCTCCGTCCCGGGCTTGTGGCCGGAAGTGGGGCGGTCCCGCAGACCCAGCTCGCGGAAGAAGCCCGTGTCGTCGGAGTGGAACCGCACGTCCACCGCGACGCCGGGGTCGCTCTCCGCGGTGACGACGGCACCGGGCAACATGCAGTCACGCATGACGCGGAACCGTCCGTCCGCCGTCCGTACCATGAGGACATCCATCGGCACCGGTACCCGCTTGGTCACCTCGTGGCCCACCACGGAGGCGCCCGCCCGGTGGAACAGTTCCCAGAATCGGTTCCACTCCTGCGGGCCGTACGAGGCGAAGCCCTGGTCGAGGATGCTCACGAAACGCCCCCGGACGTCCGCCTCCTGAATGCCGAGAATGGTGAGTGCGGAGGAGAGCGACGGGTCGTCGGAGAGCGTGCGGTCGACGTAGACCAGCGTCTCCCGCAGACCGTCCTCCTCGGTCCGGCGGTACACCACACCGCTCGCCGGGGCGACCAGTCCGTGCTCCTCCGTGAGCACGATCCTGGCCTTGCGGGCCTCGGCGGCGCAGGGAGCCTTCGACTCGATCATGTCCGCGACGATCCGCATCGCCGCCTCGGAAGCCTTCGCCGTACCGTCGCAGACCAGTGCCTCCAACCACTCGATCACGGAGGCCCGCTGCCGTCCGGCCGCTCCCAGAATGTGCTGGATCTTGCCCGATCGCAGATCCGTGGCCTCGACCGAAGGGTGCACCCAGTCGCGGGGCCGCCCAGCGTACGAGTGCCAGGTCCGCAGCCAACGATTCTGCGAGGCACTGTCCCGACCCAGGTCGGGATGGATGTTCAGGTCGTGGGGTGAACGCAGGGTCCCGTCCTGGTCCGGCAGCGACGGGAGCACCGCGGTGGCGGCCCAGATCTGTTCGGTGAGGAGGCGGTCGGCCCAACTGATCACCTCCACTCCTTTGGTACGCCCCGGCAGCAGCGGAAGGTACGCTCCGGGGTCCTCGGCGGGGGCCAGCTCGGGCAACGACTCGACCACCAGGCGGGCCGCGACCCGGATCATCTCGACGTTGAAGGGCGAGGAGTCCAGCAGGTTCTGCCGGTCCTCGTTGGTCTTCCAGGCCCCGTTCAGGATGCCGCTGAGGGTCATCTCGTACTTGGTCGGGAAGAAGGACCAGAACCTGCCGCGTCCGCGGGCTTCGGCAGCACCGAACAGGCCGGTGCGCTCGTCCGGGCGGTAGGCCGGAACCGCCCAGGCCACCTCGATGGACACCCGGTCGTGCAGCTCCCCGGCGTCGCGGCGGGCGGCCTCGGTCGGTTCGTGCGTATGGGTGAAGACCCGCCACCGCGAGGTGGCCGGCGGCCTGCCGACACGCTCCTCGTGGATCGTGTGCAGGCTGCCGTCTCGCTCGACGCGCAGAGCCCGCCGGGCGATCGGACGGGGCCGGCGGTCCTCCAGGACCACCTGACCCACATGGGGGGAGAACAGGTGGAAACCGGACGGGAATTCCTCGCGGTTCTCGTGGCCGGCGGTGCCCTGGTGCCCGTGCATGTCCCTGCCCAACCGTTCGGCCGCGCCGGGCAGCAGCGGCAGGCGAACCACCGTGGTGGCCCATTCCAGGAGCTCGTCCAGGACCCGGTCCCGGAGGCGCTCGGCCGTCATGTCCAACTCGCGCGCCATACGCAGCACGGGTGCTTCGAAGTCGTCCCCGTGCCGCTCGCGCACACCGGGCACGTTTCGGATCGACTCGTACGACCAGGTCCGGTCGAAGCCGAAGCTGCCGGTGCGACTGAAGAACTCGGGGGTGTCGGTCACCACCAGGACCGACTTGACGCCCACGCCGAATCGGCCGATCTGTCCACCGCGCTTGCGGGACATGCTCATCCGCAGGATCGTCTCCGCACCCTCGGGGGTGACCGGGTTTCCCTGGTTGGCGCAGTACAGGTGGGTCTCGGTGAGGACGACATGGATCCGGCAACCAGGCTCGTCGCGCATCTCGTCGGCGGCGTTCTGGACCAGCTCGAAGAGTTGACGGTCGCCGTATCCGCCCTGGGTGATGCGGCGCTCGCCGTTGGCGTGTTCGGGGATCAGGCCCGGATCGACGCGGTAGGTCTCCAGGACACGAAGGGACTGCTCGACGACGGTGCGGATCACGGGGGACTGCGGATCGGCCACGAATGGTTCCACTTCGGGATGTTGGGCGGGCTGGGTGAGCGGCGACGGTGAGCCGCGCGGTGAACACGAGGATGACGGTGACGACGCGCCGACGACCGGCCGGGGTCCGGATCGGGTGACAGGAGTGCCGCGGAGGCGTTCCACGGAGCTGACGTCAGATCAGAAACGATCCTTTTGGTGGTCGATGCCGTCCACGAGGTCGAGGAAGGCGTCCCGGGGCCACGTGGGAGTGGGAAGGGCCTCCCGCATTCGGGGATCGTCGGCGAGGTGGCCGTGCGGTAGGGCGGCGGTGCACATGCGGTCGAACGGAGACCCTTACGAGGGCGACGAGCTACCTACGCTTTCACTTTCGCGGGACGTTCACGAGGAAATGACGCGAGAGAAGAGGAAGCGGAAACGCGCGAAAATGCGTGAAGGCCTCCGGAAAACGGGTGGGGAAGCGACTCCTTAGACATGCGAGGGAATGCGTTGTGGGACATCCCGGTCCGGAAGGAGCCGACTCTCCGGTCCCGTCGTGGTCGCAGGTGGATTAAAGATACAACTACGTCCCGATGGAGGAAGGTTGAGCCGATTGCCATCGAGACGGCCGAAGTCAGACTTAATCACGCATCATTGCCGTGACGCAAGGGCACGTGCGCACCGACCCTGCGCGAGGACCCTCGGGATTCCCCGGCAATTCGACACGAAAAGGATGGAGCGCAGGATTCCGCTTATCGCCCTCCGGACTCCTTCTCCCCACGGAGAACCAGCCTGTCAAAGTCTTTTTGACAGGTGGGCAATTCGTCAACAGCAATGCGGTACGGTGGTCCCCACCTCGTGGACAGGGCACGCAAGCGAAAGCAGGTGGGACGTGAAGGCGGCTGAGGACTTCGGCCCCTGGCTGGCACGCCAGCTCAAAAACGCCAGGAAGAGCCAGACCGACCTGGCGGAGGAGTTGGGCATGACCCGAGCCGCCGTCTCGGCCTGGATCGTAGGCCGCTCGGTCCCCCGGGACGAGACCATCCGGCGTATCGCCGAGGTACTCAGGACCGACCTGGAGACCATCCACACCCGTAGTACCGACGCCCAGGTGGGGCTGCCCGTCTCCTGGTACCACCGACCGGCCCACGCGGACGGCGGCCGTGAGTACGGCAACGCCGCCGCGTTCGCCTTCGAAGCCGACGTCTCGGTCCTCGCCCGCGAGGCCACCCAGAACAGCCTCGATGCGCGCCTGGACCCCGCAGAGCCCGTCCGGATCCGTTACACCCTGCACGAACTCACCGGCGAGGCCCTTGCCCGTTTCCGCGAGGCCATCGAATGGGAGCGGTTGCTCCCCCACTACGAGGCACTCACCGCCGACGGTGGCAGGCAGGGGAAGGTCTCCCGCACGATCGCGGCCGGACTGCGTGACATGTATCAGCACGACCGCTTGGTGCTGCTCCGTGTCGACGACTACAACGCCACCGGTCTGACCGGCGGCGACTACGACAACGGGCTCTTCGCCGCCGTCGTCCGCCGACAGCTCGACAGCCACAAGAAGGACTCTGGGGCGGGCGGCTCCTACGGCCTCGGCAAGGCCACCCTCTGGGCCACCAGCCGACTCGGGCTCGTATTGATCAACTCCACCCTCTCGGAACCCCACGAGGGTCGCACCGAGCGCCGTCTGATCGGCCGGCTCGACCTCCCCTGGCGCGAGGTCGACGGCCTGGAATTCGCGGGCCCGGCCTGGTTCGGGCGTCCGGACCCGGACACCAGGACCGCCGACGTGGCCCGCTCCTGGTGGGCCGACGAGGAGACCGTCGAGAGACTTCACCTCACCCGCGAGAGCGCGGCCCCCGGTACCTCCTTCCTGATCGTCGGCGCCCACGACGTCGCCAGCCTGGCGCCCGTCAACGGCACCGCGGACGACGAGGGGTCCACCGAGGACGACGATTCCGTCCACCGGATGCACGCCCGGCTCGTCGACGCGCTCGGCCGCAACTTCTGGGCCGCGATGACCGGCGGCGGCGACCACAAGCCGCACCTGGAGGCATCCGTCCGCACCTACCGCAACGGCGAGGTCCTCATCCCCGAGGAGCACGTGGATCCCGCCGTCACTCAGCCCTCCCGTACCCGCGCCCTGCGCGCTTTCCTCGAGGGCGACACCGTCGACCGTCTCACCGCTCCCGGTCAGGTCGCCCGCGCCGCGGTTCCACTCAACGTGCCCCTGCGCGGCGGTCAGGTGCGTGGCGGCGTGCCTCACGAGGCGGTGCTCCTGGTCACTCACGCCGAGGACGCCGACGGTCGCCCCAACCGGCTGGTCTCCATGCGAGGAAACCGTATGACCGTCAAGGACAGTGCCGTCACCAACGTCCCGATCGGCACCAACCCCTTCCAGGCCATCCTCCTCACCGGCCGCGCGGCGGGGCAGGACGCCCCCGGCGCGGAAGCCGCCGAGGAATTCCTCCGCGCGTCCGAACCGCCCGAGCACAACAAGTGGGGCCAGACCGAGGAGCTCCGCCTCTCCTACTCACCCTCCGCCCATCGACGTATCGCCGCCCTGACCACCGCTGCCAACAATGCCGTTCGCGACCTGGTCGCCGTACCCCGGGCCAAGCGCCGCAGCGGCGGTGAAGTCAGGATCGCTGGCCGGCTCAAGATGGGCGGCGGCATCCGGAAGAAAGCGCGCGCCGCCGGGGCCGCGGTCCTACCCGAACTGGACAACGTGGATGCGCTGGTCGACGAGACCGGGGCCTGGTCGGTCACCGTCGACCTACGGGTGTCGCCGGGTGTCGACACGGATCGCCCGGTCACGCCGGTCGCCAAGTTCGACGTACGCTCCGGCCCCCGTCCCCCGGCTCCTTGGAAGGACCTCGTCGCCATCAGCGGTTGCGAGGTCGTCGACGGGGCCCTGCACCTGTCCGCCGGCAGCCGCAAGGCCGTCTTCCGGGGTGTCACCGACCTGTCCCGCCACCCGGTCCGAGCCCAACTCACCGGACTTGTCGTCGAACTGCGCGCCGGATAGGGGGAGCAGGCGTGAAGGTCTACCCCTATCGGCGGCTCACCGGCAACGTGTCCTGGCGCGTCGAGAGCGCTCAGCTCAAGACCGAGGGAGAACCCTGGCAGGACGTGGAGAGCAAGTACGTCTCCACAGTCGAACGCGTCGTGGCACTCGGACCGGACGAGGATCGCCCCGACTGGAGCCAGGCCCGGCTCCGACTCTCCGCCGGCCTCCCGGCCAAGGCGTCGGACCCCACCGGCCCCTGGCAGGACGTCAAGGTCGTCGCCGTGCTCACCGAGCGCGCCACCAACACCCGTACGACCGTGGAGCTCTCCCCCGTCACCGACGACGGCCGCACCCGGACCGCCGAGCTGTACATCCATCGCTGTGACCTCCTCGACCGTGCCTCCCTCACCGTCCACGTCGTCGCCACGGTGGACGGTATCGTCGGCCGCGTGATCGCCACCTCCGACACGGAGTGGTTCGTCGATGTCATCGAGGCCACGCCCTCACACGCTCGCGAACTCGACGTCAGGATGGTCGGGTTCGCCTCGGGTGGGGGCCGACTCCAACGTTTCAAGGACTCCCCCTGGCTGGTCGACACCACCGGACGGATCCCCGCCATACGCGTCAACACCGACTTCGACGGGTTGGGTGACCTGATCGGCGCGGACGGCGGCAACGGCGCGGAGAAGGCCGTCCGGGAACTCCTCCTCGCTCAGATGTGTTCCGAGGTCTGGACCGCCGTCTTCCACTCCGCCGTCGGCGAGGTCGAGATCGAGGAGGACGGTACCCCGCTGTTCCCGCACGGTTGGCAAGGCGAAGTGCTCCGAGAGATGCTCCCCGACATGTACCCGGATCGCGATCCGGAGGACGCCCTGCGCGAAATTCACGCAGCTCGCACCGGAGCCTCCGCAACCGGCTGGGGAGAGCTTCAACCCCGAGTCCACTTCGCCGCATCCCGGCGCGCAGGCGTTCCCCGGACGCTTTCCACCACCATTCGTGACCTGGAACGACTCACGCAGGGGGACGACGCATGACCGACCGCCCCAACCACCTCCCGGAGCGCCTGGCACTGCTCCCCAATGCCGAGGCGGTGGAATTCCTCACCGAGGGTCTGCTCACCGGTCGTGAGGACGTGCCGAGCATCAGGCTCAACCAGGTTACCGAACCTCTGCCGCACGCCGACCGACGCGGTGATCTGCCGCCCATCCGGGACCTGACCGATGACGCCATGGCCTACTGTCGGAACAACGGCCTCAAAGCCACCCGGGCCGACGCCTGGCTCGCCCCGCGCCTGCACGCAGCCCTCCGGCTCACCCGCCGCGAAGCCGCCGACCCCGGATTCTGGAATTACCTCGCCCTCGGAGTCGCCCCGGACTACGTGGTCTGGCGACACCTGTCGGAGCCCAAGGACGGCAAGATCGCCAAAGTCGCGGCGGACCGCTTCCGGGGGCAGTATCACAAGCAGGCCTTCGCCCGTTTGTGGTGGGCGGCCGAACTTTTCCGTGACGGTCCGGACTACGACCCCGTCGTCACGGCCTGCGGCAGTCAGGACATCCTCAACACCGCCCTGCGCATGTCCGTGATCAGTCACCGCCCCACCGCCCAGGCGATCGTCCGGCTGGTCGCGAAGGGAGTGGTCACCACCGGCCGCGAGGTCAACGCCCTGGCCGGAGCCGTCAACGCCTCGGCCGCGACATTGATGTACGACGTGATCGCTCCCGACACCGAGCGCGACTCCCGTCCGCTGCTCGACTGGATCGACGAGGCCGAGACTGCCCGTCAGGTCTCACGAAACGCGCTCCCGACCGGTCCCGACGAGGAACCGACGCCGGAACTCTCCGTGAGCGCGCTGGTGGACTACTTTTCCGACCTCTTCGCGGACGCACCGGTCCGGGGACGCGACGAGTCGACGGAGGTCGAGGGCGGGGACTGATCCTCGGGCTTCGGGCAGTCGGGCCCGCAACCGTCGGAAACCCCGCAACCCTCCTTGCGCAGAGTGGCGCGTTCCTCGTCGGCGGCGTTGCGCCAGTTCTCCCGCAGCCTCTCCTCCGGCGGGAGAGGCAGAGCCAGCGCCGCCGCAAGCACGTGCATGCCGAACAGCGGGGGCACGGCATTCCCCACCTGCTGCGACCGGTCACCTCCCGACCAGGGGTAGTTGGGCGGAAAGGTCTGGAGGATGCCGGCCTCGGAAATGGTCATGCGAGCCGGGGTGTGGGGAGTACCGTCCGGGTGCCGGACGGCGTTGCGGGAGACCTTTCCCGTCACGGTGAACGACGGTTGTCCACTCGTGCGGACCCCGCGCTTCTTCGGGTCACCGCCGCTGCCGTAGTTCGACACGATCTCGAAGGCGGACTTCCTGCCCTCAGGCCTCTGCTTCGTCGCCCTGAGCACTTCCCACATCGACACCCAGGGCCGACGAGGCGTGACCCCCTCCACTTGCAGTGCGGTCTGGGCGGCATGCGCCACCGCCCTCTCGTCCTCGGGGCCGCCCTGCTTCGGATCGAACGGATTGTAGGTGTGGTGAGTGGGGTCGGGAAGCGGAGGAACGCCATGCCCGGCAAGCCGCGCGATCAGGATCGCGCGGCGGCGGGTCTGGGGTACGCCGTACGCCTCGGTGGGCAGAGTCACGACCTCGGCAACCTCGTACCTCACTCTTGTCCCGTCCTCACGGAGCAGCCCCTTTTCCAAGGCCTGCTTGTAGACCCCCCAAAGGCCCCTGACCGCGGGTACCTGCTCCAGGACGATCACGTCGAACGGCCGTCCCTTTCGGTTGGAACAGCCGAGAGCCGCGATCGCGTACCGGAGGGGTTCCAGGACCAGAGCGGTTCTGGGGTCGCCGCCCATCTCCTCCAGTCGCTTGTCGATCTCTTTCTCGCCGACGCCTTCCACCAACTCGTGAACGAGCTTCTCGACGTCGTCCAAGGCCTTGCGCCCCGCGCCGTTGCCGGCCACCGAGTACGTCTGACATGGGGGGCCGCCCGCCAGTACGTTCAGTCCCTCGGGCAACTCGCCGAACCTTTTCCGACGCACCTCGCTGACATCCGCATGCCATGTCGGGAGTCCGGCCGCGTAACGCGTCTCGCAGGCGTCCCGGTCCCACTCGATCCCGAGAGAAGGGACCTCGAGGATGTGCGCGGCTACGTCGAGACCGCCCGGGCCGGCAAAGAGGTCCAGAATGTATGGGTGCTCAAGGAAACGAGCAGGCGCGTCCGGGCTGGTCATGCGGCGAAAGTCTAGCCTGCAACAGTCGATGCGGCCTACGGAGTCGGCGCCTCCGTCCCGAGCCCGCCCTCATCGTGAAGACCGACCTCCGGACGGACCGTCGATGGTCGGCGTCGTCCCTTCATCGCACGTCGTGCCCACACCAGGGAAGCGATCCGCTCGGCGGCCTCGGCCGCGTCCTCGTGCTCCCAGACACGAACCGACAGCCATCCCGCCTCGGCGAGGCGGGCATCGGTGTCGCCGTCCCGGGCGCGGTTTTTTTCGATCTTCTCCCGCCAGAATCCGGCGTTGTTCTTTGGCCATGTCGCATGCTCGGGGCATCCATGCCAGAAGCAGCCATCGACGAAGACCGCGACGCGCGCCGGGCCGAAAAGGATGTCTGCCTCGCGGCGCACGCCTCTGAGCGGTCTGCGGTGGACCCGGTAACGAAGTCCGGTGGCGTGCAGGATCCTGCGGAGGGCGATCTCGATGGCCGTGTCGCGACTGCGTTGGTTGCTCATCCGAGAACGCGTCTTCGGGGTGGTCTCCAGAGCGGACATGACCTCATTCTGGCGCAGCGAACCCGGCCGCCGAGTGGCCCGGACACCACCCCTCCGGCCGGTCCCCCAACCGCCACCGCCGAGCGGGCGGGCCGTCGGACCGTCAGTGGTAGGCGTGGACGACGGCGTGGCCCCTGCCCCGGGCGATCATCCGCTTGTTCACCGGTGTGGTGACCAGGAAGGCGACGGCGAACCCGCCGAGCAGCGCCCCCCAGAACAGCCCGTCCGACAGGTGGGCGTCCATCGCGCCCGGGACGAGGAGGATGACGCCGTTGTCGACCAGTTCCATCACCGCGATCGAGACGGTGTCCGCCGCCAGTGCGACCCTGACGGCCGTCCTCAGCGGCAGCCCCGCCCGTACGACCGCGAACAGCGTGAAGGAGTAGCCGAAGAGGAAGGCCAGGGTGATCGCCAGGATCATCGTCGGGGCGTCGCCCCACCGCAGGGCGGTCCCGACGACCATGCCGAGGATCTCACCGACCGCACATCCGGTCAGGCAGTGCAGCGTCGCCCTCGCCGCGGTGCCCCAGGACGCACCGGGCGCGTGCCCGCCGCGGCGGGTGCCCTCGTGGTGGGGTGCGGTGCCGTCGTGGTGAGCGTCGTGGTCCATGACGTCCATCCCCTTCATCTCGGAGGTGTCCCGCTCCGACCGCAAGAACCACATACCCCTCCGGGGTATTCCCCGATCGGGGGTGAGGGGGACGGAAAGGGCGCGGCCGGCACCGGCGGGCCGTGACGGCCGGACGCGAGGACGCGCCGGGCGGGCGTCGGCGGCGCCCGCCCGGCCGCCGGTCCACCGGTCGGCCGGCCGGCAGACCGGCAGACCGGTGGACCGGTGGACCGGCAGACCGGTGGACGAGCAGTACCGGCGGGCCGGTACGGCGGCCACCGAACCGACGACCGGCCGGCGGGCGGGCGGGCCGGTCAGTCCCTGCCGAGCAGCTCGTTCATCCGGGTGATCTCGGCGGTCTGGGAGGCGATGATCGCTTCGGCCATCTTCTTGGCGGGCCCGTACGCGCCGTCGGCCCGCTCGGTCTCGGCCATGGCCACCGCACCCTCGTGGTGCCTGATCATCATCTCCATGAAGGCGGTGTCGAACGCCTTGCCCGAGGCGCTCTCGAGCCTCTTCATCTCCTCGGCCGTCATCATGCCGTCGCCGTGCGCCGAATGGTGCCCGGCTCCTCCCGCCGGAACCTCCTCGCCCCAGGAGGCCAGCCAGCCGGACATCGTCCTGATCTCCGGGTCCTGGGCCTTCCTGATGTCCTCGGCGAGCTTCCTCACCTGCGCCGACTCGGCTCGGCCGGGTGCGAGGGCGGCCATCTCGACGGCCTGGCGGTGGTGGGGGATCATCCCCTGGGCGAAGGCGATGTCGGCCGCGTTGTGCCGGCCCGGCGAGGCCGGAGCGGACGGGGACTTCGCGGTGTGGCCGTCGTGCCCGGCCGTGCTGTCGCCGTTTCCGCCGCAGGCTGCCAGGAGGAACGCCGCGGCGATCACGGCGGCGGTACGACGGACGAGGGAACGCTTGCTGTTCATGGTGTGCGACTCCTTGCGCGCGACCACGGCGGGGCGCGCGGGTCTTCGGGACGAGGGACCGGGGCACGGCGTGCGTCACCGGGACGAACGGGCGAGGACGCCGTGCGGGCCGCTCTATATCCGAAGGAGCTGGAGTTCGGAGAGGTCGGGCGGCGCCCGGTCGCTCCCGGCCGGTGCCATGGCCGGCGCCACCGGAACGGAGGAGCGGAACTCTTCCGTCAGGTCGCGGGCCGGGGCGGGCGGCGCGTACGCCGAAGCGGTACCGGCCGCCGCGCAGGTCCCGTCCGCGTGATCGGAGTGGTCCGGCGTGCCGTCCGTGTGCGAGCACCCCTCGGCCGCCGCCCTGTCGTGACCGGGGGCGGCCGTCGCCTCGGCCGCCGCCCTCTCGTGACCGAGGGCGGGGGTGACGCGGGCTCCGTCGGGACCCAGGGCGTGCATCCCGAGCAGGCCGGCCAGCACCACCGCCACCAGCAGCACGAAGGGCCGCCCCGCGAGGCGGCGCCCCGAACCGGTGCCGACGATCACGAGCCCATCGTACGGCCCGCCCCGGGGCCGCCCCCGGACCGGCCGGTGCGCCACTTTGGGGTTTCCCGCGGAAACACCGAAGGCCGTGCCGGATTTCTCCGACACGGCCTTCGACCTGCGTATTCGCAAGTCGGGACGACAGGATTTGAACCTGCGACCCCTTGACCCCCAGTCAAGTGCGCTACCAAGCTGCGCCACGTCCCGATGCATCGTCCCGGTCGTCGCCGGGCGAGCACGCAAGAGAACATTACCCCACCGCGCGGACAGATTCGAAAGGCCCGGTGGACGCGGGCGGCCGAACACCTACCCGCCGGCACGTCAGCACGTCAGCACTGCGGGCCGCGGGCTGCGGCCCGCGGGTGGAGCACCGCCGTGCGCCGGCGCCTCGCGGTGGCCCGGTGGCCGCGTGACGTGGGCCGCTGTTCCCGGAGTCCGGCTTCCGGTCCCGGCGGCCCGCGAGATCCGGCCGCGGGGGCCGACCGCGGAGCCTGAGCGCGGGACCGGTCGCCCGTGCGGAGCATCGGCCGGCATCCGGGCCTCCGACGGGAGGCGGGACCGGTGGCGGACACGGCGACCGGACGCGCACGGCCGGATCGGCGCGGGGCGTACGGGATGACGGCACGCTCCGTTTCCGCCTCCGCCCCCGGACGGTGCGGGAGCCGCCGGGCCGGGGCGGACGCCTGGAAGGCGCGGCGCACGCAGGGCGCCCGTGCCGAACGGGGACAATGGGCGGATGGACAGGACGCGGAGGGACCGCGACGCGGAGGGCCGTGCCCGCAGCGCGCGACCGCGGGACGGATTGGGCAGGCCGCTGCCGTACGGGGCACCGGGGGTGGAACGGCAGCCCGAGGGGGTGGAGCGGTCCCCCGGGGCCAGCCTGCGGGAGGCGCAGCGCCTGCTGGACGCGGGGTTGCCGTTCCACGCGCACGAGGTCCTGGAGGACGCGTGGAAGGCGTGCGGCGGGACGGACCGGGAACCGGAACGCGAGCTGTGGCGGGGGCTGGCGCAGCTCGCGGTCGGGCTGACGCACGCGGCGCGGGGCAACGCCGTGGGCGGGGCGCGGCTGCTGCTGCGCGGGGCGGACCGGATCGGTCCGTACGGGGGCGGGGGCGGCGCTCCGGGGCCGTACGGGATCGACGTGGACGGCCTGGTGACCTGGGCGCGGTCCTTGTCGGAGCGGTTGCGCGGGGACGCGGGGGGTGCTCCCGGCGCGGCGGGCACGGCGGGCACGGCGGGTACGGCGGGCACGGCGGGTACGGCGGACACGGCGGACACGGCGGACACGGCGGACACGGCGGACACGGCGGGCATGGCGGGCACGGCGGGTACGGCGGGCATGGCGGGCACGGCGGGTACGGCGGGCATGGCGGGTACGGCGGGCATGGCGGGCACGGCGGTGGACCCGGTCGCGGAGGCGCCCCGGCTGACGGGACGCTGACCGGCCCGGAGGCCCGGCGGCCCGGAGGCCCGGAGGCGCGGAGGCCCGGAGGCCCGGAGGCCCGGAGGCCCGGAGGCCCGGAGGCCCGGAGGCGCGGTGCGCCCGGCGGCCCGGTCCCTCTTCGCACGGAGAGCCGGCACGTCCGGCGGCCCGGTACGCCCGGTGCGAAGCGCCTGGCGGAAGGGGCGGAGGCGGCGGTGCGGTCACCCCTCGCCGAGCCGGTCGCGCAGGACGGCGGCGTGACTGTGTTCCGGGTCCCTGGCCGCCGTCAGGAGGGTGAGCGGCCCCCGTCGTGCGAGCTGCCGGACGCGGTCGAGGGCCTCGGCGGCCCCGGGTTCGTCGAGCTCGGCCTCGTACCGGCGCCTGAACTCCTCGAACACCTCTCCGGAGGCGCCGTCGGCCGCGTGGAACCAGCGGCGGAGTGCGGTCGACGGGGTGAGGGACCTGGGCCACTGGTCGATCCGCGCGTCGGCCTTGGCGAGCCCGCGCGGCCACAACCGGTCGACGGGCACCCGCGATCCGTCGCCCGGCTCCGGGGGCTCGTACACCCGGCGCAACCGGACACGGGGCGCGGAACGACTCACGTCCCCAGCCTCCCCCCGTCCCCGCCGTCCGGCAACGCCCGCGGGTCGACCCGGCGACCCGGAACCCGGGCGCCCGGCACCCCGTAGGAGCGTCGGCGCTCCGGCACCCCGTGAGGGCATCGGCACCCCGCCCCTCGTACGGCCCCCGGAGCCCGTGAGGGCTCCGGCATCCCGGTGCCTGCGCGCCCCGGTCGGCGCGTCCTCCGCCGGAGGCCCCGCCCGGCCGGGGGCTCGCGCCTACGCGCGCTGCCAGAGGGCCGGCGCGTTCGGCGGCTCCCAGCCGGCCCGGGCCTGGTGGGGCTGGAGGCAGCGGTAGGTCGCGCCGCCGTGCGCGACCCGGTCGCCGGCGTCGTACACGGTGCCCGCCGTCCAGGTGCCGCCCGGTTCGCCCGGCGGCAGGGCAGGGCCCGGCTCGGCGGGGTCCGCGGTGGTGAGGGTCAGCCCGTACGTCCGGAGGAGCGGGTTGATCGGCTGGTGGTACGTGGTGCCGCCGGTCCGGCAGTCGCCGGAGCCGCCCGAGGTGACGCCCTGGGCCTGGCTGCCGGAGAGGAACGAGCCGCCCGAGTCGCCCGGCTCGGAGCACACCGAGGTGCGGGTGAGGCCGCGGACGGTGCCCTGCGGGTAGGTGACGCTGACGCCGTGCTGCTGGATCGTCCCGCAGCGCCACCCCGTGGTGGACCCCGACCGGCAGGTCGACGCGCCGACGACGGCCTGCGCCGAACCGGTGACCCGCACGTTCTGGCCGCCGGCTCCCCTGACGTACGGGGTGGAGCGCCAGTCGGCGTTCACGGCCACCCACGCCATGTCGCGGCCGGGGAAGGCGGACCCCTCGAAGACGCCCTGCGGGACCCGGTTGAAGCCGCTGGTAGGGGTGGTGACGCGGCCGCAGTGGCCGGCGGTCGCGAAGCCGTGCCGGGTGCCCTTGGTGACGGCGAAGCCGACCGAGCAGCGGCCGCCGTCGCCCGTGTGGTACGCGTCGCCGCCCCGGATGTCGTACATCGGGTGCGGGCGCTCGGCGGACGCCTCGACGTGGACGAGGGACCGGTCGACGCCCGCGGTGTCCAGGAAGGATTCGGCGGCGGCCCGTCCGACGGCGCGGAGGGTGACGGAGTTGGCGCGCACGTCGACGTACCAGACGGGCACGTCGAGGGTGTCGGTGTGGGCCGCGGCCCGGTCGAGGGCCGCCTTGGCGGCGTCGAGCACGGCCAGGGAGCGGCCGACGACCCTGGCCTCCGCGCCGGCCTCCCGGATCACCGGGACGTCGGCCGGGTCGGTGGTGGCGACGGTGAGGGTCTCCGACTCGGCTCCCCCCACCCAGGCGCCCGCGTAGTCCGCGCCGAGGGTGCTGCCGAGGCGGCCGGCCACCGCGCCGGCTTCGGCCTCGTTCACCAGGCGCTGCCGGGCCTGGGGGGCGGTCAGCCCCAGGTCCCTCTGCATGGCGGCGAGCAGGTCGGGGGACGGCTGGTCGGCGCCCATGCTCGCCGCCGCCGACGGCGAGGCGGTGACGGGCGGGACGGGCGCGGCGGACGCCGCGCCGGGGAGCACGGTCGGCACGAGCGCGCCGACGGCCGCCGCGGTGGCGACCCACGCGGCTCCGGCGTGTCTGTGGGGCATCTGGGGTTCTCCTCGGTTTCGGTGGGGGGCCGAGACCGTAGGTCTTGCCGAAAGTGCCTCAGAAGATGCTCCTTTTCCCCTGCTTGGGCGCCATGGGAGGGCCTGAGCCCTCCGGGCGGCGTAACCGCGGGCGGGAGCGCCGCTCCGGGTCGCGACGGCCCGCTCCCCCGGCGGCGGGCACGCGTCCGGTGCCGCCGGTGCCGCTCGCGTCACGGCCGGGGCGCCGCCCGTTCCGCGCACCGCCCGCGCCGATCGGGATCCGCCGCCCGCCGTGTGCCGCCACCCGGGGAAACCGGCGCGGAAATGCGCGGGAGGGGGCCTGTCGAGAGGGGGGCGATCACGAGATATCTTGATGTCGAGCAATGTTACAGACGTGGAGCGGAGCACCCGGTGACTGACTCGACCATCATCTACACCCACACTGACGAGGCCCCGGCCCTGGCGACGTACTCGTTCCTGCCCGTGGTCCAGGCGTACGCCTCGACGGCCGGCGTCAGCGTCGAGACCCGCGACATCTCGCTGGCGGGGCGGATCATCGCGTCCTTCCCCGAGCACCTCCGGGAGGACCAGCGCATCGACGACGCGCTGGCCGAGCTGGGCGAGCTGGCCAAGACGCCCGGCGCCAACATCATCAAGCTGCCGAACATCTCGGCGTCGATCCCGCAGCTGAAGGCCGCCGTCGCGGAGCTGCAGGAGAAGGGCTACGCCCTCCCGGACTACCCGGACGACCCGAAGACGGACGAGGAGCGCGAGATCCGCGCCCGGTACGACAAGGTCAAGGGCAGCGCCGTCAACCCGGTCCTGCGCGAGGGCAACTCCGACCGCCGCGCCCCCGCCTCGGTCAAGAACTACGCCAAGGCGCACCCGCACCGCATGGGCGCCTGGACGGCCGACTCCAGGACGAACGTGGCGACGATGGGCGCCGACGACTTCCGGTCCACCGAGAAGTCCGCGGTGATCGACGAGGACGGCGCGCTGCGCATCGAGCTGGCCGGCGAGGACGGCACGACGACCGTGCTGCGCGAGTCCGTGCCGGTCCTGGCGGGCGAGGTGGTGGACGCGTCGGTGATGCGCGTCGCGGCGCTGCGCGCGTTCCTCGACGAGCAGGTCGCCCGCGCCAAGGCCGAGGGCGTGCTGTTCTCCGTCCACCTGAAGGCGACGATGATGAAGGTCTCGGACCCGATCGTCTTCGGCCACGTGGTCCGGGCGTTCTTCCCCAGGACCTTCGCCGCCTACGGCGACGTGCTCGCCGGCGCCGGCCTGAGCCCGAACGACGGCCTCGGCGCGATCCTGAAGGGCCTGGACTCCCTGCCGCAGGGCGAGGAGATCAAGGCGTCCTTCGACGCCGAGCTGGCCGAGGGCCCGGCCCTCGCCATGGTCGACTCGGACCGCGGGATCACCAACCTGCACGTGCCGAGCGACGTCATCGTCGACGCCTCCATGCCGGCCATGATCCGCACGTCCGGCCACATGTGGGGCCCGGACGGCAAGGAGGCCGACACGCTCGCGGTCCTCCCGGACAGCAGCTACTCCGGCGTGTACCAGGCCGTCATCGAGGACTGCCGCGCCAACGGCGCCTTCGACCCGGCGACGATGGGCTCCGTCCCGAACGTCGGCCTGATGGCGCAGAAGGCCGAGGAGTACGGCAGCCACGACAAGACCTTCGAGATCGCGGCGCCCGGCACGGTGCGCGTGGTGGACGGGGCCGGCCGGGTCGTCCTGGAGCAGCCGGTCGACCGCGGCGACATCTTCCGGATGTGCCAGACGAAGGACGCGCCGATCAGGGACTGGGTGAAGCTGGCCGTCACCCGCGCCCGCGCCACCGGCGCCCCGGCCGTGTTCTGGCTGGACGAGGGCCGCGCCCACGACGCGCGCCTCATCGAGAAGGTCAGGGCGTACCTGCAGGAGCACGACACCGAGGGCCTGCGCATCGAGATCATGCCGCCGGTCGAGGCGACGAGGTTCTCCCTGGAGCGCATCCGCCGCGGCGAGGACACCATCTCCGTCACCGGCAACGTGCTGCGCGACTACCTGACCGACCTGTTCCCGATCCTGGAGCTCGGCACGAGCGCCAAGATGCTGTCGGTGGTCCCGCTGATGAACGGCGGCGGCCTGTTCGAGACGGGTGCCGGCGGTTCCGCCCCCAAGCACGTCCAGCAGCTGGTCAAGGAGAACTACCTGCGCTGGGACAGCCTGGGCGAGTTCCTCGCGCTGGCCGTCAGCTTCGAGCACTTCTCGCAGGCCACGGGCAACTCCCGCGCCAAGGTCCTGGCCGACACGCTGGACCGCGCCACCGCGACGTTCCTCAACGAGGACAAGTCCCCGACCCGCCGCGTCGGCGGCATCGACAACCGCGGCAGCCACTTCTACCTGGCCCTGTACTGGGCGCGGGAGCTGGCGCGGCAGACCGAGGACGCCGCGCTCGCCGAGGCGTTCGCGCCGCTCGCGCGGACCCTCACCGAGCAGGAGGGCACGATCGTCGAGGAGCTGGTCGCGGTGCAGGGCCGGCCGGCCGACATCGGCGGCTACTACCAGCCGGACCCGGAGAAGGCGGCGGCGGTCATGCGCCCGTCGCAGACCTTCAACCAGGCGCTGGCCTCCCTGAGCTGACGCCGACGCAGTACGCCCCGAAGGCCGCACCGGACGCCGTCCGGTGCGGCCTTCGCCGCGTCCGGCGGGCGCTCCTCCGCCGCAAGCGTTGAGGAACGATCGTTCTTGACCGATCGTTCCTCAACCGTCTACGCTCAGGCCATGGGCCGACCGAGAACGTTCGACGAGGCCGAGGTGGTCAGGGCGGCGGCGGAGCTGTTCGCCCGCCGGGCCTACGACGGGGTGTCCGTCGACGACCTGGTGGCGCACCTCGGCGTGCACCGCAACAGCCTGTACAAGGTGTTCGGCAGCAAGCGCGGGCTGTACCTGGCCGCGCTCAGGTGGCACCTGGAGCACCGGGTGCGACCGCTGCTGGCGCGGGTGCGGAGGTCCTCCGACCCGGCCGGGGCGCTGGAGGACCTGGCGGTGTCGCCCGACCGGGGCGCGGACCTGGACCTGCTGCTGCTGGCCCTGGCCGAGCGCGCCCCGGTGGACCCCGAGGTGGCCGGCGAGGTCGCCGGCGTGCTGCGGGACCTCGACGCGGCCGTCGCGCCCGCACCGGGCGCCGCGGCACCCTCCGGCGGGGCGGCGGCACGGCCCGCGCACCCGCCGACCGCGACGGCCCTCGGCCTGCGCCTGCGCCTGCGGGCCGCGGCCGGGCCCGAGGGCGCCCCTTCCGACCCCGTCCACCCACCCCGAGGCTGAGGAGCTTCCATGGCAGACATCCGCATCGCCGGCGACACCCTGATCGTGGAGATGGAGGGACTGGACAAGCTCTGGGCGCTGAAGAGCCGTCTGGAGATCCCCCTGGCGAACGTGCGCGGCGCCACCGCCGACCCCGGCGTGGCCAGGGAGCGGAAGGGGTTCCGGGCGCCCGGCACCCACCTGCCCGGCGTGATCACCGCCGGGACGTTCCACCTCGACGGCGAACGCGTCTTCTGGGACGTGCGCGACGGCTCCAGGGCCGTCGTCGTCGAGCTCCGCGACGAGCGGTACGCCCGCCTCGTCGTCGAGGTCGAGGACCCGCGGGCCGCCGTGGCCCTCATCGAGAGCGCCCTCGCCCCCTCGGCCGGTTAGGGCCCGCCGCCGGGCGCGGGCCGTACTCGCCGGCCGCCGGGGAGCGGACGGGCGAACTCCCGCTCCCCGGCGGCCGGTCACCCCGTACCGCACCGGGCCGCCGGCGCGCGCTCCCGCCGCGGGAGCGGGTCGCGCGGGCCGGTCACGACCCGGTGCGCGGCCCGGAGTCCTCGCGGCGCCGGAGCCGGAACCGGTCTCCGGCGCCGCGGGGCGTGCCCGGCGGGCGTCAGTGGCCGCGCTCGATCCAGGCGGGGAGGTCGGGCTTCTCGGTGCCGATGGTGGTGTCCTCGCCGTGGCCCGTGAGGACCTTCGTCTCCGGCGGCAGGACCAGCAGGCGCTCCCGGATCGAGCGGATGATGGTCGGGAAGTCGGAGTAGGACCGGCCGGTCGCGCCGGGGCCGCCCGCGAAGAGGGTGTCGCCGGTGAACACCGTGTCCAGCTCCGGGGCGTACAGGCAGACGGCCCCGGGGGTGTGGCCGGGCGTGTGGAGCACCCGCAGCTCCAGGCCGGCGACGGTGATGCGCTGGTCGTCCGCGAGGTCCCCGCCGGGCTCGACGCCGGGGTGGGTGTGCTCCCACAGCACCCGGTCGTCGGGGTGGACGAGCACGGGCGCGCCGGTCGCCCGGGCCAGGGCGGGGGCCGCGTTGACGTGGTCGTTGTGGCCGTGGGTGCAGACGACGGCCTTCACCGTGCGGTCGCCGACCGCGGCGGCGACGGCATCGGCGTCGTGGGCGGCGTCGATGACGACGACCTCCCGGGCGTCCCCGACGATCCAGACGTTGTTGTCGACCTCCCAGGTGCCCCCGTCGAGGCTGAACGTACCGGAGGTGACGACGCGTTCGACGCGTACGGCGGCGTTCACAGGACCACCACCGAGCGCAGGACGTCGCCCTTCCGCATGCTGGTGAAGGCGTCCTCGACGTCGTCGAGGGCGATGGTCTCGGAGACGAAGGCGTCCAGGTCCAGGCGGCCCTGGAGGTGGAGGTCGACGAGCATGGGGAAGTCGCGGGACGGCAGGCAGTCGCCGTACCAGGACGACTTCAGCGCCCCGCCGCGGCCGAAGACGTCCAGGAGGGGGAGTTCGAGCTTCATCTCGGGGGTCGGCACGCCGACCAGGACGACCGTGCCGGCCAGGTCGCGGGCGTAGAACGCCTGCCGGTAGGTCTCCGGGCGGCCGACCGCGTCGATGACGACGTCGGCGCCGAAGCCCCCGGTCAGTTCGCGGACCGCCTCGACCGGGTCGGCCTCCCCGGCGTCGACGGTGTGGGTGGCGCCCAGGCGGCGGGCGGTGTCCAGCTTCCGGGGGTCGAGGTCGACGGCGATGATCTTCGCGGCCCCGGCCAGCCGGGAGCCGAGCACGGCCGCGCCGCCCACGCCGCCGCAGCCGATGACGGCGACCGTGTCGCCGCGGCCGACGCCGCCGGTGTTGATCGCCGCGCCGATGCCGGCCATCACGCCGCAGCCCAGCAGCCCGGCCACGGCGGGCGAGACGGCCGGGTCGACCTTGGTGCACTGCCCGGCCGCGACCAGGGTCTTGTCGGCGAAGGCCCCGATGCCGAGGGCGGGCGACAGCTCGGTGCCGTCGAGGAGGGTCATCTTCTGGCAGGCGTTGTGGGTGTCGAAGCAGTACTGCGGACGACCGCGGCGGCAGGCTCGGCAACGCCCGCACACGGCGCGCCAGTTGAGGATGACGAAGTCGCCGGGGGCGACGTCCGTCACGTCGGGGCCGACGGCCTCGACGACGCCGGCCGCCTCGTGCCCGAGGAGGAAGGGGAAGTCGTCGTTGATGCCGCCCTCGCGGTAGTGCAGGTCGGTGTGGCACACGCCGCACGCCTGTACCGCGACCACGGCCTCCCCCGGCCCCGGGTCGGGTACGACGATCGTCTCGATGCGCACCGGCTCGCCCTTCGAGCGGGCGATGACGCCACGTACGTGTTGAGGCATGGAGAGGAACCTTTCCGTTGGCCATGAGAAGAGGGTCGACGGCGTGTCACCGGGCGGCGCGGCCCTCGCGCCCCGGTCCGCGGGTTCCCGCCCGGGGGCCGGGCGGGAGGCCGGGCGGCTGCGGCTCTCCCCGGCGCCGGAACCCGGCCCGGTGCGGGTCCGGGACGGCGGGACGGCGCCGGTGCGGCCGGTACGGGGAAGGGGTGCGGGGCCGCCGGCACGGGTACCGCCGCCCGGGGTGATCCGCTGCCTGTGCGCGTCCCGTCGATCACCGTACAGAGGGTACTGCCGCCCCGCCCCTCCGGCAGGACCGGGACGGCGGGGCGTCCGGGCGGTGCCCGTGGGCGGGCGTCAGGCGCCGGCCCCGTGCCAGGGCGCGTCGGGGCGGGNNGGGCGTNCGCGGGCGGTGGTCCGCAGCGCGTACACCGGCTCGTCGCCGGGGACGGGCCCCAGGTAGTCGTGGCCGGTCAGGTGGCACCAGGCCGGCAGGTCGAGCGGGGCGGCGGGGTCGGTGGCGATTACGTGGACGACGGTCCCCGGGGCGGCGCCGTCGATCTCCGCGCGGAGGCGGAGCAGGAGGGTGACGCAGAGGAGGCCGGTCCCGTCGACGGTGATGCCGGGCTCCGGGGTGCGGGGGGCCGCGGGGCTCCTCATCGGTGGCGGGCGGTGGCGGCGGCGACGGGCAGGAGGGCGAGGGCGAGGACGCCGCCGGTGAGGGCGAGGGCGGAGTAGCTGGTGGCGGCGACCATGAAGCCGGAGGCCATGCCGCCGGCGGCGCCGGAGACGGCGACGGCCACGTCGATCGTGCCCTGGGTCCTGGCGCGGGTGGCGAGCGGGACGGTGTCGGTGATGATCGCGGTCCCGGTCACCAGGCCGAAGTTCCAGCCGAGGCCGAGGAGGGCCAGGGCGAGGGAGAGGAGGACGACGGAGTCTCCGGGCACGGTGGCGGCGAGGACGCCGGCGGCCAGGAGGGTGGCGCCGGAGGCGGCGGCGATCCTCGTCCGGCCGTAGCGGTCGACGAGCCGGCCGGTAAGGAGCGAGGGCAGGTACATGGCGCCGATGTGGAGGGAGATGACGAAGCCGGAGGCCGCGGTGCCGTGGCCGTGGTCCTGCATGTGGACCGGGGTCATCGTCATGATCGCCACCATGACGAGCTGGGTGAGGACCATGACGAGCGCGCCGAGGACGACGCCGCGGCGGCCTTCGCGCGCGGGGGCCGCCGGTCCTTCCCCGGCGGCGGCCGTATCGCGTTCGGCGTCGGCGAGGGCGCGGGCCAGGAGGAGCGGGTCGGGCCGCAGCCGCAGGGCGAGGACGAGCGCGGCGAGGAGGTAGGCGGCGCCGGAGAGGAGGAAGGGGCCGGCGAGGTGGGGGATGCCGAGGCCCTCGGCGAGGGCGCCGGTGGGGGCGGTGAGGTTGGGGCCCGCGACGCCTCCGAGGGTGGTGGCGACGAGGACGGTGGAGACGGCGCGGGCGCGGTGGCCGGGGGCGGCGAGGTCGGCTCCGGCGTAGCGGGCCTGGAGGTTGGTGGCGGTGCCCGCGCCGTAGACGAGCAGGGCGGTGAAGAGCAGGGCGGGACTGTCCAGGACGGCGGCGGCGATGACGCCGGCGCTGCCGAGCGCGCCCGCGAGGTACCCGGCGGTGAGGCCGGGGCGGCGGCCGCGGGCCTGGGAGAGGCGGCCCACCGCGACGGCGGCGACGGCGGACCCGGCGGTGAGCAGGGCGCTGGGCAGGCCGGCGAGGCCGGTGGAGCCGAGCATGTCCTGGGCGAGGAGGGCGCCCACGGTGACGCCCGCGGCGAGTCCGGCGCCGCTGAGGACCTGGGAGGCCACCAGGACGCGCAGGATGCGGCGTTGTGCCGCGGCGGTGTCGGGTACGGCGGCGGAAGGGGCCTGGATGGCGCTGGTCATGTCTCTTTCCGGAGCGTGCGGCGGTGCGGCGGGCGGCGGGACGGGGTGGCGCNNNCGCACATCTCCGAGC
>NZ_CP095474.1:4114939-4124034 GCF_023614315.1 Streptomyces sudanensis | reverse complement strand
GGCCCCGAGGGNNNGGCCGCCGTCCGGCCCACAGGCGGCGGCCTCGCCCTCGGGGCCGGTCACGCCGGTTCCGCGCCGTCGACGGGCAGTTCGGACAGGCGCCATTCCAGCATGCCGTCGCGGAGGCGGATCGCCCGCCGCCCGCGGTCGGTGAGCAGCCGTACGGCGTCGTGGGCGAGCCCGCAGTACTCGCCGCGGCAGTAGACGACGACCTCGGCGTCCTCGGGCAGCTCGCCGATCCGCTCCGCCAGCTCGCCGACCGGGATCGAGACGGCGCCGGGGATGTGCCCGGCCCGGTACTCCTCCGCCGGGCGCACGTCGAGCACCACGACGCCGCCGGACCCGAGCCGGTCCAGCAGCTCGTCGCGGGTGACCTCGGCGGCCCGGTCCCGGCCGAGGTAGGCGTCCCGGGCCGGGGGGACGGCCGTCTGGTGGCGGTCGGCGACCGTGCGCAGCAGGGCCAGGAGCCGCGCCACGTCGTCCCCGGCGAGCCGGTAGTGGACGCGCACGCCCTCGCGGCGGGTCGCGACGAACCCGGCCCGCTTGAGCGTCTGCAGGTGCGCCGAAGCCGTCGTCAGGTTCAGCCCGGCCGTCCTGGCGAGCGCGTCCACGCTGCGCTCGCCCTGCGCCAGCAGGTCCAGCAGTTCCAGGCGCTTTCCGCTGGCCAGTGCCTTGCCGCAGGCCGCGAACGCGTCGTAGAGCCGTGCCTTCGCGTCCTCGGCGCCGGTCTCCGCCATCAGTTCCTCCAAGGTTCCATGGAGGATTGTAGGGGAAGGTCGCGGCGGTGATCGCCCGGCCCCGGATCCGGCCGGCGCCGGTGGCGCGCGCCGTGCGGGGAGGCCGCCCGTACGGCCCCGCCGGAGCGGCGCGGGCACGGTTGCGGGTGTCGTCCGCGCGTACCGGGGCACCCGGCGCGTGCGGGCCCGCGCCGGCCGCCCTCCCCCGCTTCGCCGACGCGGGCGGCCCGGCCGCGGCACCGCCCGCCCGGGTGCGCCGCCGTCCGCCTCCTCCCGCGAGGGGCACCGGCCGGGCGCCCCCGGAGACACGGCCCCTACGAAGGAGGCGTCCGGTGAAGCACGTCAAGTCCGCCCTCGTGGTGGCGGCGGTCATCGGCACAGGGGCCGTCGCGGCCCGCCGGAGCCGGTCGCGGACGGCGGCCGGCGACCCCGCCGACCGGTGGCTGACCGTCACCGTCAACCGCGCGCCGACGGACGTCATGTCCGGCGGCGCCCTGCCCGCACCCCTGGACCGGATGGCCGACCGGCTGGAGGCCCGCGTACGGCCCGCCCCCGGCGACCGGGGCACGGAACTCGCGGTGCGCCTGAAGGACGCCCCCTCCGATAGGGAGACGTCCCTCCCGGGGCGCCTGGCCGGCCAGGACCCCCGCCAGGAGGTGCGCACCGCGCTGCGGGAGGCCAAGGCGCTCCTGGAGGCGGGCGAGGTCATGCTGCCGGACGCTCCCCCCACGACGAGGGACACCCCGGTCGGCAAGGTCATCGACATGGTCGCCCGCCGGTCGGGCGGGGAGGGAGTGCTGTGAAGGCGCTGTGCTGGCAGGGCGTGAACAAGCTGTCCGTCGAGCAGGTTCCGGACCCGGAGCTGCGCAACGACCAGGACATCGTCGTCCGGCTCATCGCCGGCACGACGTGCGGGTCCGACCTGCACCTGATCGGCGGGTACATCCCCGCGATGCGGGCCGGTGACGTCATCGGCCACGAGTTCCTCGGCGAGGTCGTGGAGACCGGGCGCGCGGTGCGGCGCCACAAGGTCGGCGACCGGGTCGTGGTCGCCTCCTTCGTCGGCTGCGGGCGCTGCTGGTACTGCGCCAACGACCTGTGGTCCCTGTGCGACAACACCAACACCAACCCGGGCATCGGCCAGGCGCTGTTCGGCTACGAGTCCGGCGGCATCTTCGGCTACTCGCACGCCATGGGCGGCCTGCGCGGCAGCCACGCCGAGTACGTCCGCGTCCCCTTCGCCGACTACGGGGCCTTCCCCGTGCCCGAGGAGGTCGACGACATCAGCGCCCTGTTCGCCTCGGACTCCGTGCCGACCGGCTGGATGGGCGCCGACCTGGGCGGCGTCAAGCCGGGCGACGTGGTCGCGGTGTGGGGCTGCGGGGCCGTCGGCCAGATGGCGGCGCGGGCCGCGGTCCTGCTGGGCGCCGAACGGGTGATCTGCATCGACCGCCTCCCGGAGCGGCTGGCCATGGCCGAGCGCCACGTCGGCTGCGAGACGCTGGACTACAGCGCCGCCGACGTCGCGGCGGAGCTCCGCGAGCGGACCGGCGGGCGCGGTCCCGACGTGTGCATCGAAGCGGTCGGCATGGAGGCCCACAGCCATGGGCCGATGTACCTGTATGACCAGGTCAAGCAGCAGATGCGGCTCCAGACCGACCGGCCGACCGCCGTCCGCCAGGCCATCCACGCCTGCCGCAAGGGCGGCACCGTGTTCGTCCTCGGCGTGTTCGCCGGGATGGTCGACAAGTTCCCGCTGGGCGCGGTCGTCAACAAGGGCCTCACCCTGCGCGCCGCACAGCAGCACGGGCAGCGGTACATCCCGATGCTGCTGGACCGGATGGCCAGGGGGGAGATCACCACCGCGCACCTGGCCACCCACGTCATGCCCCTGGAGCGGGCCGTGGAGGGCTACGACATGTTCAAGGAGAAGACCGACGGCTGCGTCCGCGCCGTCTTCACCGGGCCGGGCCACACCGGCTGACCGGCCGACCGGCCGACCGACCGCGGAGCCGGGCCCGAACTCCGGGCTCCGGGTCCGGCGGACGGCCGGGAGGGCTGCCCGCCGCCGGCGGTCCTCCCGGCCGTCCGTGTTCCGGGCGGAGGGGACTCAGTGCTCGCAGAGGGAGAATTCCCGTTCGTAGAGCTGCTCGTTGTGCTCGTCGACGAAGAACCTGCGTTCCCGCATGAGCTGTTCGCGATAGTCCCGGGCCTGTTCGAGCGTCATGGTCGAGGTGTCGGACCACGGCTGCTGCGGTGGCACGTCGGACGTCGAGACGATCCTCTCCGACGGGTCGACCAGGAAGAACGCGAGGATCTTGCGGTGTCCCGGGCGGGTGGGGTCCGCGAGGCGGAACGAGTCGACGCGGTGCTGCAGGATGTTCGGGAACGCCAGGCAGCGGCCCGCCGGGGTCGGTACCGACCCCAGCACCTGGTTCAGTGCGTCCTCGTTCTCCAGGCCGTAGACCTCACGCATGCCCTCGTCGTCGCTCTGTTCGTACTCCGGGTCGTCGAGCGCCGCCCGGAAACCCAGCCGGCTTTCGGTGATGTTCTCGCTGTCCCAGTAGTAGATGCCGGTCGAGACGATGCGCTCGTTCAGCATCCCCTCGACGTGCCAGGAGCCGCCGGGGTACTCGGGCTTGTCCGGAGTGAGGTGGACGGCGGCGAGCTTGACGATCACCTGGAGACGGCGGCCGCGCAGGTCGACCCGGGCGGATTCGCCGGGCGGCTCGGGCGGGGTGAACTCCGGGGCGTCCGGGACGGTCGGGCGGCGGTTCTCCCACCAGTCGTCCAGGGCCTCCTCCCATGCGCGGAGGGCTTCCGAGTGGGCCGCGGCATCGCCGTAGGAGGACTTGTCCGGGTACTCCGGCTCCGAGTCGTACCACGCGTAGGGATCGGCCTCGATCCGCAGGGGCCGCGGGTGGCGCAGATCGGTGAGCACGTTCTCCAGCAGCGGGAGCATGCGCGCGAACAGGTCCGGCAGGACGGAGGCCAGTTCGCGATGGGCCTCGGGGTGGACGTTGTTGACGTACGAGCGGAAGGCGACACCGCCGTCGTCACTGACGTCGACGTCCGTGGGCAGCCACTGGAACCTCTCCGAGAACTCGTACTTCGAGTAGTGGTTCGTCGGGTTCCGCCAGGCCCGCTCGGGCTCGCCGCTCACCCCTCTGACCAGGCAGAACAATGAGGGATGAACCAGGTCCAGCACCTGGCCGCCGGATCCGGGGTGCCAGTCCCGCTCCGCTTCGGGGACCTGTTCCAGGACCCGGACCGCCTCGCGCAGCCGGGACCTGAGCCCGTCGTCGACCAGCGTGTCCGACTGCCACACGCCGTCGACGGCGGACACCTCGATGCCGGTCCGCCCGTCCCTCAGCGCCGCGTAGTGCGCGAGTTCGGCGAGCACGTAGCGGACCTGCGCTTCGGTGAGGCCCTGGGCGACCGCTTCCCGCGCCCACCTGGCGGTGATGTCGGCGTCGTCCATCTTGTCGAACCACCCCGGCTTCGCCCGGATGTGCGCGCTGCACCGCATCATCTGGAGTTCCCGCAGCGTTCGGGGGGTCGCGAAGGGCAGGGAACGGGAGGTGTGGAAAGGCAGCGGGAAGGCGGACAGGCCGGTCAATTCTCGTGGTCCCTACAGTCGGTGTGTGGTGGCGGGAAGAATAGCCCGGCGGACTGACACCGCGGCCGTGGCCGCTGCTCCGGTACCGCGTCGAGGGAGCCGGCGGGCGGGAGCGCTCCCGCCCGCACGCGGTGGCCCTCTCCCCCGTGACGGCGGACCCGTCCGTTCGCGCCCGCGCCCGTGTCCGGTGGGAGCCGTTGCGTCCCGGACGGCGGGGTGCGACGGAACGCCCCTGACGCCGTGGCGCCCGGGGACGCCTCCGGGAGCCGGTCGTTCCCTGAGAGGGACCGGAGGTCGATCCGGCCGGCGGGACGACCGCCCGGCGGACGGACGTACCGGGCGTATCGGACCACAACGGTGTCCGTGAGGGGCTTTCCGATGAGCGGAGGGCCGAAGCCGCCCGGCTCCACGAGCCACGGCCGCCGATGTCCGCGGCCGCCCGGCTCCACGAGCCGTCGGCCACCACCGGCGTCCGCGGCCGTCTCACCGCGGACACGCGGAAGGCCGCCCTCCCATGGATGGGAGAACGGCCTCCGACCTGCGTTTCCGCACAGTCGGGACGACAGGATTTGAACCTGCGACCCCTTGACCCCCAGTCAAGTGCGCTACCAAGCTGCGCCACGTCCCGTTGCCCGTCTGACCTGGGGTTTCCCCTGGTCGGTCGTGCAGGAGAACAATACCGCACTCCGAGTGGTGATCACTAACCGCTTTCACGGGCCGCGCGCCGGGGCGGGGCCGACGGGCGTACGCGCCGGGGCGCGGCGCGCGCCGCCCGCGCCGCCGGTGCATCCGGGCGCCGCCCCGGCTTTCGAACACCGGATGCCGAAACGTTCGGCGCCGGTACCGAACGACGTGTTCCGGCCCCCGGCCGCCCCCCTCACCCGGGGCGGAGAGCCGCACTTCCGTACGAACACGTCGGCCGGGCAGGCCCGTCCGACCCGTGCCCGTGGCATGTGGCAGGGGACGCGCGGGCGGGCCGGCCGTACGGCGCGGCGCCCCTGCACACTCGCCCCCGCTCGTCAATGCCCTCTGTTTCGGCCATTGTCCACGACCGTGTTGAAGCACCTCCCGGAGATCAACACGATGAGGTGTCCGCCTGCTCGGGACGGGCCCGCCGTCGGCGCGTCCGCCGCTCGAACACCCTCGCGAGCAGGCATTTCCCAGAGGAGGACACGCATGGACGACTGCTTCGCCGGTCGGCCGCACCATCAGCTCAGGCAGCAGGTCAGGGAGTTCGCGGAGGCCGAGGTGAGACCGCGGATTCCCGCCATGGAGGCGGCCCGTTCCGTACAGCGGGAACTGTCCCGGCTCATCGCCCGTCAGGGCTGGCTGGGCGCGACGATCGGCACGGACCTGGGCGGGATGGGCGTCGGCCACCTCGGCAAGACCGTCATCATCGAGGAGCTGTCCCGCGTCAGCGCGGCGATGGGCGCCATGGTGCAGGCGTCCCAACTGGGCGTCGCGAAGATCCTGCACTTCGGCAGCGACGAGCAGCGGAAGACCTGGCTGCCGGCGATAGCCGCCGGTGCCTGCCTCCCCACGATCGCGGTGACCGAGCCGGAGTCCGGCGGCCACGTGCTCGGCATGGCGGCCACCGCCGTGCGCGACGGCGAGGAGTACGTCCTCAACGGCCGCAAGGTGTTCGTCGGCAACAGCCACGTCGGCGACCTGCACGGCGTCGTCGTCCGCACCGGTCCCGGTCCGAAGGGGCTCACGGCGTTCCTGGTGGAGGCCGACCGGCCCGGTCTCCGGGTCGGCGACGAGAAGCCGGCGATGGGCCTGCACGGTTTCGGCTTCGGTGAGCTGTCCTTCGAGGACTGCCGGGTTCCCGCCGCCAACCGGCTCGGCGAGGAGGGCGACGGGCTGGCCGTCGCGTACTCCTCCAGCGTGCTGTACGGGCGGGCGAACCTGGCCGCGGTCTCCCTCGGCCTGCACCGGGCGGTCCTGGAGGAGACGACGCGCTTCTGCGAGGAGCGCCACCGGTACGGCGAGCCGCTGCACGCGCTGCCGTCGGTGCGGCTGAGGCTGGGCCGGCTGCAGTCGCGGCTGATGACGGCCCGGCTCACCGCGTACCACGCCGTGCACCTGCTGGACCAGGGGCTGCCCTGCGACGCGGAGTTGATGAACGCGAAGCTGGTCAACGCCGAGTGGGCCCTGGACTCGGCGCGCGAGGCGATGGAGATCCACGCGGCGGCCGGGCTGTTCACCGACCGGCCGATCGAGCGCTACCTGCGGGACGCCCACCACCTGTTCGCCCCGGCCGGGACCTCGGACGTCCAGTTGCTGCGGCTCGCGGAGGTGGCGCTCGGCACGGCGCGGGGCCAGTGGTCGGAGCGGCTCGCGGACGTCGTGCGGAGGGAGCCGGCCCGCTGACCGATTAGGGCCGGGGACGCGGTGTCCCCGCGGGGCCGGTGGGCGCCCGCGGGGACACCGCGCGGAACGGGGCGGGGACCGGTCAGAGGCCGCCGTCCTCGCGCTGGTGGATCTGCTCCACCAGCTCCGCCGCGAGCGACTTGATGGTCTCCAGGCCGGCCCTCCCCCACGGCCGGGGCTCGGTGTCCACGACGCAGATCGTGCCCAGGGTCGTGCCCGTGCGGTCGATGAGCGGCGCGCCCAGGTAGGAGCGGATGCCGATCTCGTCGACGACCGGGTTCCCGGCGAACCGGGGGTAGTCGCAGACGTCCTCCAGGACCAGCGCCTTGCGGCGGACCACCACGTGCGGGCAGTAGCCGTGGTCGCGGGCCATGTAGCGGCCGACCGTGCCGGAGGCGGCCGGGTCCGCGCCGGGGCGGAGGCCGGAGCGGGTGCCCGTCGGGGTGTGCAGCCCGGCGAAGAACTGCCGGTTCTCGTCGATGAAGTTGACCATCGAGTAGGGCGCGCCGGTCACCTCGGCGAGGCGGGCGGCGAAGGCGTCGAACGCGGGGTCCGGGTACTCCCCCAGGCCCAGTTGGCGGAGCCGCAGCACACGGGCGGGCGCCTCCCGGTCGACGGGGGTGAGGAGGAGGTGGCCGGTCGGGTCGTAGGTCATGCGGATGCTCCGTAGCTCGGCGCCGGTGCCGGCGCCGGGTCGGTGGCCAGCAGGTACTGGACCAGGGTGGCGAGGGTCTGGATCCCGGAGCCGGTGATCCGGGCGTCGCACGGCACGACCGGCACCTCCGGTCCGAGACCGACGGCGGCGCGCACCTCTTCGGGGTCGTAGCGGTGGGCGCCGTCGAACTCGTTGACGGCGACGACGAAGCGGATGCCGCGCCGCTCGAAGAAGTCCACGGCCGGGAACGAGTCCTGCAGGCGGCGCGTGTCGGCGAGGACCACCGCGCCGAGGGCCCCCGCGGACAGCTCGTCCCACAGGAACCAGAAGCGCTCCTGGCCGGGCGTGCCGAACAGGTACAGCACGTGCCGCGGGTCCAGGGTGATGCGGCCGAAGTCCATCGCGACGGTCGTGGTGGCCTTCGCCTCGACGCCGTCGAGGTGGTCGGTGGCGGTGCCCACCTGGGTGAGCACCTCCTCCGTGCTGAGCGGTTCGATCTCGCTGACCGCGCCGACGAAGGTCGTCTTGCCCACGCCGAACCCCCCGGCGACCAGGACCTTCAGCGCGGTCGGGAAGACGTCCCCGGTGTCGGCCGGATGTTCACAGACGTCGTCGTAGGCCATCGAGCACTGCCTCCAGCAGGGAACGGTCGGTGGTGTCGCCGTGGGGGCGGGGCTGCCGCGTGGTCAGCGCTCCGCAGTCCACGAGGTCCGAGAGGAGCACCTTGGTGACGGCCGCGGGCAGACGCAGGTGCGCGGCGATCTCCGCGACCGACGTCGGCCCGTCGCACAGCCCGAGGGCGGTGGCGTGCTCAGGGCCGAGGGGGGCCGGCGGCACCGCCCCGGTGGCCATGACGAGCGACAGCAGGTCGAGCGCGGCCGTGGGCCGGGTGCGTCCGCCGCTCACCGCGTACGGGCGGATGAGGCGGCCCGCCGCGTCGTCGAGCCACGGCCCCTCCTGCCGGAACGGCACCGCTCAGCGCCCCGGGGCGCCGGGGGCGGCGGTCGCGTGCCGGGCCGGTGTGACGAGGTAGGGCCGTACGCTCTTGACCAGCATCGCCATCTCGTACCCGAGGACCGCGGCGTCCGCCTTCCGGCCCGCCACGACGGCGAGGCAGGTGCCGGAGCCTGCGGCGGACACGAACAGCAGGGTGTGGTCGAGCTCGACGACGACCTGGCGCACCTCGTCGCCGTCGCCGAAGCGGGCCCCGGCGCTGCGGCCGAGCGAGTGGAGGCCGGACGCCAGGGCCGCCATGTGGTCGGCGCTGTCCGGGTCGAGGCCGTGCACCGACTTCACCAGGCCGTCCGAGGAGAGCAGGACCGCGCTGCGGGTGTGGGGCACCCGCTGGATCAGGCCGCCGAGCAGCCAGTCGAGATCGGGGGCGGGGCCGTTCGGCGCATCGCTCGCCATGGTGCATCTACTCCTTGTGGGCTTCGTCGTGTCGCTGCGGGCCGGCGGGGCGGGGCGGCGGGACCGGGGGCGGCGCCGCCGTCTCGGCGAGGTCGATGCCCCGCTGGAACGCCGCCATCAGGCCCGGGTCGTGGAGGGTGTCGTCGTCGCGGTGGCGGCGGACCGGCTCGTCGCGCAGCTGGGGGACGAGGTGCTCCTGGGCGCGCCGCTTGGGCAGCCTGGGGCGCGCGTCCCGGTCCGGGCCGGAGCCGTCGGCGGGGGTGCGGGACGCGGACCGTGCGGCCGGGTGCGGGGGCTGTCA
>NZ_CP095474.1:4091194-4114626 GCF_023614315.1 Streptomyces sudanensis | reverse complement strand
GACATAAAATAAGGTTGTACCCNTNAGANTTGTGNGGGTGCGTCGGCGGTCGGCGCGGTGCGGNCCGGCGCGTCCGCCGCCGTTCCGGGCGCGCCGGACGCGCCGGGGTGCGGTCGGCCGGGCCGGTGCTCGGCGGCCGGGTCGGCGCCGAGGAGTTCCTGCGGGATGACCAGGACGGCCTGCACGCCGCCGTAGATGTTGGACTGGAGGCGTACGGCGATGTCGTGCCGGCGGGCCAGGGCGGAGACGACGTACAGGCCGATCCGGCCGTCCCGGAGCAGGTGCGCCACGTCGACCTGGTCGGGGGCGTGGAGCAGGGCGTTCATCCTCTCCTGCTCGGCGAACGGCATCCCCAGGCCCCGGTCCTCGACCTCGACGGCGAGCCCGGCGGTGACGTACCGGGCACGGAGCAGGACGGCGGTGTGCGGGGCGGAGAACAGCGTGGCGTTCTCGACGAGTTCGGCGAGGAGGTGGATGACGTCGGCGACGGCGTGGCCGCGCAGGGTGCCGTCGATGGGCGGGACCAGCTTGACGCGGGGGTACTGCTCGACCTCGGCGATGGAGGAGCGCAGGACCTCGGTCATGGTGACCGGGTTCGACCACTGGCGGCGCGAGACGGCGCCTCCGAGGACGGCGAGGTTCTCGGCGTGGCGGCGGACGCGGGTCGCCAGGTGGTCGACGTGGAAGAGGCCCTTGAGCAGTTCGGGGTCCTCGACCGCGTTCTCCAGCTCGTCGAGGAGCTGGATCTCGCGGTGCACGAGGGACTGGAGGCGCCGGGCGAGGTTGACGAAGACCTCGACCTTCTGCTCGTGCCCGGCGCTGCTGGAGAGGCGGGACGCCCGGACGGCGGTCGCCACGGCGGTGTCGTGGGCGCGGCCGAGCTCGTGGGCGAGCAGGTCGAAGTCGTCGGCTCCCGGGAGGGGCGGCGCGGACTGCCGGACCGGCGGGCGCTCGCCGCGCCGCAACTGCTCGACGACGCCGTGCAGTTCGTCCTGCCGGTGGGCGGTGGCGCGGCGCAGGGCGTCGCAGCGCTCCCGTACGGACCGGGCGGCGCGGTCGGCGCCGAGCACCGCCGCGGTCACGGCCGCCGCGGCGAGGGCGGCGGCGCACCCCAGGACCGCCCAGAGCGCGGCGGTCGGCCGGACCCCGGTGGAGTACAGGGTGAACAGGACCGCCCCGGCGCCGCCGAGCGCGGCCGCGACGGCCGGCGGCACGCAGGCGCGCAGGAGCCTGGGACGTATGCGGGCTTCCGGGAGGGGCGGGAGGGGGCGCGGCCCGTCGTGGTGCGACGGGGGGCGGGCGCCCGGCCGGCCGTGCCGACCGCCGCCTTCACGGCGGTCGGGCCGCGCGAGGGGTGCGCGAAGTGGAGACATCAGTGTCCTTGGTACGTGGGGCCCAGGGAATCGGTGCGTTCCGGCGCCAAACGGGTGAACGGGATCGAGGGGAGGGAGGCAGGACGCCCATCCGACGAACTCACCGTTGGCGGCCGGACACACAAGGTAGTCGCCAACCATTCACGCGGGGTGGGTTGTTGTCGAACTTGCCCGGGGAGCGTCCCGCTCTGGTATGAGGGGTCGCACGGGCGGCCGATATCACGACGGGAGGCGTCCTGAGCGCCCCGCCACCGGCGCTTCGGCGGTGGCGCTCCGGTGTCGGCGCCCCGTGGCCGGTGACGATCGCGGTCCGCGTCTCCGGGGGCATGGCCGGGACCCGTCCGGGGTACTGTCGCGCGCCGGAGGCGGAGAACGGGCGGGTGGGGCGATGAGGGTGCGGCTGGACGCGGCCGAGCGGCGCGAGGAACTGCTGCGGGCGACCGTCGCCCAGATCGAGGCGCGCGGCGCGGCGGCGGTGCGGGTGGCGGACGTGGCGGCGGCGCTCGGGGTGAGCGGGGCGCTGGTCCTGTACCACTTCTCCACGAAGGAGAAGCTGGTCGCGGCGGCGTTCGCCTACGCGATGGAGGGCGATCTGGCGGAGCTGGGCCGGATCCTGGACCGGCGGGCCCCGGCGGCGCGGCGGCTGCGGGCGGCCGTGCGCTGGTACCTGCCGAGCGGGCGGTCGCAGGGGTGCCGGCTGTGGATCGAGTGCTGGGCGGCGGCGCTGCGGGAGCGGCCGGTGCGGGAGGTCGCGGTGCGGCTCGACCGGCGGTGGAGGAGCGCGCTGGCGGAGGTGTTTGCACAGGGCGCGGCGGCGGGCGAGTTCCGGTGCCCGGACCCGCAGGGCGCGGCCGGGCGGCTGGCGACGCTCCTCAACGGGCTGGGCGTGCGGATGACGGTGTGTCCGGGGACGCTGAGCCGCGCGACGGTGCTGCGCTGGGCGGACGAGGCCCTGCAACGGGAACTGGGGGGCGCCGGGGAGGGCGGCGGGGCCTGAGCGCCCGGGACGCGGCCGGTGCGGGGAAGCGCCGACGCGGGCCGGGGGCCCGGCCCCCCGCGCCTCGGCCCGGCTACAGCGGCAGCAGGTCGGGGCGCTTGGCGGAGACCCGGTCGCCGGAGCTCTCGCCGCGCAGGCGGCGGCCGATCCAGGGGACGAGGTGGTCGCGGGCCCAGTGGACGTCGTCGCGCCGCTCCTCCAGCGCGCCGCGCGGCGGGAGCGGCGGCCACGGCTCGTCCGGGTCGGCCGGCACCTCCAGGCCGAGGACCTGGGCGGCGCGCAGCGCGACCCGCCGGTGCCCCTCGGGTGACAGGTGGAGCCGGTCCCGGTCCCAGGCGCGGCGGTCCTGGACGGTCCTGAGCGACCACAGGTCCAGGACCGGGCAGCCGTACCGGTCGGCGATGGCCCGGACGTGGCCGTTGTACGTGGCGATCTTGCCGCGCAGCCGGCGCAGGACCGGGACGCCGCGCGTGTCGAAGCCGGTGGTCACCACGACCGTGCCGACCGCGGAGGCGAGGTCCGCGACCGCGCGTTCGAAGCGCTCGGCCACGTCGTCGGGGTCGCTGCCGGGCCGGATGATGTCGTTGCCGCCGGCGCAGAACGTCACCAGGTCGGGGGTGAGCTCCTTGGCCCGGGGCACCTGCTCCCGCACGATCCGGTCGAGGAGCCTGCCGCGTACGGCGAGGTTGGCGTAGCGGAACTCCCGGCCCTCCGGGAGCCGGTCGGCGAGCAGGACCGCGAGGCGGTCGGCCCAGCCGACGAACCGCCCGTCCGGGCCCGGGTCCCCGACGCCCTCGGTGAAGCTGTCGCCGATCGCCGTGTACGACCCGATCACGTCGCTCTCCCCCTCGTCGAACCGTCTGCCACGGCGGCACATCATTCATCGCGCGCCGCGACCTACGCGACCGTAGGGAGGGGGTGACGGGGCGTGATCTCGGCCACGGCACCGCGGCCCGGCACCCGTGGGGGTGCCGGGCCGCGGCGCGGGACGAGCGGTGCGTCAGATGCTGACGCCGTGGCCCCGGAGGTAGGCCAGCGGGTCGACGTCCGAGCCGTAGGACGGGCTGGTCCGGATCTCGAAGTGCAGGTGCGGGCCCGTGGAGTTGCCGGTGGAGCCGGACAGGCCGATCTGCTGGCCGCCGCCGACGCTCTGCCCGGCGGAGACGGAGAGGGAGGACAGGTGGGCGTACTGCGAGTAGTTGCCGTCCGCGTGCTTGATGACGACCTCGTTGCCGTACGCGCCGCTCCAGCCGGCGGAGACGACGGTGCCCGGGCCGACGGCCTTGACGGTGCTGCCCGAGGAGGCGGCGAAGTCGACGCCGGTGTGGTAGCCGGAGGACCACATGCCGCCGGAGGCGCGGTAGGGGGTGGTGACGCCGGCGGACACGGGGGCGGTGAAGCCGGAGCCGTTCTGCGCGGGCGCCTCGGGCCGGGACGGGGCCTCGGGCGCGGCCGGCGCCTCGGGCTCCGTCTCGACCGGGGCCTGCGGCTCGGGCGTCGTCCGGACGGGGGTCCGGGTCTGGGCGGCGGACCGGGAGGCGCGCTCGGCGCGGGGCTCGTCGGCCTTCGCGGTGCTCTTGGCGCCGAGGGTGAGCTTCAGGCCCGGGTGGATGAGCGCCGGGTCGCTGCCGATGACCTCGCGGTTGTCGGCGTACAGCTTCTTCCAGCCGCCCCGGACGTTCTTGTCGTGGGCGATCTTGGCCAGGTAGTCGCCGGCGACGACGGTGTAGGTGCGCGGGCCGTGCTTGGCGGCCTCGGCGACGGACGCCTGCGCGGGAGCGGCGGCCGGCGCCGCCGCNNNGCGGCGGCGGGGCGGCGGCGTGCGCGCCGGTCGCGCCGAGGAGCGGGAGGGCGATGGCGGCGCCACCCGTTCCGGCGGCGACGAAACCGCGGGTGAGCGGGTTGGTCCTGGTGCGGCGGTGCTTGCCCTTGGCGGACATGGCGAATTCCTCTCCGGCGCCTGCGAGGTGAGCTGTCGGGTTCGGGCTGGAGATGCCCGGCCGCGCGGGTGGCGCGACTTCACCCCGAGCCGTCCGGGAATTCCCGTTCGGCGGACTACCTGGTTCCCCCGCTCCTGCCACACGTGGATGGGTGCGAATTCCGGGGCGGCGGCAGGATTCGGCGATCCGCCCGGCTGAAACGGGACCGTAAGCGAACGGGGACGACGGGAACAAGGGGCTGATTGCCCGCGCGCATTGGGTGCGGGGAATTCCCCGGGGAATTCCGGTCACCCTCCGTGGAGCGCGGACCGCGAATTCCCCTGTGGCACGGGGTCTTCGCCCGACGGCGGCGGACACGATCCGTCACCTTTATGACGCTCCTCACGCGACGTAACCCATCTCCCGTGTTTTCAGGCCATGTTGTGACCTAATCCGCCAATACGGACAGAAGCGGTAGAAATGCCCCTAAAGGGGGTCAGTCGCCCGGCGGGGCTGCCGCGCCGGACCCACCCCCACCCATCGATCACAGGGGTGGCGAACACGGACAAACCCGACCAGGGGCCGCGCGGTCCGCTCGCGCGTCCCACGGGATCCGGCCACCCGTACGCCGTCCGCCGTACGCCTCCTCCCGCGGACCGGACGGCGGACGTGCGCGTCGCGCCGGGGGTCCTCGTCCGGGAGGGCCGTGTCGTATCGTCGGACCGCCATCCCGTCGGCGGTCGTCGCCGGCACCGGACACGGAGGAGCTCCCGTGACGCAGCAGTCGCCGCCCTTCCCCCCGACCGCCGAGCCGGAGCTGCGGGGCGTCCGCAACTTCCGCGACGTGGGCGGGCTGCCGACCGTGGACGGGCGCCGGGTGCGGACCGGGAGGCTGTTCCGCAGCGGGCACCTCGCGCACGCCACCGAGGAGGACTCGGCGTTCCTGGCGTCCCTGGGCCTGCACACCGTCTTCGACTTCCGCAACGCCGCCGACCAGGCGCTGGAGGGCCCGGACGTGGAGCTGCCCGGCGTGCGGAACGTCAACATCCCGCTGACCGACCCGGCCGAGGGCGCCGAGTTCTGGACGATGGTCCGCACCGGCGGCCTGGACCGGCTGCGGGACCTCCTCGGCGACGGCGGGGCGGCGGCGCGGATGCGGGCCGCGTACCGCTCCATCGTCACCGGGCGCACCGCCGAGCACAGCCGGGTGCTGCACGCGCTCGCCGAGGACAGCGTGCCCGCGCTGATGCACTGCGCGGCCGGCAAGGACCGCGCGGGGCTGTCCGTGGCGGTGGTGCTGCTGGCGGTCGGCGTGGAGCGCGAGGCGATCGAGGCGGACTACCTGAAGTCGAACGACCCGCACCGCCGGTACCGGATCCGCCGCGACGACCCGTCGCCCGGCGAGGGCTCCGCGGAGGCGATGGAGCTGCTCGCCCCGCTGTTCGACGCGCGCGCCGAGTACCTGCGCACGGCGTACGCGGCGATCGAGGAGACCTGGGGCTCCACCGAGCGGTACCTCTCCGAGGGGCTCGGCCTGAGCGGCCGGACCCGCGAGCGGCTGCGGGAGCGCCTGCTCGACGGCTGAGCCCGTCGGGCGGGGCGGCGGGGACCGCCGGGCCGGGCTACTGGTTCTGGCCGCCGAGCATGAACAGCAGGTACAGGAAGGCCGCGAAGAGGTGGCCCGCGACCAGGTAGGCGAACAGCCGTATCACGAGGTTGCGGTTGATCCACCGCTCCTGGCTGCTGGGGACGGGGTTCGGGTTCTCCGGCTCGGGCATGGCGTACCTCTCGGTCGTCTCAGTGGCGCTGGGGGACGCCCTCGCCGAGGCACAGGTCGGCGGCGGGGCTCTGCATGAGGGTGTGGACGAACAGCAGCTCGGCCCCGCCCCGGGTGGCGGCGGCGATCCGGTGCGGGGTGAGCGAGTCGAAGTGGGCGCTGTCGCCCGGGTCGAGGACGTGGACGGCGTCGCCCAGCGCCAGCCGCACCCGCCCGGCCAGCACGTACATCCACTCCTCGCCCGGGTGGACCCGGACCGTGTCGCGCAGCCCGGTGTACGGGATCTCGACGCGCAGCGCCTGCATGGCCCTGCTCGCCGCGCCCGCCTGGTGGTACGTCCAGCCGCCGGCCTCGACCGGTTCGGCGCGGTCGGCGCGGACGACCGGGTCGGCGGCGTGGGCCGCCTCGCCGAGCAGCTCGGACACCGTCGTACCGTAGGTGCGGGCGAGGCCCAGCAGCATGGGCAGCGACGGCTGGCGGCGGCCGGTCTCCAGGCGCGACAGGTGGGCCGGGGAGAGCCCGGCGCGCCGGGCGGCCGCCTCCAGGGTCAGGCCCCTGCGGCGGCGCAGGGCGCGGAGCTGGGGCGCGACGTCCGGCAGGCCGTCGGCCGGCTCCCCTTCGGCGGTCGTCATGCCTCCATTGCGCCAGGGATTTTCCCCAGAGGCAATTTTCTTGCCTCCGGGGCAAGGATCACCGGTTCAGGACGGCCTGCTTGACCAGGGTGCGGCCGAAGTCCCAGACCAGTCCCCCGCCGCTGTGCGCCTCGTCCATGACGGCGGTGAACGCGGTGACGAACCGGTCGACGTCCTCCTCGCCGATGATCAGCGGCGGGAGCAGCTTGATCACTTCGAGGCGGTCGCCGGAGACCTGGGTGAGGATCCGGTGCCGCTGGAGCAGCGGGACGACGACCATCTGGGCGAAGAGCCCCTTGCGGGCCGTCTGGAGCATCGTCCAGCGGCCGCGCAGGGTCAGCGACGAGGGCCGGCCGAACTCGATGCCGATCATCAGGCCGCGCCCGCGCACCTCGCGGAGCATCTCGTAGCGGCCGACGAGCTCCGTGAGCCGGGACTTCAGCAGGGCGCCGGTGCGCCGGGCGTTGCCGACGACGTCCTCGTCCTCCAGCACCGCGAGGACGGCCAGGCCGGCGGCCATGGCCTGCGCGTTGGCGCCGAAGCTCGCCGAGTGGACGACGACGCGGTCCATCGACGAGTAGACCTTCCGGAAGATCCAGTCCCTGCCGAGGGTGGCGCTGACCGGGACGTACCCGCCGGACAGGGCCTTGGCGACGCACACCAGGTCGGGCTCGACGCCCTCCTCGTGCTGGTGGGCGTAGAAGTCGCCGGTGCGGCCGAGGCCGGTCTGCACCTCGTCGGCGATGAGCAGGGCGCCCCGCTCGTGCAGCATCTCCTGGGCCGCGCGCAGGAAGCCGGGCGGGGCCGCGTGGACGCCCTTGCCCTGGATGGGCTCCACGATCAGCGCGGCCACGTCGCCGCGCCCCAGCTCCCGCTCCAGGGCGTCGAGGTCGCCCAGTCCGATCGCGGTGTCGGGCAGCAGCGGGGCGAAGCCGTCGCGGAAGCAGTCCTCGCCGTTGACGGAGAGCGCCCCGGTGGTGAGCCCGTGGAAGGCGTGGGCGCAGTACAGGACGCGCGGCCGGCCGGTGGCGCGGCGGGCGAACTTCAGGGCGGTCTCCACCGCCTCCGCGCCGCTGTTGCCGAAGTGGACCCGGTCCAGGTGGGGCGAGTGGGCCAGCAGCCGCTCGGCGAGGAGGCCGGGCAGCGGCGCGCAGTCGAACCGGGTGAGGTCGGGCAGGTCCAGGTCCAGGACGTCGTGCAGGGCGCGGCGCACCACGGGGTGGTGGCGGCCCAGGCCCATGACGCCGAAGCCGGCCAGCATGTCGAGGTGGTCGTTGCCCTCGGCGTCCCAGAAGTGGGCGCCCTCGGCCCGCTCGTACACCTTGTCGAAGCCGATGGTGTGCAGCATCCGCGGCAACTGGTGGTTGAGGTGCCGGGCGTGCAGCTCGTAGCGCTCGTGGGCGCGGTCCGCGAGCAGTGCGCGGAGGTCGAAACCGGTGCTCACGGGTGGCTCCTCAGGAGCGCCGGCCGGGGAGGGCCTCCCGGGCGGCGCGCAGGGACTCGCGCAGGGAGCCCACGGTGGCGAGGACGGCGGTCGGCTCGTACCCGCAGTGCGCCATGCAGTTGGCGCAGCGCGGGTCCCTGCCGCGGCCGTAGCCGTCCCAGTCGGTCTCCTCGACGAGCTCGCGGTAGGTCGGGACGTGCCCGTCGCTCATCAGGTAGCAGGGGCGCTGCCAGCCGAACACGCTGTAGTTGGGGATGGCCCAGGCGGTGCAGGGGAAGTCGGTCCTGCCCTCCAGGAAGTCGAGGAACAGCGGCGAGTGGTTGAGGCGCCAGCGGCGCCGGTTGCCGCCGGCGAAGGCCTTCCTGAACAGGTCGCGGGTCTGCTCGACGCCGAGGAAGTGCTCCTGGTCGGGTGCCTTCTCGTAGGCGTACGCGGGCGAGATCATCATCTGGTCGACGCGGAGGTCGTCGTTGAGGAAGTCGAGGACCTCGACGACGGTCTGCGGGGTGTCGGTGTTGAAGAAGGTGGAGTTGGTGGTGACGCGGAACCCGCGGCGCTTCGCCTCCCTGATCGCGGCGACGGCCTCGTCGAAGACGCCCTCCTTGGCGACGGACTCGTCGTGGCGTTCCCGCAGCCCGTCGATGTGGACGGCGAAGGCGAAGTAGCGCGACGGGGCGAAGTCGTCCATCTTGCGGCGGAGCAGCAGCGCGTTGGTGCAGAGGAAGACGTACTTGCGGCGGGCGACGAGTTGGCGCACGATCTCGCCGATCCCCGGGTGCATCAGCGGTTCGCCGCCGGCGATGGAGACCATGGGCGCCCCGGACTCCAGGACCGCCCCGACCGCCTGGGCGACGGGCATGCGCTGCTTCAGGACCCCGGCGGGGTGCTGGATCTTCCCGCAGCCCTCGCACTTCAGGTTGCAGGCGTAGAGCGGTTCGAGTTCGACGATGAGGGGGAACTTCTCGCGTCTGCGGAGCCTCTGTCCGAGCAGATAGGTCCCGATCCGGACGGTCTGGCGGAGCGGCATGGACATCTGGCTCACCTCCTGGGGGGCGGCAGGGAACGGTGCCATTCGCGGAGCGCGGGAAGGACCGCGCGAAGGACACGGAAGGCTGCCATTCCACCGCGTACCGTCCCGATCCGGACCAGTTCGTGCCCCGGGGCGTCCACGACCACCCGGACGGCGGCAACCGGCCGGGGTCCGGCGGCCAGCGCGGCGTGCAGGACGGCGGCGGACTCCATGTCCACCGCCAGCGCCCCCGCGGCGCGCAGGGCCGTGCGCTCCCGGCCGCGCACCACGTGGTCGGAGCCGGTCAGCGGCCCCGTGTGGACCGCCGCCCCCGGCAGCGCCCGCGCCAGGGCGGCGGCNAGCGCCCCGGGGTCCGTGCAGCGGGCGGCGCCGTGCGGGCCGCGCGTCTCGTCGGCGACGACCAGGTCGCCGGGGCGCATCCCGGGGGCCAGCCCGGCGCAGAAGCCCGAGGCGACGACGGCGGCGGCGCGCAGCGGGCCGCCCCGCAGGGCGCCGGCCACGGCGCGGCGGGCGCGCCCGGGACCCATGCCGGTGCGCAGCAGGACCGCTCCGCCGCCCGCCGCCCGGCCGCCGCGCAGGGCGAGGTGCTCGATGCCGAGGGCGCAGGCGACCAGCAGCGGCGNGGGCGGGCGGTGCCGCCGGGGAGCGGGTGGAGGGGCCGCCCGGCGCCGGTCCGCGGGCCATTCAGCGCCCCCTGGCGACGGCCGGCTCCCCGTGGACGTACCGGCCGAGCGCGGTGAGCGGGAAGACCTGCCGGTACAGGTGGTAGTTGATGGAGAAGTCCCAGGGGAACCCGGTGCCGGTGAAGTACGGCTCGTCCCAGGAGCCGTCCTCCCGCTGCGTACGGGCCAGCCAGGCCACGCCGCGCGCCGCGGCGGCGGAGTCCCGCTCCCCCGCCGCGAGCAGCGCCAGCAGCGCCCAGGCGGTCTGGGAGGCCGTGGAGGCGCCGCGGCCGATCCACTCCTCGTCGCGGTACGAGCGCAGGTCCTCGCCCCAGCCCCCGTCGTCGTTCTGCACCGACTCCAGCCAGGCGACGGCCCGCCGGATCGCCGGGTGCGCGGCGGGCAGCCCGGCGGCGGTGAGCGCGGGCACGACGGAGCCCGTGCCGTAGAGGTGGTTGACGCCCCAGCGGCCGAACCAGGAGCCCCGCGGGTCCTGTTCGGCGAGGAGCCAGGCGACGCCCCGGCGGGTGCGCGGGTCGCGGGCGCGGCCCTCGTGGGCGAGCATCTCCACCACGTGGGCGGTGACGTCGGCGGAGGGCGGGTCGATGACCTCGCCGAAGTCGCAGAACGGCAGCCGGTTGGGGAGGCGGCTGGTGTTGTCGGCGTCGAACGCGCCCCAGGCGCCGTCGCGGCACTGCATGCCGAGGGTCCAGCGGGCGCCGCGTTCCACCGCCGCGTCGACCCGGGCGGGGTCGGGGTGGCGCACCCGCCGCAGGGCGAGGATGACCTCGGCGGTGTCGTCGATGTCGGGGTACGTGTCGTTGTGGAACTCGAACGCCCAGCCGCCCGGCGGCAGGCCGGGCCGACGCACCGCCCAGTCGCCGGGCCGCACCACCTGCTCGGCGAGGAGCCAGTCGGCGGCCCTGACGAGGGCGGGGTGGTCGGGCGGGAGCCCGGCGTCGGCGAGGGCGATGGTGGCGAGGCAGGTGTCCCAGACGGGCGACTGGCACGCCTCCACCATGCGGGCGCCGTCCTCGCGCCGGACCGCGAACCGGTCCAGGGAGTCGAGCCCGGCACGCATCACGGGGTGCCCCAGGTCGTAGCCGAGGAGGTGGAGGGCGATCAGCGAGTACACGGCGGGCGGCTGGATGCCGCCCCAGCAGCCGTCGTTCTCCTGCCGCTCGACGATCCAGCGGGCGGCGGCGTTCATCGCGGCCCGGCGCAGGGCGCGCGGCGCGACCCGGCGGTAGCGGCGCAGGGCCCCGTCGAGCCGCTGGAACAGCCCGTCCCAGGTGTGCGCCGGGGCGAGGGGGCGCGGCGGGTCGGGGCGGCGCGGGTCGGAGTGCAGCTCGTCCAGCGCGAAGGGCGCGGGGCGGACGGGCCGCTTGGCGGAGACGACGGTGAGCGGCACGATCGTCTGCCGGGCCCATTGCCCGAAGTCGTAGACGTTCAGCGGGAACCAGGGCGGCAGGTAGATCATCTCGGGCGGGAGCTCCGGCAGGCGCTCCCACCTCCACCAGCCGAACAGCGCCAGCCAGATCCGGGTGAAGACGCGGCTCGCCGCGATGCCGCCGCGGGCGCGGACCCAGGCGGCGGCGTGGGCCATGTGCGGGGCGTCGGGCGGGTCCCCGGCGAGGCGCAGGGCGACGTACGCCTCGATGGTGGCCGAGAGGTCGCCGGGCCCGCCGTGGAAGGTGGCCCAGGTGCCGTCGGCGCGCTGCTCGCCCCGGATGAATAGGGCGGCGGCCTCGGTGGTGGCGTCGTCGCGGATGCCGAGGAACTCGCGCAGCAGCAGGTCCTCGGCGTCCATGGTGACGTTGGTCTGCAGGTCGCCCTTCCACCAGCCCTCGGCGTCCTGCCGGCCGAGGAGGTGGTCGACGGAGCGGCGCATCGCGGTCTCGGCGGCGGTGCGCGGGTCCGCCCCGGCGGCGGGCGCGGCGGCCGTGCGGTGGATCCCGGCGGTCGGGGCGGTCGGGGCGGTCGCGGGGCCCGCGCTCCCGTCGGTCGTCGCTGTCATGGCTTCCCCTTCGTGCAGTGGACGTGCTGCCATGGGTCTGCCGCCGGCCGGCGCCGCACGCTCACGCGCGCGGCGCCGGCCGCCGACCGCGACGTCATATGTGCCGGATCGGACCTCCCGGCCCGGGGGCGGGGACGGCCCCGGGGGCGCCTGGGACCGCGGTCATCGCTTCCGTACGACGACGAAGTCGGCGAGGGCGGTGAGCTGGGCCCGGACCCGGTCGGGCATGTCGACGCGGTCCAGCGCCCCGACGGCGACGGCGTGCTGCCGGCGGGCCTCCTCGGCGGTCCACTCGCGGCCGCCCGCCTCCTCGATGAGGGCGGCGCGGGCGGCGAACTCCTCCTCGGAGAACGCGTCGAGGTCCTGGGTCTTGGCGTCGGCGGTGAGCAGCTCCCCGAGCCGCTCGGAGGCCGGCCCGCCGGCGGCGAGCGCCGCGACGACGGGCAGGGACTTCTTGCGCTGGCGCAGGTCGCTCCAGGTCCGCTTGCCGGTCGACTCCGGGTCGCCCCAGATGCCGAGCAGGTCGTCGACGGCCTGGAAGGCCAGCCCGAGGTGGTGGCCGTACGCCTCCAGGGCGTCGGCGGTGCGGTCGTCGGCGCCGCCGAGGACCGCGCCGATGGAGGCGGAGCAGGCCAGCAGCGCGCCGGTCTTGTTGCCCTCCATCTCCAGGCACTCCTCGACGGTGACCCGCTCGCGGTGCTCGTAGGAGATGTCCTGCGCCTGGCCGTCGATCAGCTTGCGGGTGGCGGCGGTCAGCCGCCGGGTGGCGCGGCCCGCCTCGACGGTGCCGAGTTCCAGCAGCACCTCGCCGGCGAGGGCGAACAGCGCGTCGCCGACGAGGATCGCCTGGGCGGGGCCGTGGACCTTCCACACCGTGTCGCGGTGGCGGCGCTGCTCGTCCCCGTCCATCAGGTCGTCGTGCAGCAGCGAGAAGTTGTGGACGAGCTCCACGGCCACGGCCCCCGGGACGCCGGTCTCCGGCGGGGCGCCGGCCGCCTCGGCGGACAGCAGCGCGAGGGCGGGACGGACGGCCTTGCCGCCGTCCCCGTCGGCGGGCCGCCCCAGCGCGTCGATCCAGCCGAAGTGGTAGGCCGCGACGGTGTCCATGGGCTTCGCGAGCCGGCCGACGGCCGCGCGCAGCACAGGGGTGGACAGGGTTCGTCCGCGGTCCAGCAGCGCGGCGACCTCCGCTGCGTCGACGGCGGGGTTCCCCGGGGGCACTGTCGGCACGGTCTCTCCTCTTTCTCCTGTACTCGGTCTCATGCCGCCTCCTCGAACGGGTGCACGTGGGGACGGCCGAGACCCGAGAGGGCGGCGGACGCCGCGGTGAGACCGCTGCGTACCGCTCCTTCCATGGTCGCGGGCCAGCCGGTGGCGGTCCACGAGCCCGCAAGATACAGGCCGGGCACACGAGTTCGGGCGCCGGGGCGGAACCGGCCGACCCCGGGCGCGGGGGCGAAGGTCGCCGTCCGCTCGCGGGTCACGAAGAAGTCCTCCACGCGGGCGTACCGGGCGGGCGGCAGCAGCCGCTCCAGTTCCGGCAGGTAGCGGGCGCGCAGTTCGGCCACGGGGGTGTCGATCTCGTCTTCGGCGGCCGACTGGGAGACGGCGAGGTACTGGCCGCCGCCGCGGAGGCCGGAGGGCTCCGTCCGGTCGAACACCCACTGGACGGGCGACCCGATCGCGGCGAGGAACGGGCGCCGCAGCACCGGGCGGTCGTACACCACGTGGACGTTGAGGATCGGCGCGTGGCCGATCCTCAGCAGGTCGCCGGGGTCGTCGAGGGCGCCGGGCGGGAGCAGGCCGTGGGCCTCGCGCTGCGGTACGGCGAGGACGACGGCGTCCGCCTCCAGGCGGCCGCCGGGCACGTCGACGGTCCAGCCGCCGCCGTCGGCGGGGGTGACGGCGGCGGCCCTGGCGCGGACGGCGATCCGCACGCCGCGCGATTCGAGGGCCTCGCGGGCGAGCGTGTCGTGGAGGTGGCCGAGGGGGACCCGGGCCCAGCCGATGTCGGCGGCGCCCGGCTCGGAGAGCAGGCCGGTCCTGAAGACCGTCGCGGCCAGGGCGAGGGAGGAGCGTTCGGCGGTGGCGTTGAGGGTGGCGACGCCGACGAGGTCCCACAGGGCCTCCACGGCGCGGCGGGACTGGCCGTGGCGGGCGAGCCAGCCGGCGAAGTCGACGGCGTCGAGCGCGGGGTCGGCGGGGTCGAGGGACCTCAGGGCGAGGGCGGCGCGGCCCGCGGCCAGCCGCTCGGCGGGCGACAGGTGGGGGTAGGCGGCGAGGCTCGCCGCCAGGTGCAGCGGCACGGGCAGGGCGGCGCGGCGCAGCCGGCCCAGGCGGGGGCCGCGCGGGCCGCCGGCGTCCAGGACGGGCACGTCGAGCCGGTCCTGCACGGGCGCGAGGTGCGCGCCGCCGACCCGGTCGAGGAACCAGCGGTAGGCGGTGCAGCAGCGCAGGTACACGTGCTGGCCGTTGTCGACGGTGAGGTCGCCGCGGCGGAAGGAGAACGCCAGGCCGCCAAGGCGGGGGCGGCCCTCCAGCAGGGTGACCCGCAGCCCCGCGTCGGCGAGGCGCAGGGCGGCGGAGACCCCGGCGAGGCCGCCTCCCACGACGACGGTGTGACGGCCGTTCATCCGCGCCTCCCGGGGCCGGCCCGGCGCGCCGTGCGGGGGTTCACGGGCGGGTCCCCTCGGCGCGGCGGGCGGCCGCGCGGGCGTCGAGCCCGGACAGGCCGCGCACCGCGACGTACGCCTTCTCCCGGCCCGGCAGCGAGACCCGGCCGCGCAGCACGGCCCCGGGGTCGCGCTCGATGCGGTCGAGGAGGCGGCGGTAGATCCCGGCCATGGCGGCGACGCAGGCGCCGCTGCGCCGGTCCAGCATGGGCAGCAGCCGGTACCCCTCCGCGAACAGGGCACGGGCGCGCCGCACCTCGTGGTGGACGAGGCCGGTGAAGTCGGCGCCCGGGGGCGGCGCCGCGGTGTGGAAGCCGCCGGAGCAGCCGAACTCGGCGAGGTCCTCGGCGGGGAGGTAGCTGCGGCCGTTGGCGGCGTCCTCGCGCAGGTCCCGCAGGATGTTGGTGAGTTGGAGGGCCAGGCCCAGGGTGTCCGCGTACTGCGGGGCGCGTGCGGCGTCGCGGGCGCCCGGGGCCGTGCCGAACACGCCCAGGGAGAGGCGCCCGATGGCTCCGGCGACGCAGCGGCAGTAGACCTTCAGGTCGTCCCAGGTCTCGTAGGTCCGGCCGCGCACGTCCATCAGGACGCCGTCGATCAGTTCGTCGAGCCCCTCCAGGGGGAGGGGGAAGCGGCGGGCCGCGTCGGCGAGGGCGACGGCCACCGGGTCGGTGTCGTCCTCGGCGACGGCGCCCCGCCGGACCCGGTCGAGGACGCCGCGGGCGGCTTCGAGGCGGTGCCGCTTGGCCCCGGGGTCGAGGGAGCCGTCGCCGATGTCGTCGACCCGCCGGGAGAAGGCGTACAGCGCCGACATGGCCCGCCGCTTGCCGGCCGGCAGCAGGCGGATGCCGTACGCGAAGTTCCGGGCCTGCCGCGCGGTGACGTCCTCGCAGTAGCCGTACGCGGCCTGGACGGGCGGGGGCGCCTGCGTCGTCGTGTCCACGGTCCCGCTCACCCCTCCCCGCGCGCTGCTCGCCAGACCGCTCCCGCGCGGCGGAGCAGGCGGTGCCGGGAGGCCCTGGGCGGTCCGGGGAGGACGTCGTACCGGGCGGCCCTGATCGCGTCGAGGGCGGCGTGGCCCCCGGCGACGAAGCCGGCGAGGAGGAGCCGGAGCCTGCCGCGGACGCTGCCGACGAGCGGGGCGCCCTCCTCCAGCAGGGCGCGGGCGCGTTCCGCCTCGTAGGCGACGAGGGACCGCACCGAGGCGCCGGCCGTGGGGGCGGCCAGGTCGGCCTCGGTGACGCGGAAGCGGGCCATGTCCTCGGCGGGCAGGTAGATCCGGTCGCGGCGGAGGTCCTCGGCGACGTCCTGGAGGTGCTCGGTGATCTGCAGGGCGGTGCAGATCGCGTCGGAGCGGCGGACCCGCTCGGGGGTGGAGGTGCCGCTGATCTCCAGGACGAGCCGGCCGACGGGGTTGGCGGACAGCTCGCAGTAGGCGGCGAGGTCGCCGTACGTCGGGTAGCGGCGGACGTGCTGGTCCCGGCGGTTGGCCTCGATCAGCGCGAGGAACGGCCCCGGGCCGAGCGCGTGGCGGCGGACGGTGGGCCGCAGCGAGGCGAGCAGCGGGTGGGAGGGGGCGCCGGCCGTGTCGTCGAAGACGCGCGACAGGTCGGCCTCCAGGGCGTCGAGCAGCGCCCCGGGGCCGTCGCCGGGGCGGGCGCCCAGGAGGCGGGCGTCGGCGCCGCCGGGGGCGAGGTCGCCGTCGCCCGCGTCGTCGACGAGGCGGGCGAAGCCGTAGACGGCCATGAGGTCCGCGCGCCAGGCGCGCGGCAGGAAGAACGGGGCCACGGGGAAGTTCTCGTCCGCGGCCTTGTCGAGGGTGGTGCGTGCGGGGGCGCCGGGGCCCGCCTGGCGGACGCCCGTCACCGGCGGCGGCCCGGTACGGGGACGGCGGGCCCCTCGGCCGGCCGGGGATTCTCCGTCATTGCCGTCACGTCTCCCGTTCTACACCGCGGACCGCATGCATCTCGTTTCGGACACGCCGCCGACCCGCGGAGCCGTCACCGCACATGGCCTGAAACGAACCGGTACAGCTTACGTCGTCCGACACGGATGATCCGTTCGGCCCGTGGCGCGCGCACGTCGCGGGCCCGGTCCGGACGGTCCGGCCGGGCCCCGGCGGTGCGACCTGCCGCTCCGCGGGCGGGCCGGCTAGCGGCCGGTCTCCTTCTCGTATGCCCGGAGGACCTCGTCAGTCGGCCCGTCCATCAGGAGTTCGCCTTTTTCCAGCCATAGGACGCGGTCGCAGGTGTCGCGGATCGACTTGTTGCTGTGGCTGACGAGGAAGACCGTGCCGGCCTCCTTGCGCAGTTCGCGGATGCGCTCCTCGGAGCGGATCTGGAACTTGCGGTCGCCGGTGGCCAGCGCCTCGTCGATCATGAGGACGTCGTGGTTCTTGGCGGCGGCGATGGCGAAGCGGAGCCGGGCGCCCATGCCGGAGGAGTAGGTCCGCATGGGCAGGGTGATGAAGTCGCCCTTCTCGTTGATGCCGGAGAAGTCGACGATGTCCTGGTAGCGCTCCTTGATCTCCTCGCGGGACATGCCCATGGCGAGGCCGCCGAGGATGACGTTGCGCTCGCCGGTCAGGTCGCCCATGAGCGCGGCGTTGACGCCCAGGAGGGAGGGCTGGCCGTCGGTGTAGACCCTGCCCCTCTCGGTGGGCAGCAGGCCGGCGATGGCGCGCAGCAGAGTGGACTTGCCGGAGCCGTTGGTGCCGATCAGGCCGATGGCCTCGCCCCGGTACGCGACGAAGGAGACCCCGCGCACGGCGTGGACCCTGCGCACGCCGCGGCCCTCCCCCTTGTCGCGGCGCAGGATGCGGTTGAGCGCCGCCGTGGCACTGCCCCTGCCGGCGGTGCCGCCGCCGTTGACGCGGTACACGACGTGCACGTCGTCGGCGATGACGGTGGGGATGCGCGCCCCGCCGGAGCGGGCGCCTTCGATGTCGTCAGCCACGGCCGTACTGCTCCTCAGCCTTCCAGAAGAACACGAACCCGGCGACGCCGACGACGACCGCCCACAGCACGGCGGCGGCCCAGACGTGGTCGGGCAGGTTGTCGGAGGTGTAGCCCTCGATCAGTGCGAAGCGGACGAGGTCCATGTAGACCGCCGCGGGGTTGTACATCAGGACGTCGGCGATCCACGCCGGCTTGTCCTTCAGCATGATCGGGATGGAGAACATCACGCCCGACGCGTACATCCACGTCCGCATGACGAACGGCATCAGCTGGGCGAGGTCGGGGGTCTTGCTGCCGAGCCGCGCCATGGCCAGCGCGAGGCCGGTGTTGAACATGAACTGCAGCGCCAGCGCGGGCACGATCAGCAGCCAGGCGAGCGACGGGTAGCTGCCGAACAGCGCCGCGATGACGAACAGCACGAGCATCGAGTACAGCAGCTGCTGCAGCTGCTGGAGCGCCAGCGAGATGGGGAGCGAGGCGCGCGGGAAGTGCAGCGCCCGCACCAGCCCCAGGTTGCCGGAGATCGACTTCACCCCGGACATGACGGAGGTCTGCGTGAACATGAACACGAAGACGCCCGTCACCAGGAACGGGACGTAGACCTTCTCGTCCATGCCCCGGCCGGCTTCGAGGATCAGGCCGAAGATCGCGAAGTACACCGCGGCGTTCAGCAGCGGGGTGGCCACCTGCCACAGCTGGCCGAGCCTGGCCTGGCTGTACTGGGCGGTGAGCTTGGCCCGGGAGAACGTCAGGATGAAGTGGCGCCGTCCCCACAGCTGCCGGACGTACTCCGCCAGGCCCGGCCGGGCGCCGCTCACCGACAGGCCGTACTTGGCGGCCAGCTCCGCCGGCGTCAGGTCGTCGTCGGGCGAGCGCGGGACACTCACGGCGACCGCTCGGTCGTGGGTTGTCTCACTCACAGGTCGAAACTTTCGTGTTCACGGTGCGGGGGNGGGAGGGGTGCGGCGGGCGGTGCCTGCGGAGGGCGGCCCTCCGGGGTGCACCGGTCCGCAGGTTCCGAGCTTCTCAGATGACGGGCGGGCGGCCCAGGCGGGTGAGGCGCCACACCGTGCGCCACCTCATGGGCCGCCGGGGCCCGCAGGGCGTCGTCCACCCCTCCCTGAAGCCCCCGAACCACGCCTTCAGCGCGGGTCCCGAGGGGCGCCTGAGGAGGGTGAGCAGCAGCCAGACCCCGACGTACACGGGGACCAGCGGCGCGGGCAGGTTGCGGCGCGCCAGCCACACCCGGTTCCGCGCGACCATCCGGTGGTACACGGCGTGCCGGGACGGGGCGGTCGTGGGGTGGTGGAGCACCATGTCCGACCGGTAGTCGATCATCCAGCCGGCGTCCAGGGCGCGCCAGGCCAGGTCGGTCTCCTCGTGCGCGTAGAAGAACTCGCCGGGCAGCGGGCCGACCTGCGCGATCACCTTCGTCCGGACGGCGCTGGCGCCGCCGAGGAACGTCGTGACGCGGGAGGACCGCATCGGGTCGGAGGCGCGCAGCCGGGGCACGTGCCGCCGCTGGGTGACGCCGGTGTCCGGGTCGGCGATGCGGAAGCTGAGGATGCCCAGCCGCGGGTCGGCGGCGAACGCCCGCCGGACCAGCTCCGCGGTGTTCCGCTCGGGCAGCAGCCCGTCGTCGTCGAGGAAGAGCAGCACGTCGACGTCGGAGCCGTTCGGCCCGAACGCCTCGATGCCGACGTTGCGTCCGCCGGGGATGCCCAGGTTCTCGGGCAGGTCGACGGTGCGGACCCAGCCGGGGACGCCGCGGACGGGGGCGCCGTTGCCGACGACGACGACCTCGACCGGCTCGCCCTCCTGGCGGGCGACGGACTCGATGAGGGCGTTCAGGTCCTCGGGGCGGTCGCCCATGGTGATGATGACGGCACCGAGCTTCACGCGGTCACCTCAGCCTGCTCGACGCGAGGATCGACACCAGGTGCAGCAGCGTCTGCAGCAGCGCGATCCCGGCGAGGACGGCGACGCCCAGGCGGCTGAGGAACAGGTCGCCGCGGACCGTGTCGGCGACCGCCAGGACCAGGATCAGCAGGCTGGCCTCGATGCCGAGGACGAGCCGGTGGAACTTGATCGCGGCGGCGGCCCGGCGGGCCAGCGCGAGGCCGGACGAGCGCGGCTCGGACGCCGCCTCCTTCACCGGCGGCAGCCCGCCCTGGTGGCGGGCGACGGCGACCAGGTCGGTCTCGGCCTTGATCAGTACGGCGCCGAGCGCGGCGAGCGTGCCGAGGAAGGCCCACAGCCAGTCGATCCGGCCGCTCCCCCACAGGTCGGCGGCGCGCAGGCCGAAGCCGACCAGCACCGCCGCGTCGCACAGGTACGCGCCGACGCGGTCCAGGTAGACGCCGCCGAGGGAGAACTGCTTCTTCCAGCGGGCGACCTCGCCGTCGACGCAGTCGAGCAGCAGGTAGAGCTGGACCATGAGCACGCCGAGCAGCGCGCCGGGGATGCCGGGCACCAGGAGCGCGGGGGCGGCCAGCGCGCCGGCGACGGTCATCACGTACGTCAGCTGGTTCGGTGTGACCTTCGTCGCGACCAGGTGGCGGGTCACCCGCAGCGAGACCTCGCGCATGTAGAGGCGGCCGCCCCAGTGCTCGCCGCTGCGCCGGTCCTTCACGCCCGGCGGGTGGACGACGGGGCGGAGCTCAGCTACCGATGGTTTTTGCATAGTCGGCGTACGCGTCCCTGATCTGGTCGGTGGACAGGTCGAGGTGTTCGAGGATCGTGAAGCGCCCCGGGCGGGTCCGCGGCGCGTACGCCACGATCGCGGCGAACTCGTCCGGGGTGAACCCGATCTCCTCGGGCAGCACCGGCAGGCCGTGCCGGCGCAGGACCTCGGCGAAGAGGCCGGCGTCGTCGCGGGCGCCCCGCAGGTGCATCGCGAAGGCGGCGCCCAGCCCGCACTGCTCGCCGTGGGAGGCGCGGCGGGTCGGGTGCAGCAGGTCGAAGGCGTGGCTGATCTCGTGGCAGGCGCCCGACGCGGGCCGGCTGTCGCCGCTGACCGACATGGCGACGCCGGTCAGGACCAGCGCCTCGGCCAGCACGACGAGGAACTCGTCGTCGCCGACGCCGCCGGGGTGGCGGAGCACGGACTCGCCGGCGGTGCGGGCCATGGCGGCGGCGAGGCCGTCGACGCTCTCGCCGGTGACCCGGTGGGAGAGCTGCCAGTCGGCGAGGGCGGAGAGGTTGGAGATCGCCTCGCCGATGCCGGAGCGGACGTACCGCGCCGGGGCGTCCCGGATCACGTCGAGGTCGACGACCATGGCGATCGGCGAGGGGACGCCGTAGGAGCCGCGGCCGTTGTCGTTGTCGAGGGTGGCGATCGGCGAGCAGATGCCGTCGTGGGAGAGGTTCGTCGCGACGGCGACCATGGGCAGGCCGACCCGGGCCGCGGCGTACTTCGTCACGTCGATGATCTTGCCGCCGCCGACGCCGACGACCGCGTCGTACCGCTTGCCGCGGATGGCGTCGGCGAGGCGGACGGCGGAGTCGATGGTGCCGTCCTCGACCGTGTGCCAGCGGGCGTCGGGCAGCAGCGGCTCCAGCTTCCCGCGCAGGGCGCGGCCGGAGCCATCGCTGACGGCCATCGCGAGCTTGCCGGAGGCGGAGATCCGCTGGTCGGCGAGGATGCCGGCCAGGTCGTCCAGCGCGCCTCGGCTGATGTCGACGACGACCGGCGAGGGGATGAGCCGGGTCAGTACAGGCACGCGATCTCACGGCCCTTCGCGAGGTCGTCGTGGTTGTCGATCTCCACCCAGCGGACGTCTCCGATGGGGGCCACGTCGATCCGGAAGCCGCGGTGGACGAGCTCCTGGTAGCCGTCCTCGTAGTACAGGTCGGGGTCGCGCTCGAAGGTGGCCTTCAGGGCGTCGGCGAGGTCACCCGCGGCCTCGGGCTCGATCAGGGTGACGCCGATGTACTCGCCGGTGGCGTCGGCCGGGTCCATGAGCTTGGTGATGCGGCGGACGCCCGCGCCGTCCTCGGCGACGACCTTCATCTCCTCGTCGGCGAGGGGCTTCACCGTGTCGAGGGCGAGGACGATCCGCCGGTCGCCGCCGCGCGCCGCGAGGAGGGTGTGCTCGACGGAGACGGGGTGGACGGTGTCGCCGTTGGCGAGGATCACGCCCTCGTGGAGCACGTCGCGGGCGCACCACAGGGAGTAGGCGTTGTTCCACTCCTCGGCCTTGTCGTTGTCGACGAGGGTGAGCTTCAGCCCGTACGTCGCCTCCAGGGCGGCCCGGCGCTCGTACACGGCCTCCTTGCGGTAGCCGACGACGATCGCGGCCTCGGTGAGGCCGACCTCGGCGAAGTTGGCGAGGGTGAGGTCCAGGACGGTCCTGTCGCCGTCGACCGGCACGAGGGCCTTCGGGAGGGCGTCGGTGTAGGGGCGCAGACGCCGTCCGGCACCGGCTGCCAGTACGAGGCCGATCATGCGGGTTCTCCTTCGTCGTGTACGGCGGGTGCTCCGGCGGACACCCAGAAGCGGATGGACTCCGCGAGCCCCACCAGCGCCACGGCACCGGCGAGGACGGCGAGCGCCAGGGTGAAGCCGTCGCCCCCGCCCGTCGCCAGGAGGGCGGCGAGGACGGCCACCAGCAGGGTGCGCCCCTCGTGGCCGCCGAGCGCCCGCACCAGGTGGGCGGGCGGCGCGCCGGCGTTGCCGCGGATGCGGTACACCGTGTCGTAGTGATGGTAGGCGACGGCCGCGACCAGCCCGAACGCCGCCGGGAGCGCCCCGGGTGCGTCGGCGCGGGCGGCGAGGACGAGGACGGCCGCGTACTCGGCGGCGCGCAGCACGGGCGGGACCAGCCAGTCCAGGGCGCCCTTCAGCGGGCGGGCGACGGCGGCGCCCGAGGTCACGGCGTACAGGACGGCCGCCAGGACGACCAGGGGGCCGCCGAGCGGGGCGGCGCAGGCGGCGGCCAGCAGGACCGCCGCGCCGGCGAGGGCGTACGGGGTGCGGCCGCCGAGCGGGCGGGCCGCGCGGCGCAGGGCCTTCGCGGCGGTCTCTGCGAGGGGCCCGCTGTCCGCGAGGTCCGCGAGGGCCCGGGCGGCGCGGTCGGTGCGGCCCGCCCGGCGGGTGAGGGAGCGCAGGACGCGGCCGGCGGTGGTGTAGCAGGCGGCGAAGGCGCAGCCGACCAGCAGGGCGAGGAAGACGGTGCGGGGGGTGGTGGCGGCGGTGAGCACGGCGATCAGGGCCCAGCGCTCGCCGATGGGCAGGACGATCATGCGCCGCGCCCAGACCGTCCAGCCGACGCCGTCGAGCCGGTCGGAGAGGGCGGCGGTGGGGCTGGTGTTGCCGGTGGCGTCGTGGTTGGCCTCGTTGAAGGAGAAGTCGACGACGTGCCGGCAGGTCTGGAGGACCATCGCGCCCAGCGCGAGGGCCCACACGTCGTCGCCGCCGCGGGCGGCGCCGAGGGCGAGGCCCGCGTAGTAGGCGTACTCCTTGGCCCGGTCGAAGGTGGCGTCGAGCCAGGCGCCGAGCGTCGAGTACTGCAGGGAGTAGCGGGCGAGCTGCCCGTCGGCGCAGTCCAGGACGAAGGAGACCAGCAGCAGCAGTCCGGCGGCGACGAAGCCGCCGCGGGTGCCGGTCGCCGCGCAGCCCGCCGCGATCAGCGCGGTGACCAGCGAGGCGGTGGTGACCTGGTTGGGGGTGAGGCCGCGGCGGGCGCACCAGCGGGCGAGGTGGCGCGAGTAGGGGCTGACGAAGAAGGTGGTGAAGAAGCCGTCGCGGGACTTCACCGCGGAGCGGAGGCGCACGGCCTCCTCGTCGACGGCCGCGACGGCGTCGCGGGTCTCCTTGCGGGCCTGCGGGCCGGCGGGGACGGCGGCGACCAGCGAACCGAGCTCGGGCCGGTGGACGGCGACGCCGTCGGCCTCCAGCGCGGCGGCGAGCGCGTCCGGCAGCGTCGCGGGCGCGTCGGCGGAGGCCGNNNGCGT
>NZ_CP095474.1:4078658-4091189 GCF_023614315.1 Streptomyces sudanensis | reverse complement strand
TCCNGCGGAGGCCGGCGTTCCNGCGGNNCGCNGCGGGCGCGGGCGNGGCCGCNAGGGCGCGGGCCAGGGACGGGCGGGCCTCCGGCTGCGCGGTGAGGGCGCCCGGGACCGCGCCCGCGGCGAAGCGGGGGTCGGTCAGGGCCAGCCGCAGGGCGTGCCGGTGGCCGACGAAGCGCGGGTCGACGACGGCGACGCGCTCGCCGGCCGGTACGGCGGCGAGCAGCGCGGCGGTCTCCTGCCGGTCCGCGGCGGCGCGGACCTCGAAGCCCAGCGACCGCAGATCGCCCTCGAGCGGCGATCCGGGTACGGGAGGACCGGTGAGGATGGCGGTCGACAGACGAACCCACTCCTTGGAGCTGACGGCGGCTGGGGCGGCGGCCCGGCCCGGTCGCGGGCGGCGGCACGTCGGCAGAGGCTATCGGATGGACGGAAGGCGCAGCTCACCCAGGTTTCCCCGGGCGGGGGCGCCCGGCCCGGCGGCGGGGTCATCATCCTCGATCACCCGCTCGGCCCACAAACCCCAGGTCGGGGCCGCCTCGGGGGCCGCCGGGCCGGCCGGCTCCGCACGGGGTGGGGCCGGGGGCCGCCGCGGCCGGAGAAGTACAGGTCAGGGGGGATGACAACGGTCTTCAGCGTCGGCTTGCCCATACCCCCCACCCGTAGTTGACTGCCGCCCGGAAGGCAGTCACTGACCCGACCGGGAGGCGACCTCATGGGGGCTGGACACCACCACGGGCACACACACGGAAGTCCGCCGGCGGGCACGGCCGGCGCCGCGCACCGGTGGCGGCTGCGGGTGGCTCTCGGGATCACGCTCAGCGTGATGGTCGTGGAGATCGTCGGCGGCGTCCTCGCCGACTCGCTCGCCCTGATCGCGGACGCGACGCACATGGCGACCGACGCGGTCGGCCTGGGCATGGCGCTGCTCGCCATCCACATGGCGAACCGCCCGGCCACCGCGAAGCGCACCTACGGCTACGCCCGCGCGGAGATCCTGGCGGCGCTGGCGAACTGCCTGCTGCTGCTGGGGGCCGGCGGGTACGTCCTGTTCGAGGCGGTCCAGCGGTTCGTGGAGCCGGCCGAGACCAAGGGCGGGCTGACGGTCGTCTTCGCCCTGGTCGGTCTGGCCGCGAACATGGTGTCCCTGTCGCTGCTGGTGCGCGGGCAGAAGGACAGCCTCAACGTGCGCGGCGCCTACCTGGAGGTGCTGGCGGACGCGCTGGGGTCGGTGACGGTGCTGGTGGCCGCCGGGGTGATTCTGGCCACCGGCTGGCAGGCGGCGGACCCGATCGCGTCGCTGGTGATCGCCGTGATGATCGTGCCCCGGACGGTGAAGCTGCTCCGGGAGACGCTGGACGTGCTGCTGGAGTCGGCTCCGAAGGACGTGGACATGGCGGAGGTGCGGGCGCACCTGCTGGCGCTGCCGGGGGTGGAGGACGTCCACGACCTGCACGCCTGGACGATCACCTCGGGGATGCCGGTGCTGTCCGCGCACGTGGTGGTGGAGGCGAGCGTGCTCGACGGCGGGGGCCACGAGAAGGTGCTGCACGACCTGCGGGAGTGCCTGGTCGGCCACTTCGACGTGGAACACTGCACGTTCCAGCTGGAGCCGAGCGGCTACGCGGCGCACGAGGCGGGCCTGTGCCACTGACCCGCCGGGCCGCCGGGCCGCGGGCGCCCGGCGGAGGAACCGGGGACGGCGGTCGGCGCCGCCCCGGCGGCACGCTCCACGTCCCCTCCCGTCCGCGGGTGCCCGGCCGGTACGGCAGGCCGGCCCCGCCCGTCCGAAAGGCTTCCGCGTTGTCCCACGACGGCCCCTCCCCCGCTNTNCTCATNTANANANCTCCGCTGGCGGACCCGCCCCGAGACGGACGCCGACCGCGCCTTCGTGCACGCGGTGAACGCGGCGGCCTTCGAGACCTCCGCCGAGGCGGACCTGGTCGACGCGCTGCGCGCCGACCCCGACGCCTGGCTGCCGGGCCTGTCGTACGTCGCCGAGGCGCCGGACGGCTCGGTCGCGGCGTACGCGCTGATCACCCGCTGCCGCGTCGGGGACGCCCCGGCCGCGGCGCTGGCCCCGGTGGCGGTCGCCCCGGAGCACCAGCGGCAGGGCGCCGGCGGGGCCGTCGTACGGGCCGCCCTGGACGCCGCGCGGCTCGCCGGGGAGCCGCTGGTGCTGGTGCTGGGCCACCCGGAGTACTACCCCCGCTTCGGTTTCGTACCGGCCTCGCGGTACGGGATCCGGGCGCCCTTCGACGTCCCGGACGAGGCGATGATGGCGCTCCGGCTGGACCCCCGCGGGAGGACGCCCTCGGGCACCATCGCCTATCCGCCCGCCTTCGGCGTCTGAACCGCCCCTCCGCGCCCGCCCGTCCGGGCGCGGGGACGGTACGCCTGCGCGTGGTTTCCGTACGGCAGACTGGGGACTCGCCCCGCAGGGCCGAGAACCGATGCGAAGGATGGCTATGCCGACCACACCCGCCACCGCGGCGAACAGCTCGCCGGACGGAGCCGCGACGCCGATCATGCTGGAGCTGGTCGACGAGGACGGCAGCACCGTCGGCACCGCCGAGAAGCTGTCGGCGCACCGGGCGCCCGGCCTGCTGCACCGGGCGTTCTCGGTGTTCCTCTTCGACGGGGAGGGGCGGCTGCTGCTGCAGCGCCGGGCCCTGGGCAAGTACCACTCGCCGGGCGTCTGGTCGAACACCTGCTGCGGGCACCCGTACCCGGGCGAGTCCCCGTTCACGGCGGCCGCGCGGCGGGTCTTCGAGGAGCTGGGGGTGGCGCCGTCGCTGATGGCCGAGGCGGGGACGGTCCGCTACAACCACCCGGACCCGGCGTCGGGCCTGGTGGAGCAGGAGTACAACCACCTCTTCGTGGGGATGGTGCGGGCTCCGCTCCGGCCGGACCCGCGGGAGGTGGAGGAGACCGCGTTCGTGACGGCGGCCGAGCTGGCCGAGCGGCAGGCGTCGGCGCCGTTCTCCGCCTGGTTCACGACCGTCCTCGACGCGGCCCGCCCGGCCGTCAAGGAGCTGACGGGGGCGACCGGCGGCTGGTGAGCGCCCGGCGCCCGGCGGCGCGTCCCCGGCCGCGGGGGGCGGATAGCATCCGGCGCATGGAGCCGCAGCTGGAGCACCGTGTCACGGACGGGGTCGCGACCGTCGTCATCAGCAATCCGGCGAAGCGCAACGCCATGACCGCCGCCATGTGGCGGGCGCTGCCGGAGCTGCTGGCGGAGCTGGCCGCCGACCGCGAGGTGCGGGCGCTGGTCCTGACGGGCGCGGGCGACACGTTCTGCGCCGGGGCGGACATCTCGACGCTGCACGAACCGGACGACCGCCAGCAGGCGCTGGCGGTGCGCGCGGAGGAGGCCCTGGCCGCCTTCCCCCGGCCGACGCTCGCCGCCGTGCGCGGCTACTGCGTGGGGGGCGGCTGCCAGCTCGCCGCCGCCTGCGACCTGCGGTTCGCGGAGGCGGGGGCCCGGTTCGGGGTGACGCCGGCGCGGCTGGGCATCGTCTACCCCTCCTCGTCCACCCGCCGGCTGGTCTCCCTGGTCGGGCCGTCCACGGCGAAGTACCTGCTGTTCTCCGCCGAGTTGATCGACGACGAGCGGGCGCTGCGCACGGGCCTGGTCGACGAGGTGCTGCCGGCCGGCGGACTGGACGGCCGGGTCGAGGCGTTCACCCGGGTGCTGCTGTCGCGGTCGCCGCTGACGCAGGCCGCCGCGAAGGAGTTCGCCGCCGGGCTGACCGGGCGGGACGCGCACTGGGCGCGGGAGGCGGCCGCCAGCGGCGACCGGGCCGAGGGCGTCGCCGCGTTCCTGGAACGGCGGCGTCCGCGCTTCACCTACCGGAGCCGGCCATAATTCCCTCCGCACCGGACCGCCGGTCGTTAACGTGTGCGACATGACGAAGACGACCCTTCCGTCCCCGGCCGTGCGCCGCTGCCACCGCCCGGTCAACCTCTTCCACGCCGCCGTCTACTTCTCCCCGGAGTACGGCGAGGAGCTGGGCGCCGCCGGCCTTACCGACCCGCACGCCGCCTACTTCGCGGGGCGGGCCGCCGCGATGGGCGCGGTGGGCGCCGGAGTGGTCTGCGGGGCCTTCTACAGCTTCAACCACGCCCTCATAGCCCGCCACCTGCCCGCCGTGTGGGACACCGCGTCCCCGGCGGACGTCCTCGCGGCGCGGCTGCGCGCGGCCGACCGGTTCGCACGGCGGGTGCTCGGCGACGACGCCGGCTCGGCCGCCGTGGCGGAGGCCGCCGAACTGGCCCTGCGCGCCGCGGAGGCGTGCACCCGGCACGCCCGGCCGCTGTACGCCGCGCTCGCCGACCTGCCCGTGCCCGAGGAGCCGCACCTGGCGTACTGGCACGCGGCGATGCTGCTGCGCGAGCACCGCGGGGACGCCCACCTGGCCGCCCTGCTGGACGCCGGACTCGACCCGCTGGAGGCCCTCGTCAGCCACACCGCGAGCGGCGCGGGGGCCTCGCCCGGCTGGGTGCTCCTCTCCCGCGGCTGGGAGCGGTCCGACTGGGACGCCGCCGTGGAGCGCCTGCGCGACCGCGGCCTGGTGGACGGGGAGGGCGCGCTCACCTCGGCGGGCACCGCGCTGCGCGAGGAGGTGGAGGCCCACACGGACCGGCTGGACGCGGCGCCCTACGCCCACCTCGGCGCGGCCGGGGTCGAGCGGCTCACCGAGCTGGCCGAGGGCTTCCGCGCGGCGCTGACCGCGGCCGACGCCCTGCCGCCCTCCTACGCCCTCGGGCGGAGGTGACCGCCCGGGCACGCGTCCGGCGCCGGCCGGGCGCGTGCCCGGGACGGCGCGCCGGGGGGAGTGCGGCGCCTTACCGGCCGGGCGGGCAGAATGCGAGCGCAAGCCGGAAGCAGGGGAAGGCGGGTCGGGACACACCGTGACGACGTCCATCGAAGGCAGGATCGCCGAGGAGCTCGGCGTACGGGAGCGGCAGGTCAGGGCGGCCGTGGAGCTGCTGGACGGCGGCTCGACCGTGCCGTTCGTCGCCCGCTACCGCAAGGAGGCGACCGGGGCGCTCGACGACGCGCAGCTGCGCGCCCTGGAGGAGCGGCTGCGCTACCTGCGGGAGCTGGAGGACCGGCGCGCCGCGATCCTCGACTCCGTGCGCGAGCAGGGCAAGCTGACCGGGGAGCTGGAGGAGCGCATCCGCCGGGCCGACACCAAGGCCCGCCTGGAGGACGTCTACCTGCCGTTCAAGCCGAAGCGGCGCACCAGGGCGCAGACCGCCCGGGAGGCCGGGCTCGAACCGCTGGCCGACGGGCTGCTCGCGGACCCGGGCACCGAGCCCCTCGCGGCCGCCGCCGCGTACGCCGACCCGGACCGGGGGGTCGCCGACCCGGCCGCCGCGCTGGAGGGCGCGCGGGCGATCCTCACCGAGCGGTTCTCGGAGGACGCCGACCTGATCGGCGAGCTGCGCGAGCGGATGTGGACGCGCGGGCGGCTGGTGGCGAAGGTCCGCGCGGGCAGGGAGGAGGCGGGCGCCAAGTTCGCCGACTACTTCGACTTCGCCCAGCCGTTCGCCGAGCTGCCCTCGCACCGGGTGCTGGCGATGCTGCGCGGCGAGAAGGAGGACGTGCTGGAGCTGGTCCTGGAGCCGGAGGAGCCGGTGGAGGGCCCGTCCACGTACGAGGGGCTGATCGCCCGGCGGTTCGGGATCGCCGACCGGGGCCGCCCGGCCGACAGGTGGCTGCTGGACACGGTCCGCTGGGCGTGGCGCACCCGCGTCCTGGTGCACCTCGGCATCGACCTGCGGCTGCGGCTGCGCACGGCCGCCGAGGACGAGGCCGTGCGGGTGTTCGCCGCGAACCTGCGGGACCTGCTGCTGGCCGCGCCCGCCGGGACGCGGGCGACCCTGGGCCTGGACCCCGGCTACCGCACGGGCGTCAAGGTCGCCGTGGTCGACGCGACGGGCAAGGTCGTGGCGACGGACACGATCCACCCGCACGTGCCGCACAACAAGTGGGACGCCTCCCTGGCGGTGCTGGCGCGGCTGGCGAAGGAGCACGCCGTCGAGCTGGTCGCCGTCGGCAACGGCACGGCGTCGCGCGAGACGGACCGGCTCGCCGCGGACCTGATCGCCCGCCACCCCGAGCTGGACCTGACCAAGGTGATGGTGTCGGAGGCGGGCGCCTCGGTGTACTCGGCGTCGGCGTTCGCCTCGCAGGAGCTGCCGGACCTGGACGTGTCGCTGCGCGGGGCCGTGTCGATCGCGCGGCGGCTGCAGGACCCGCTCGCCGAGCTGGTGAAGATCGACCCGAAGTCGATCGGGGTCGGCCAGTACCAGCACGACCTGTCCGAGGTGAAGCTCTCCCGGTCGCTGGACGCGGTGGTCGAGGACTGCGTGAACGGCGTCGGCGTGGACGTCAACACGGCCTCGGTGCCGCTGCTGTCGCGGGTGTCGGGCATCGGCGCGGGGCTGGCCGAGAACATCGTGGCGTACCGGGACGCCAACGGGCCGTTCCGGTCGCGGCGGGCGCTGAAGGACGTGCCGCGCCTCGGCCCGAAGGCGTACGAGCAGTGCGCGGGCTTCCTGCGGATCCGCGGCGGCGACGACCCGCTCGACGCGTCGGCGGTGCACCCGGAGGCGTACCCGGTGGTGCGGCGGATGGCGAAGGCGACCGGCGGGGAGGTCGCGGCGCTGATCGGGGACGCGGGGGTGCTGCGGTCGCTGCGCCCGGAGGACTTCGTCGACGGGAAGTTCGGCCTGCCGACCGTCGTGGACATCCTGCGGGAGCTGGAGAAGCCGGGCCGCGACCCGCGTCCGGCGTTCCGCACCGCCGCGTTCAAGGAGGGCGTCGAGAAGATCGGCGACCTGGCGGCGGGGATGGTGCTGGAGGGGGTCGTCACCAACGTGGCGGCGTTCGGCGCGTTCGTGGACGTCGGCGTCCACCAGGACGGCCTGGTGCACGTCTCCGCCATGTCGCGGAACTTCGTGAAGGACCCGCGCGAGGTGGTGAAGCCGGGTGACGTGGTGAAGGTGAAGGTGCTCGACGTCGACGTGCCGCGCAAGCGGATCTCGCTGACGCTGCGCCTGGACGACGAGGCGGCGGCCGGCGCGGCCGCCGAGGGCCGGCCGCCCCGCGAGCGGGGTGCCCGTCCGCCGCGGCTGCTCCCGNNNNGNNNCNNNGGNGCCGGCAGGCGCCGCCGCCCGCCGACGGGGCGATGGCGGAGGCCCTGCGCAGGGCGGGCTGCTGGGCGGCGGCCAGGGCGGGGACCGCCGCCGCTGAGCGCGGTGCGCGGCCGCGTGAGGGGCGGGCGGGGGTGCTCCCGCCCGCCCCTCGCGCGTCGCGGTCCCAGCGTGCGGGCGCGGGCGGGCCGTGTGAGTCTGGCCGGGTCGCCGGACCGTCCGGCGGCGGAGGCGACGACGGAGGCGGAGAGGGTCGTGAACCAGATCGGCGACAAGCCCGAAGAGGTCCGCAGGCACCACGAGGAGGCGCGGCACGCGGCCGGCGCGGAGGACGGGGCCGAGCGGCCCGAGCGGTCCGGGGACGACCCGGAGGAGGACCGCGCCCGCGGCGCCCTGCCCGACGGCGGGGCGCCCGGGGACGGGGCGCCCGGGGACGGGACGCCCGGGGACGGGGCGCCCGGGGACGGCGCGTACGACGCGTACGAGGAGCCGGAGGACCGCCCGTAGCCCGGCGGGGCCGCCCGCATCGTGGGGGCCGCCCGTGACCCCGGCGGGCCCGCCGCCCGTACCGTACGGGGGCTGCCGCCCGTCGTACGGGGCGGCCCCGGTCACACCTCCGTGACCCGGCCGTCCGCGACCTCGACGCGGCGGGTCACGTGGACGGCGTCGAGCATGCGCCGGTCGTGGGTGACCAGGAGCAGCGTCCCGGTGTACTCGTCGAGGGCGGCCTCCAGCTGCTCGATCGCCGGCAGGTCGAGGTGGTTGGTCGGCTCGTCCAGGACGAGCAGGTTCACGCCCCGGCCCTGGAGGAGGGCGAGGGCGGCGCGCGTCCGCTCGCCCGGCGAGAGCGTCGTCGCGGGGCGCAGGACGTGGGCCGCCTTGAGGCCGAACTTGGCGAGGAGGGTGCGCACGTCCGCCGGCTCGGTGTCGGGGACGGCCGCGCAGAAGGCGTCCAGCAGGGTCTCCTCGCCGTGGAACAGCCGCCGCGCCTGGTCGACCTCGCCGACGACGACGCCGGAGCCCAGCGCCGCGTGGCCGGCGTCCAGCGGGAGGCGGCCGAGGAGCGCGGCGAGGAGGGTCGACTTGCCCGCGCCGTTGGCGCCGGTGACGGCGATCCGGTCGGCCCAGTCGACCTGGAGGGTCACCGGGCCGAACGCGAAGGCGCCGCGCCGGACCTCGGCGTCGCGCAGCGTCGCCACGACGGTGCCCGAGCGGGGCGCGGCGGCGATCTCCATGCGCAGCTCCCACTCCTTGCGGGGCTCCTCCACGGTGTCCAGCCGCTCGATCATCCGCTGGGTCTGCCGTGCCTTGGCGGCCTGCTTCTCGCTGGTCTCGCTGCGGAACTTGCGACCGATCTTGTCGTTGTCGCTCGCCTTGCGGCGGGCGTTCCTGACGCCCTTGTCCATCCAGGAGCGCTGCGTCCGGGCGCGGCTCTCCAGGGCGGCCTTCCGGTCGGCGTACTCCTCGTAGTCCTCGCGGGCGTGCCGGCGGGCCGTCTCCCGCTCCTCCAGGTACGCGTCGTAGCCGCCGCCGTAGAGGGCCGTCCGCTGCTGGGCGAGGTCGAGTTCGAGGACCCTGGTGACGGTGCGGGCGAGGAACTCGCGGTCGTGGCTGATGACGACCGTGCCCGCGCGCAGGCCCCGTACGAACTCCTCCAGCCGCTCCAGTCCGTCGAGGTCCAGGTCGTTGGTGGGTTCGTCGAGGAGGAACACGTCGTAGCGGGAGAGGAGCAGCGAGGCGAGGCCGGCGCGGGCCGCCTGGCCGCCGGAGAGGGCGGTCATGGGCCGGTCGAGCCCCACGGTGAGGCCGAGTGCCACAGCGGTCTCCTCCGCCCGGTCGTCGAGGTCGGCGCCGCCGAGGGCGAGCCAGCGCTCCAGGGCGGCGGCGTACGCGTCGTCGGCCCCGGGCGTCCCGTCGACGAGCCCCTGCGTCGCCGCGTCCATCGCCGCCTGCGCCCCGGCGACGCCGGTGCGGCGGGCGAGGAAGTCCGCCACCGTCTCCCCCGGCCGCCGCTCGGGCTCCTGGGGGAGGTGGCCGACGGTGGCGGTGCGCGGCGACAGCTGCACTTCGCCGTCCTCGGGGGTGTCCAGCCCGGCGAGGAGGCGCAGCAGCGTCGACTTGCCGGCGCCGTTGACGCCGACGAGGCCGACGACGTCGCCGGGGGCGACGACGAGGTCGAGGCCGGAGAAGAGGGAGCGCTCGGCGTGTCCGGCGGCGAGGTTCTTGGCGACGAGGGTGGCAGTCATCAGGAGGCCGATCCTAGGCCAGCCCGGGCGCCTCCGGCCGCCTCCGGCCGTCCCGGCGCCCCGGGCGCCCGGCGGCGGTGCGGCGGCCCGCCCGGACGGGGTGGCGCGGGGGCGCGTCGCGGCGGGAGGCCCGGGGGCGGCGGCCCCGCCGGTACGGCGGCCGGGCGAGGGCGCGGGTGCCGGGTCCGGGCCGCCGGGCGGTGGCNGGGGCACGGGAGGGGGCGCTCCGTGCGGCGTCCGGGCGGGCACCGGCGGGGGCGGACCGTACCGCCCGCGGCGGCGGCGCGGAAGAGGACGATTGCGGGACAGGAGCGGCAGAGGGGGACGGGACGGGCCCCGGGGGGCCCATGTCGGCCGGATGACGATCCCGCGGCGGCGCGCGTCGTGGACATGATCAGGGGCGCCGGGGTGAATAGCTCTCAGAACACCGGCCCTCCGACGACTTGGAGAGACACACGTGCACCGCAGACTGTTCGTCCCGGGCGTGATCACGGCCTCCCTGCTGCTGGTGGTCCCGGCATCGGCCGCCGACTTCACGCCCGGCGCTCCGAGCATCGGCGACCCCTACTATCCGGCCAGCGGCAACGGCGGGTACGACGTCGCCCACTACGACCTGCGGCTGAAGTACCAGCCGTCGACGGACCTGCTGGAGGGGACGGCGACGATCCTCGCCACCCCGACGCAGAACCTGTCCCGCTTCAACCTGGACCTCGGCCTGAAGGCGCTGGAGGTGCGGGTGAACGGCCGGAAGGCCGCGTTCACCGCGTCGGGCTCGCAGGAACTGGAGATCACCCCGGCCGTGCCGCTGCCGAAGGACCGACCGGTTTCGGTCGTCGTGCGGTACGCGGGCAAGCCGTCGGAGGTGAAGATCGACGGGTGGACGGCGTGGCACCGCACCCCGGACGGCGGGGTCGCCGCGCAGCAGCCCGAGTCGGCCGCCTGGTGGTTCCCGTCCAACGACCACCCGCTCGACAAGGCCACCTTCGACGTCTCCGTCTCCGTCCCGGACGGCTCCCAGGCCATCAGCAACGGCGTGCTGCTCTCGCAGAGTTCGCGGCTGGGCTGGACCCGATACAACTGGCGGTCCGACAAGCCGCAGGCGACGTACCTGGCGACGCTGGCGGTCGGCAGGTTCGACCTCACCACCGACACGACCGCCAACGGCCTGCCGGTCGTCAACGCCTACAGCAAGGACCTCGGCACCAACGACGGCGCGGCGCGCGCGAGCGTCGAGCGGACCGTCGAGATCGCGGAGTGGCTGGAGGAGGTCTTCGGGCCGTACCCGTTCAACGCGCTCGGCGGGTACGTGCCGAACGTGCGCAGCGGGTACGCGCTGGAGACGCAGACCCGGCCGTTCTACAGCCCGCGCCAGTTCGCGAACGGCTCCAACACCTCGGTGGTCGTCCACGAGCTGGCCCACCAGTGGTACGGCGACAGCGTGTCCGTGAAGGGCTGGAAGGACATCTGGATCAGCGAGGGCTTCGCCCGCTACAGCCAGTGGCTGTGGTCCGAGCGCCAGGGCGAGGGCACGGCGCAGGAGCTGGCGGACTGGGTGTACGCCTCGCACCCGGAGGACGACCCGTTCTGGACGGTCAAGCCGGGCGACCCGGGTCCGCAGAACCAGTTCCACCTCGCCGTCTACGACCGGGGCGCGCTGACGCTCCAGGCCCTGCGCAACGAGGTGGGCGACGAGGACTTCTTCCGCATCCTGAAGGGCTGGCCGACGGAGCGGGCGTACGGCAACGCGAAGGTCGCGGACTTCGTCGCGTACGCGGAGCGGATCTCCGGCAGGCAGCTGGCCGGCCTGTTCGACACCTGGCTGTACCAGCCGTCGAAGCCGCAGACCCCGCCGGCCCAGGTGGGCGCGGCGGCCCGCACGGCGGCGAAGGCGCCGGTGAGCCCGCCGAAGTCCTGGTCCGAGATCGCCGCGACGAACACGGTCCACGACTACGGCGACCACGGCGACCACGGCGACCGCCACGGGCACGACGGGCACGGGCACGACGGGCACGGGCACCACGGGCACGGGCACCACGGGCACGACTGATCCCGTCCCCCGTCCCCCGTCCCCCGTCCCCGGACCGCCGGCCCCGGAAGGGACCGGCGGTCCGGGCGTTCCCCGGCNNNCGCCCGCCGGCACGGGTCCCGGCGGGCGTCGGCGGGCGGGCGTCAGCGTGCGGGCCGCCCGGCGCGGTGGGTGTTCCCCGCGCGGTGGGCGCGCCGGGCCTCCCGGGCGAGCGGGAGGTAGCGCAGCCGCTCGGGGAGGGCGGGCACCACGGCCCGCGCCACCAGGCCCAGGAGGCGCAGCCTCCGCTCCTGGGCGTCCGACCAGTCCAGGCCGATCGCCTCGCGCGCCTCGGGCGGCAGGAAGCCCACGGCGACGAAGGCGCGGAAGCGGAGGAACGGCGGCCGCAGCAGGGGCCACAGGGCGCGCAGCGCCGGCCTGAGCGCCCGGGGCCCGCGGTCGGGGGGCGGGATCGGGGCGTCGGTGGCCAGCAGCTCGCCGACGACGGCGGTCCGCTCGACCTCCTCGGCCAGGACCTCGCGGTAGTACGGCCAGAACTCCTCGATCGTCTGCGGCATGTCGCGGTCGCGGACGCCGAGGACCCGGCCGACCCGCAGCCACTCGGCGTAGAACGCCCGCTCCTGCTCCGTGGTCATGGGGCGGACGAGGTAGCGGCTCGCGTGGCGGTGGACGGGGAAGCCCGTGGCGTGGACCCAGGCGTAGGGGGCCGGGGCGAGGGCGCGGTACGGGCGGCCGTGGGCGTCGGTGCCCCGGATCCCGCGGTGGAGGCGGCGCAGGCGCCGGCCCTCCTCGGCGGCGGCCTCCCCGCCGTACACCCACAGCTGGAGCGAGCGCAGGGACCGCTCGGCGCGGCCCCAGGGGTCGGTGCGGAAGACGGAGTGCTCGTCGACCCCGGCGCCGACGGCCGGGTGGGCGACCTGGAGGACGAACGCCGAGGGCAGCATGAGCAGGCCCCGCACGTCGCCCGCGAGGCTCCACAGGACCCCGCCGGGAGGAGGCGGCACGGGGCGGTCGGCGGCCTCGTTCATGGGTGCTGCTCCTGGTTCCGCGGGGCCCGAGGGGAGCCCCGCCGCGGGACGGGACGGGGNCNNNCGGGCC
>NZ_CP095474.1:4072643-4078653 GCF_023614315.1 Streptomyces sudanensis | reverse complement strand
GANNCNGGAGCAAGAGACAGGGCCGGGACCGCCGGCGGGCCGGCCAGGGCGGACNCACCGGGCCGCCGGGGCCGCCGTGCGAGAGCGGACCGCCGGCGGGGCGGCCCGGTGTCCGCCCGGTGGACTTCCAGTATGCGGGCGGTGCCGGGGAGGGGGCGGCGCGGTCCCCGGCGGCCGGGCGGCGGTTCTTCGCCGGTCCGCCGGACCCCGGCAAGGTCCCCTCCACCCGGCAGCTACCCGAGAGTAACCGCGGCTGCTTGGATGTGCGGCGTCCCCGTACGCCGTCCCGTCCCCACAGGGAGTCACCGTGCCTCTGCCCCTGCCGCGCCCCGCGCTCCGCCGCGCGCCGCGTGCCGTCCTGTCCGCCGCGACGGCCGCGCTGCTCGCCGCGGTGCCGCTGGCCGCCGCCGCGCCGCCCGCGTCGGCCGCCCCCGCCGCGACGACGCCGGCCCTGAAGGTCCTGACGTACAACGTGTTCCTCTTCAACCGGGCCGTGTACCCGAACTGGGGTCAGGACCACCGGGCGAAGGCCATCCCGGCGGCGCCGTTCTTCCAGGGCAACGACGTGGTGGTGGTCCAGGAGGCGTTCGACAACACCTCGTCGGACGCGCTGATGCGGAACGCCGCCGCCCAGTACCCGCACCGGACGCCCGTGATGGGCCGCGGCACCTCCGGCTGGGACGCCACGGCCGGGGCGTACTCCGCGTTCACCGTCGAGGACGGCGGCGTGGCGGTGCTGAGCAGGTGGCCGATCGTCCGCAAGGAGCAGTACGTCTACAAGGACGCGTGCGGCGCGGACCGCCACTCCAACAAGGGCTTCGTGTACGCGGTGCTGGACGTGGACGGCCGGCGCGTCCACGTGGTCGGCACCCACGCCCAGTCGACCGACCCCGGCTGCGCGGCGGGCGAGGCCGCGCAGGTGAGGGCGCGGCAGTTCAGGGCGATGGACGCCTTCCTGGACGCCAAGGGCATCCCCGCGTCGGAGCAGGTGATCGTGGCGGGCGACCTCAACGTGGACTCGCGCACCCCCGAGTACGCGACGATGCTCGCCGACGCGGGCCTGGCCGGCGCGGACGCCCGCACCGGCCACCCGTACTCGTTCGACACGGTGGACAACTCCATCGCCGCCGAGCGCTACCCGGGCTACCCGCGCGAGGACCTCGACCACGTGCTGCACCGGGCCGGGCACGTCCGCCCGGCCGGCTGGACCAACACGGTGGTCAAGGAGCGCAGCGCCCCCTGGACCGTGTCGAGCTGGGGCACCTCCTACACCTACACCAACCTGTCGGACCACTACCCGGTGGTGGCCTCCGGGCAGTAGCCGTACGGGGCCGCGGCGCCCGGCGCCGCGGCCCCGTAGGGCCCCCACGGCGGTGCCGGGCGCGCGCTCAGGGGGTGCGGCACAGGGCGCGGTCGACGAGGCGGCGCAGCGCGTCCTCCTGGCGGGCGGCCGTCCGCGGGTCCGCGGAGCGGCTGTGCGCGGAGACGGTGACGGTGCGCCGGCCGTCCGCGGTCGTCGCCGCCCGGACGACGTACCCGAAGCCGCTCCCGCCGTGGCCGAGGTAGACGCCGCCGCAGGACAGGGGGGTGGAGAACAGGCCGAGGCCGTTCCGGGTGCCCTCCGGGTGGCCGCCGTCCCGCGGCACCGGCACGGTGGTCCGCATGGCGGCGAGTTCGGCGGGCTTCAGCAGCCGTCCGCCCGCCAGCGCGGCGAGGAAGCGGTTGAGGTCGCGGGCCGTGCCGGTCATCGAGCCGTCGGCCCCGCTGTCGAAGGGGCGGTAGGGGATCGTGGTGTCGACCATCGGGCCGTCCGGGGTGAACTGCTGGTGGTTGGCCGCGTGGGGGTGCGGGAGGAAGGGCCGGGTGCCGGGGGTGTCGGTGTGCCGTAGGCCGAGCGGGCGCAGGATGCGGTCGCGGACCTGCCGGTCCCAGGTGCGGCCGGTGACCTTCTCGATGATCATCCCGGCGAGCACGTAGTTCGTGTTGGAGTACGCCCAGCCGGTGCCCGCCGGGAAGGCGGGCGCGTGGCGTACGGCCAGGGCCACCAGTTCCTCGGGCTCGTAGGCGCGCCACCGGTGGGCGAAGTAGGTCCGGGCACCGGGGTCGGGGAACACGTCGTGGACGTAGTCGGGCAGGCCGCTGGTGTGCCGCAGCAGGTCGCGGACGGTGATGGTCCGGCCGTCGTTCCCCGCTCCGGACACGACCCCGGGCAGCAGCTCCTCCACCGTGTCGTCGAGGGAGAGCCGCTTCTCGCCCACCAGTTGCAGCACGACGGTCGCGACGAACGTCTTGGTGACACTGCCCAGGCGCAGGTGGCCGTCGACCGGGACAGGGCGGCGGGTGACCAGGTCCCCCACCCCGGAACGGGCCCTGACCGTCCCGTGCGGGGTGTCCACGCGGACCGCCACCCCGGTGACCCCGGTGTCCCGCAGCGCGTCGGCGTCACGCTGCACGGACCACTCCGTGCCGGGCGGGCGGGGCGCGGCCGAAGCCGCGGCGGACGGCAGGGACGACACGGCCAGCGCCAGTACGGCGCCCGACAACCACGAACGACGAAGGACCATGGCCCGAGGCTAGGGACGGCGGGGCCCGCCCGGCCATCCGGCGGACCCCCCTTCCGGGCGGGGGGCTGCCGGAGGGGCGCCGCACCGGGCAGCCCCCGGCCGGACCGGCGCGGCGGCCGGGATGCGGCGCCCCGGCCACCGCGCCGGGGCGGGGCGCCGCGTGCACGCGCGCCGGCCTGCCAGACCGCTACCCGCCGGACCGCTGCCCGCCGGACCGCTGCCCGCCGGCGGTCTCCGGGCGGTGGTCGTACGGGGTCGTGGTGGAGAGCACCCGGAAGCCCAGGCGGCCCAGGATCGGCCGGCTGTCGTCGGAGGCGTCCACCTGGAGCCAGCGGTGGCCCCGGTCGGCGGCGACGCGGGCCCGGTGGACGACCAGGGAGCGGTACAGGCCGCGCCCCCGCCACCCGGGCACCGTGCCGCCGCCCCACAGCCCGGCGAAGCCGGTGCCGGGCACGCACTCCATGCGCGCCGAGCTGACCGGCCGCCCGTCCGCGACGGCGACGACGGCCACGAGCGTGCCGGGCGCCTCGGCGAGCCGCCGGACCAGACGCCGCCGCAGCCGCGCGCCGTCCGTGCCGAAGGCGCGGTCGTGGACCTCGCCCATGAGGTCCACCCCGGCTGCGTCGGTCACCGGGACCAGTTCCACCCCGTCGGGCGGCGCCGTGCCGAGCGCGGCGATCCGGTCGGCCTCGGCGACCATCAGGGCCTCGCGCGGTCCGGCCGTGAACCCGGCCGCGCGCAGCCGGGTGCCGAGGTCGTGCGGCTCGTCGTGCGCGTACAGCTTCCACTCGAAGTCCCGCCCCAGGGCGGTGAAGTGGCGGACCTGCTCCGCGACGGCGGCGTCCGCCGTGGCGGCCGTCAGGCCGCTCCACAGCACGCCGTTCCACGCCTCGGGCGGGCCGGTCTGGCGGACGACGTCGCCGACCCGCTCCACGTCGCACCCGGGTCCGTCCGGTGGGGCCTCCCGCCGCATCCGGCGGTCGAACAGGGCCAGTACCTCCGCGTCGTCCATGGGGGCACCCGACCACCCGGGGGGCTCGTGCGGCAACGGGGTTTCCCGGGCGGAGGCGCACCCGGCCGGACGCGGGCACCGGCCGGCCCCGCCGGACGCGCGGCGATCGTGCCCGGTACGGCCGGGGCGCGCGGTGCCGGGCGGCCGCGCCGGGCGCGGCCGGAGCCGTACGCACCCCGGCGGACGGCCGCCCGCAGCGCCCCCGCCGGGGAGCGCCCGCTCACGCCCTCACCGCTCGTCGGTGAAGGTCTCGCCCCGTTCGGCCTTCTCCACCAGCAGCGCCGGCGGCTCGAAGCGCTCGCCGTAGCGCGCGGCCAGTTCGCGGGCGCGCGCGACGAAGCCGGGGAGCCCGCCCTCGTAGCCGTTGACGTACTGGAGCACGCCGCCCGTCCAGGCGGGGAAGCCGATGCCCATCAGCGAGCCGATGTTGGCGTCGGCGACCGACGTGAGGACGCCCTCCTCCAGGCACCGCACCGAGTCGAGGGCCTCGGAGAACAGCATCCGCTCCTGCATGTCCGCGAAGGGGACGGCCGCGTCCGGCCGGGTGAAGTGCTCCCGCAGCCCCGGCCACAGACCGGTCCGGCGGCCCTCCGCGTCGTAGTCGTAGAAGCCGGCGCCGCCGCGGCGGCCCGGGCGGCCGAACTCGTCGACCATGCGGTCGACGACGGCCTCCGCCGGGTGCGCGCGCCAGGTGCCGCCCGCCTCCTCCACCGCGCGCCGCGCCTCGCCGCGGATCCCGCGGACCAGGGTCAGGGTCAGGTCGTCCACCAGGGAGAGCACCTTCGCCGGGTAGCCGGCCTGGGCCGCCGCCTGCTCGACCGAGGCGGGTCCGACGCCCTCGCCGACCATGGCGACGCCCTCGTCGACGAACCGGCCGATGACCCGCGAGGTGAAGAAGCCGCGCGAGTCGTTGACGACGATCGGCGTCTTGGCGATCTGCCGGACCAGGTCGAACGCCCTGGCCAGCGCCTCCTCGCCGGTCCGCTCGCCCCTGACGATCTCCACCAGCGGCATCCGGTCGACCGGTGAGAAGAAGTGCAGGCCGACGAAGTCCGCCTGCCGCTCCACGCCCTCCGCGAGGACGGTGATCGGCAGCGTCGAGGTGTTGGAGCACAGCAGCGCGTCCGGCGCCACGACGCCCTGGACCTCCTGGAACACCTTGTGCTTGAGGGCCGTGTCCTCGAAGACGGCCTCGATCACGGCGTCGCAGCCCGCGAGGTCCGCCGTGTCGGCGGTCGGCCGGATGCGGGCCAGCAGCGCGTCGGCCTCCTCGCGGGTGGCGCGGCCCCGTTCGACGGCCCTGGCGCAGAGCTTCTCCGCGTACGCCCTGCCCCCGGCCGCGGCCTCCTCGGTGACGTCCTTCAGGACGACCTCGACGCCCGCTTTGGCGCAGGCGTACGCGATACCGGCGCCCATCGTCCCGGCGCCGAGGACGGCGGCCCTGCGGACCGTGCGCGGCTCGACGTCCCGGGGGCGGCTGCGGCCGGCGTTGACGGCCTGGAGGTCGAAGAAGAACGCCTGGATCATGTTCTTGGCGGTCTGCCCGACGGCCAGCTCGGTGAAGTAGCGGGCCTCGACGACCTGGGCCGTCTCGAAGTCGACCTGGGCTCCCTCCACGGCCGCCGCGAGGATGTTGCGGGGAGCCGGGAAGGGGGCGCCGTTCAGCTGCTTCCTGAGGTTGGCGGGGAAGGCGGGCAGGTTCGCGGCGAGCTCGGGGTGCGCGGGCGTCCCGCCGGGGATCCTGTGGCCGGGCTCGTCCCAGGGCTGCCGGGACTCGGGGTGGGCGTCGATGAACGCGCGCGCCCGGGCGAGCATCTCCTCCGGCGTGTCGGCGACCTCGTGGACCAGGCCGTTCTCCAGGGCCCGGCGGGGCGTGTACCGGGTGCCCTGGAGGAGCACCTTCAGCAGGGCGTCCGCGATGCCCATGAGCCGCACGGTGCGGACGACGCCGCCGGCGCCGGGGAGCAGGCCGAGCGTCACCTCGGGCAGGCCGATCCGCGAACCGGGCGCGTCGAGGGCGATCCGGTGGTGGGAGGCGAGGGCGATCTCGTACCCGCCGCCGAGGGCGGAGCCGTTGATCGCGGCGACGACGGGCCTGCCGAGGGTCTCGATGCGGCGCAGGGACCGCTTGACGTCGCAGGCCGCGTCGAAGACCCGCCGGGCGTCGGCCGGGCCCGCCCGCATCAGGTCCCTGAGGTCGCCGCCCGCGAAGAAGGTCCGCTTGGCGGAGGTGTAGACGATGCCGCGGATGGAGTCCCTCTCGGCCTCCGCGCGGTCGGCGACGGCGGCGAGCGACGCGCGGAACGCCTCGTTCATGGTGTTGGCGGACTGGTCGGGGTCGTCGAGGACGAGGGTGACGACGCCCGTCTCGTCCTGCTCCCAGCGGATGGTGGAACGCGTCGGCATGGCGGTCATGGATGCTTCTCTCCGTTGC
>NZ_CP095474.1:4067791-4072638 GCF_023614315.1 Streptomyces sudanensis | reverse complement strand
TGGNTCGGAGATGTGTATAAGAGACAGGGCCGGGTTCGGGCGGGCCGGTCAGAGGCGCTCGACGACGGTGGCGATGCCCATGCCGCCGCCGACGCAGAGGGTCGCCAGGCCGTACCGCTTGTCCTGGCGCTCCAGCTCGTCGACGAGGGTGCCGAGGATCATCGCGCCGGTGGCGCCGAGGGGGTGGCCGAGCGCGATGGCGCCGCCGTTGACGTTGATCCTGTCGAGCGGCAGCCCCATGTCCCGGGCGTAGCGCAGGACGACCGCGGCGAACGCCTCGTTGATCTCGACGAGGTCGATGTCGTCGATGGTGAGTCCGGCCCTGGCGAGGGCCTTGCGGCTGGCGGGGGCGGGGCCGGTGAGCATGATGGTGGGGTCGGAGCCGGAGACGGCGGCGGAGACGACGCGGGCGCGGGGCGTCAGCCCGTGGCGCCGGCCGGCCTCGCGGGAGCCGACGGCGACGAGCGCGGCGCCGTCGACGAGGCCGGAGGAGTTCCCGGCGTGGTGGACGTGGTCGATCCTCTCGATCCAGTGGTACTTCTGCAGGGCGACGGCGTCGAAGCCGCCCGCCTCCCCGATGCCGGCGAAGGACGGCTTGAGCGCGGCGAGGGAGTCGGCGGTGGTGCCGGGGCGCAGGTGCTCGTCGCGGTCGAGGACGACGAGCCCGCTGCGGTCCCGGACGGGGACGACGGACTTCTCGAAGCGGCTCTCCTTCCAGGCCGTTGCCGCGCGCTCCTGTGAGAGGGCGGCGTATTCGTCGACGTCCCGCCGGGAGAAGCCCTCCACGGTGGCGATGAGGTCGGCGCCGACGCCCTGCGGGACGAACCCGGTGGCGAGGTTGGTCATCGGGTCGGCCATCCAGGCGCCGCCGTCGGAGCCCATCGGGACGCGGGACATCGACTCGACGCCGCCGGCGAGGACGAGGTCCTCCCAGCCGGAGCGGATCTTCGCGGCGGCCATGTTGACCGCTTCGAGACCGGAGGCGCAGAAGCGGTTCTCCTGTACGCCGGCGACGGTGTCGGGCAGCCCGGCGGCGATCGCCGCGATTCGGGCGATGTCGGAGCCCTGGTCGCCGACGGGTGAGACGACGCCGAGGACGACGTCGTCGATGCCCTCGGGGTCGAGGCCGGGGTGCCGGGCGCGCAGTTCCCGGATCAGGCCGACGACGAGGTCGACGGGCTTGGTGCCGTGCAGGGAGCCGTTGGCCTTGCCGCGCCCGCGGGGGGTGCGGATCGCTTCGTACACGTACGCTTCGGTGGTCACGGGCGGGCCTTTCGCGTCGCGGGGGTCGCTTCACCGTCGATGATGGGTCAGGCGGGCGGTGGACGGCCACGCGGAACGCGCCGGGTTCGGTGGCCGGGCCCCGGCGCTCGCCCCGGCCCCCGCAGGCGAGGCGGACCCCCGGCGCACCCCGGTCGCGCCCGCCTCCTTCGGGCCGGCCCGCCGCGGACGAGTGGAGGAGGACCCGATGGACACGCGGGACGGCACGGCACGGGCGTTCGACGTGGTCCTCTTCGGGGCGACCGGCTTCGTCGGGGAGCTCACCGCCCGGTACCTGGCCGCGCACGCCCCGGCCGGGTGCCGCTGGGCGCTCGCCGGGCGGGACCGGGGCCGGCTGGAGCGGCTGCGCGATTCGCTCGCCGCCGGGCACCCGGAGTGCGCCGGCCTGCCGCTGCTGGTGGCGGACGCCGGGGACGCGGACGCGCTGCGGGACCTGGCGGAGTCGGCGCGGGTGGTCGCCACGACGGTCGGCCCGTACGTCCGGTACGGCGGGCCGCTCGTCGCGGCCTGCGCCCGGGCCGGCACGGACTACGTCGACCTGACGGGCGAGCCGGAGTTCGTCGACCTGGTGTACCTGCGCCACGACGCGCGGGCGCGGGAGACCGGCGCACGGCTGGTGCACGCCTGCGGCTTCGACTCGGTCCCGCACGACCTGGGCGTGTACTTCACCGTGCGGCACCTGCCCCGGGACGTGCCGCTGCGGGTCGACGGGTTCGTCCGGGCCGACGCGCTCTTCTCGGGCGGCACCCTCGCCTCCGCGCTCACCGCCCTGAGCCGGGTCCGGCAGACGGCGCGGGCGGCCCGGGAGCGGCGGCTGCNCGAGCCGCGGCCGGCGGNGCGGCGGGTCGGGGCGGCGCCGGGCAGGCCGCGGTTCAGCCGGGAGGCGGGCGCGTGGGCGCTGCCGCTGCCGACGCTGGACCCGCGGATCGTGGCCCGGTCGGCGGCGGCGCTGCCGCTGTACGGGCCGGACTTCCGGTACCGGCACCACGCGGCGGTGCGCACCTGGCCGGTGGCGCTGGGCGGTGCGGCGGCCGTGGGCGCGGGCTTCGCGCTGGCGCAGTTCCCGCCGGCGCGGCGGTGGCTGTCGGAGCGCTGGGCGCCCGGCAGCGGGCCGGACGCGGAGCGCAGGCGGCGGAGCTGGTTCCGGGTGCGGTTCGTCGGCGAGGGCGGCGGGCGGCGGGTGCGCGCGGAGGTGTCCGGCGGCGACCCGGGCTACGGCGAGACGGCGAAGATGCTCGCCGAGTCGGCGCTGTGCCTGGCCTTCGACGAGGGCCTGCCGGCGACGGCCGGGCAGGTGACGACGGCCGTCGCGATGGGCGACGCGCTGCTGGGGAGGCTGCGGGCGGCGGGCCTCCGGTTCCGGCTGACCGACGTCCGCTGAGCCGGACGGCCCGCCCGGGGGATCCTTCCGCACGCGGTCGCCCCCGTACGCGGTCGCCCGTACGGGGACCGCCTGTGGGTGGTGGCCGCTCCCGTACGGGGCCGTCGGCGTGAGGGCCGCTGCCGTACGGGGCCGTCCGCCCGCGGTGGTCACTCCCGTACGAGGCAGAACGGGTGGCCGGCCGGGTCGGCGCACACGGTCCAGCTCCGCTCCGGGCCGCCCTCCTCCAGGACCGTGGCGCCCAGTGCCAGGACCTCGGCGCGGGCCCCCGCCAGGTCGGCCACCCCGATGTCGAGGTGGAACTGCTGGGGGCGCTCCGGGTCGGGCCAGCGGGGCGGCCGGTGGCCGGCGGCGCGCTGGAAGGCCAGGACGCGCCCGTCGCCGAGGTGGAGCGTGGCCCAGTCGTCGTCGAGGGACCAGCGGGGGTCGGGCCGGTCCACGTCGCCGCCCAGGAGGCCCTGGTAGAAACGGGCGAGGCGCCGCGGGTCGGGGCAGTCGAGGACCACGCACTGGAGACGGCCGATCACACGCCGCTCCCCTGCCGGGCCGCGGCCTCCCGCAGGGCCCGGCGGCACAGGGCGTCGGCGCGGCGGGTGGTCTCCGGCAGGCGGTAGCGGGGCGTCAGCGCCAGCGTGTGGGCGCAGGCGGCGTCCAGGCCGACGCGGTGCCCGGCCGAGACGAAGACCGGCTTGACGCCGTCGCGGGTGCGCAGGGCGCGCCCCACCTCCTCCGCCCCGTCCAGCAGCGGGGCGGTGTCGCCGCGGCGGGGGCCGGGCTGCTCGTGGGTGAAGGCGAACGGGTTCTTGGCGACGCCGAGCACCGGCAGGCCGGTGAGCACGCCCAGGTGGCTGGCGAGGCCGAAGCGGCGCGGGTGGGCCTGCCCGTAGCCGTCGCAGACGACCAGACCCGGCCCGGCCGCCAGGGCGTCCAGCGCGGCGAGGACGGCGGGCAGTTCGCGGAAGGCGAGGAGCCCCGGCACGTACGGGAAGGCGACCCGGCCGACCGCGGTGGCCTCGTCGACCACGTCGAGGGTGCGCGCGTCCAGGACGACGGCGGCCGCGGCGACGAGGTCGCGCTCGTCGTCGTACGCCACGTCGACACCGGCCACCAGGCCCGTGCCGACCGGGGGCCCCGGTTCGTCCAGGACCACGCGGGCGCGCAGCTCGTCCTGGACGGCCAGCGCCTCGTTCTCGTCGGCGGGCCAGCCGGCGGGCGTTTCGAGGATCGTCATAGTGCCCGTCAGCTTAGGGGGCCGCGGCGCCCGGCGCCCCTGCGTACGGCGGACCGGGGTGGCGGCCGGGCCGGGGCGGGTCCCGGCGGGCGGTGCCGTGCGCACGGGCGCCGGCGGTCCACCGGGCGCCACCGCCGTCGGCACCGCGCGGAACGTGCCGCCGCCGTCCCGTCCGGCGCCCTGCCCCGGGCGCCCGCCGGGTGACGCGGGTCACGGTGACGCAGGTCACGGGAGCGGCCGGGCACTCCTCGGCCGGGTCCGCCGTCCTCCCCGGTGAAGAGGGAGACCTATGAGGGAGCGTGGCGTGTCCACCGTCATCGAGCAGCCCCTGCAAGCCCGCCTCGTCGCGTCGGCGCCCCGCGTGGACGTCGTCTCGACCGTCCTGCGCTACGACCCCGCCGACCCCTTCGCCGTCCACATGGCCTTTCCCGCCCCGGCCACCCTCGAAGGCGTGGAGACCGTCTGGGGGTTCTCCCGCGAACTGCTCGCGGCGGGGACGGACGCGCCGGCCGGCGACGGCGACGTGCGGGTCCGGCCGTTCGGCCACGGCCGGACGGTGGTGGAGTTCCACGCCGCCGAGGGTGTCGCCATGGTCCACGTGCACACCGACGAGGTCCGGCGCTTCCTGCGCCGCACCGAGCGCGCGGTGCCCGCCGGGCACGAGTCCCGGTTCCTCGACCTGGACCGCGGTCTGGCCCGGTTGCTGCGCGACCCGCGCTGACCGGCGCCGCCGGCAGCCCCTCCGGTCCCGCCCCCTTCGGACCCGGCCCGCCCCGGTGACAGCAGGCCCGGACGGCGGGGCGCCGCCCCGGCCCCGCGCCGTCCTGCCGCCGCACCTCCGCGCGCCGTGCGCGCCGCCCGTGCGCGGCCCGGCTCCGCGAGCCGGTCCCGCCCTCCCGTACCGCCGCCCCGGCGGCCGTCCGCGCGGTGCGCCGCNNNGTGAAGCGACAAGAA
>NZ_CP095474.1:4061811-4067786 GCF_023614315.1 Streptomyces sudanensis | reverse complement strand
TGGNNNCCGNCAGCCNTCNNNCNGGCGCCCTCCCCGGCCGGGAGCGCGCCCGCCCGAAGGCGATCGCCGCCGCACGCCGGCGGGGCCCGGCTCCTTCCGCTCCGCACCCGGTCGCGGAGGGTGACCGACCGGTGGCGGAGGCGGGCTTGGCCGGGGGCTTACGGCCCGCTTAACCTACGGTCTCGTAACCTACGAGTCCGTAAGTAGCAACCGCTTTTCCAGGAGTACCCGTGACCCTTGCCTCTTCCCCCCTCGGCAGTTCGGCGGAATGGACCGATGCCCGGCTGCTGTACGCCCTGGAAGAGGTGGTCGAGAAGGAGCTGAACCGCCACCTCAAGGCCGCCAAGGACTGGATGCCGCACGAGTACGTGCCGTGGTCGGACGGCCGGAACTTCCCGGGCGTCTTCGAGGACGGGGAGCCCTGGGACCCGCGGCAGTCGAAGGTGTCGGACGTGGGCCGGATCGCCCTGGTGGTGAACCTCCTCACGGAGGACAACCTGCCCAGCTACCACCACGAGATCGCCACCCTCTTCGGCCGGGACGGCGCCTGGGGCACCTGGGTGCACCGCTGGACCGCCGAGGAGGGCCGCCACGGCATCGTGATGCGGGACTACCTGCTCGCCTCGCGGGCGGTGGACCCCGACGAGCTGGAGCGGTACCGCATGGCCCACATGAGTGAGGGCTTCGAGTCGGACAACCGGCACTCGGCGCTGCACTCGGTGGCGTACGTGGCGTTCCAGGAGCTGGCGACGCGGATCTCGCACCGCAACACCGGGCACCAGTCGGGCGACCCGGTGTGCGACCGCATGCTGGCGCGCATCGCGACCGACGAGAACCTGCACATGGTCTTCTACCGGAACCTGCTGGGCGCGGCCTTCGAGCTCGCGCCCGACCCCACCATGCGGGCGGTCAGGGACGTGGTGGTCGGCTTCCGCATGCCCGGGCACGGGATGCCGGGCTTCGAGCGGGCCGCGGCCCGGATGGCCATCGGCGAGATCTACAACCTGCGCATCCACCACGACGACGTGCTCCAGCCGGTGCTGCGGTTCCTCAAGGTCCTGGAGATCGACGGGCTCGGCCCGGAGGGCCTCAAGGCGCAGGAGGAGCTGGGCCTCTACATGAACGGGCTGGACGCGGAGGCGGCGAAGTTCGACGAGAGGCTGGCCGCGCGCAAGGCCCGCATGGCGGCCCGCGCCGAGGGCTGACGGCCGGGGCGGCGGGCCGCCGGCCCGCGGGGCGGACGCTCAGCGGCGGGACGGACGCTCAGCGGCGGGCCCGCCGCCGCCTGAGCTCGTGCCGTTCCTGCTCCGAGAGCCCGCCCCACACGCCGAACCGCTCGTCGTGCGTGAGCGCGTACTCCAGGCAGACCTGGCGGATCTCGCACATCCCGCAGAGGAACTTCGCCTCGCGGGTCGAGGAGCCCGGCTCGGGGAAGAACAGCTCGGGCCCCGTCTGGGCGCACAGGGCGGTCTCCTGCCAGGAGGGTTCGGCGCCGGCCCGGGCGGGGGCGGAGCGGGGGNCGGTGCGGTCTTCGGTGCGGTACGTCGGCATGCGGACCACACTGCCCAGGACGGATAAACGACTCCTCAACGACGGGTCAACGCCCGCGGGGCGGTCGCTCCCCGTCAGGATGCCCCCGCGCGCGGTGACCCGGCAAGGGGCCCCGGCGCGCGGGCGTGTCACGCCCCGCGGCCCCCGCCCAGCACCGCGAAGCGGGCGCCGTAGGGGTCGGTGAGCTTGGCGCAGCGGCCCAGGCCCGCCACGTCGGTGGGCCCCTTGCGGACCTTCCCGCCGTTCCGCTCGGCCTCCGCGATGGCCGCTTCGAGGTCGTCCACCGCGAAGTACGGCGTCCACGAGGGGCCGCCGGCCGTCTCGGAGGGGTCGCTCGCGAGCGGGACGACGCCGCCGAACGCGTCGTCGGGCGAGGCCGGTCCGGCGCCGGACGGCCGGAGCAGCGTGTACGCGCCGCCCGCCCCCTCGGCGGCGGTGTGGGCCTCCATGCCGAAGACCATGTCGTAGAAGGACAGGTCGGCCACCGGGTCGGGGGTGTACAGCTCCGTCCAGCACAGGGCGCCGGGCTCGCCGACCGCGTCGAGGCCCCGGTTCGCGCCGGGCTGCCAGACGCCGAAGCCCGCGCCGGTGGGGTCGGTGAACAGGGCCATGCGGCCGAGGTCGAGGACGTCCATCGGGTCGAGGGTGACGGTGCCGCCGCCCGCGCGCACGGCGGTCGCGACGGCCTCGGCGTCGGGGGTGTGGAAGTACAGCATCCAGGCCGGCTCGCCCCGCTCGGGCGGGACGGTCATGCCGCCCGCGACGGTCCGGCCCTCCCGGGTGAACATCCCGTAGCCGCCGGCCTCGGGGCCCGCCGGGGCGAACTCCCAGCCGAACAGGGCCCGGTAGAACGACCGCGCCCCGTCGAGGTCGGGCGTGCCGAGGTCGACCCAGATCGGGGAGCCGGTGACGAAGCGGGTGGTGAGCATGGGCGTGTCACTCCTTCTCGGCGCGGCTCGGCCGCGCCCCTTCGGGTTCTCCGGGCGTCCCGGGCGTGCGGCGTCCGCCGGCGGTCCGGCCTCCGGCCCCGCCGCCTCTCCCTGGGGGTTACGGTAGGCGGAGCGCGCACAACCCGCATATCGGAACATCTCGGGCGCGGCGGTGCGCCGGGGGTCCGCCACCGGTGCCGCGCGGCACCGGGTCCGGGCGCGGCGGCCGCCCCGCCCCGGAGGCCGCGCCTCCCGCCGCCCGTACGGGTGTGCGGCCGCCTTCCGGGCCTTACCGCACCGCGGGGTCGGGCGGGAAACCCCGGAAACGGTTGCAGGACGGATACGGATTCGTGTGAGAAGCGGTGCCGCGAGCCGTCACCATGGGTGGGTACACCCGTGCCCGGCGCCTGCCACGAGCAGGACGGCAGTAAAGGACCTTTCGTGACCGTGTCGCGCCTCATCCCCGTCCCGATCCCCGACCACGTCGCCGCCCTGATCGGGTCGTGCATGCCGATGGGCGTCCTGCAGGCGGAGATCGACGCCGAGTGCGCGGCCCGTGAGGTGCGCCGCTTCCGCGGGCCGATGTGCCAGGAGGACCAGGCCGACCGGGAGCACGCCCTGGCGGCGCTGGCCCGCGCGAACAAGGTGCTCGCCGCGTACAACCCGGGGCTGGTGCTCCGCCCCGGCGGCGGGGTCCTCTGACGGGTCAGCCCGGGGTGCCGTCCACGTACAGCCACCGGCCGTCCGCCTTCTCGAAGGTGCTGCGCTCGCGCAGCTCGCCCGGCTCGCCGCGGTGGGTGTGGCGGGCGGCGAAGGTGACCGTGCCGGTGGTGTGGAACAGGGTGCCGCCGGTGGTGTCCAGCACCTCCAGGCCGGTCCAGCGCAGGTCCGGGTCGAAGTCGACGGCGTGCGGCCGTGTCGCGGGCGACCAGGTGCGCAGCAGGTACGCCTCGTCGCGCGCCACGAAGGCGCTGTAGCGGGAGCGCATCAGCCGCTCCGCGGTCGGGGCCTCGGCGCCTCCCGCGTGGAAGGGGCCGCAGCACTCGGCGTACGGGGCGGGCAGCCCGCAGGGGCACGGCCCCACCGGCCGGACGGCCGGNNNGGCGGGNGCGGACTTCGGGCGGGGCTTGCGTCGCGGCATGGGGCCATTCTGCCGGGGGCCGCTCCGGCGGGCCGCGCCGGTCCCGGCGGCCGCGACCGGCCGGGAGCCCGCCGCGGCCGTCGCAGCCGGGGCGGTGCGTACGGCGGCGGCGTTCCGGTGGGGTGCGGCGCCCGCCCGGTGCCCGCCGTGCGGCGGGTCAGGGCGGGCCGGCCGGCGCGTCCGGGGAGAACTGGACCAGGAGCAGCGCGATGTCGTCGGTACGCCGGTCGGCCGGGCCCGCTTGGCCGAGCAGCAGTTCCAGCAGCCGGTCCGGCTCCCGGGCGTCCCACCCGGCGAGGTGGCCGGCCAGGGCGTCGATGGCCTCCTCGATGTCCGCCCCGGCCGTCTCGACGAGCCCGTCGGTGTAGAGGACCAGTACGGAGCCGGGCGGAAGGTCGAGTTCGGTCACCGGGTACGCGGCGTCCGGGTCGATCCCGAGCGCCGGCCCCGGAGGCACCTCCAGGCGCCGGGCGCGGCCGTCGGGGCAGCGCAGCAGCGGCGGCGGATGGCCGGCGCTGACCGCCCGCACGCGTCCCCGTTCCAGGTCGATCCGGGCGTACAGGCAGGTGGTGAAGAGACCGGGGTCCAGGTCCAGCAGCAGCCGGTTGGTGCGGGCCAGCACCTCCTCGGGTGCCGCGCCCGCGGTGGCGTGGGTGTGGACGGCGGTGCGGACCTGCCCCATCAGGGCGGCGGCGGCCACGTTGTGCCCCTGGACGTCGCCGATGACCGCGGCGACCGTGGCGGCGTCGACCCGCAGCAGGTCGTAGAAGTCGCCGCCGATGTCCATCCCGCGCGTGGCGGGCAGGTAGCGGGCCGCGACGCGCAGCCCGGGCGCGGTCGGCAGCGTGTGCGGCAGCAGCGCCTCCTGCAGCCCGTGCGCGAGCTGGTGCTTGGCGTCGTACAGCCGCGCCCGGTCCAGGGCCTGCGCGATGAGGCCGGCCAGGGAGGTGAGCACGGCCCGCTCCTCGGCGGGGAAGGCGTGCGGGCGGTCGTAGGTGAGGACGCAGACGCCGACCGGCCGGCCCGAGGCGATCATGGGCAGGAACGCCCACGCCTGCTTGCCGCTCACCCGGGGCGCCTCCGGGTAGATCCGCGCCATCTCCCCGGGGTCGCCGAAGAAGGACGGCACCCCGGTGGAGAGGGCCTGCCCGGCGGGGGTGAAGGAGGTGTCCAGGGGCAGGCCGTCGAGTTGTTCGAGGGCCCGCCGCGGGTAGCCGCGCGAACCGGTGATCCGCAGCCGCCCGGACTCGGCGGTCGACAGCACCAGCCCCTGGGCGCCGAACGCGGGCATGATCTGCTCGGCGACCAGGTCCACCACGTCCTGCACGCCGACCGTCTCGGTGAGGGCGGCGGCCAGGTGCAGCAGCTGGTAGAGCTGCCCCACCCGGGTCGGCGCGGCGGGCGCCTGCCGGTCCGGGTCCGCGACCGGGGGGTCCTGGCCCTCCTGCCGCCGGCCGGCGGGCGTGATCCGGACGCTGACGCCGCTCGCGTCGGGGTAGAGCCGGAAGTCCAGCCAGCGGTCGGGGGGCCGGCAGGCGGTGAAGGACGCGGGGCGGCGGCTGATGACGGCGGCGCGGTAGCGGTCCTCGTACACCGGGTCGTCCAGCCACGGCAGGGCCTGCCAGGGGAGCGTGCCCAGCAGGGTCCGCGGGTCGCCGCCGAGCAGGGCGGCGCCCCTGGTGCTGATGTAGGAGATGCGGCCCTGGAGGTCCAGGGCGCAGCACCCTTCGGGCAGCCGCTCGGCGAAGTCCGCGGCCGCCGCGGCCGCCTGCGATCCGGTGGGGCGCCGGACCTCGTCGCGGCCCAGGACGCGCGGCACGTTGGGCGCGGTCACCGGCCGGCCGGCGTCCGCCGCCTCGTCCAGCAGGCGCGCCAGCCGCCGCCCGCTGGAGGCGATGTGGGAGCGTTCGCGGCGGGTCGCGCGGGGCGGGCGGCTGCCGGGCCACATCAGCAGCAGGGTCCCCCAGCGCCGCTCCCCGCTGACCGGTACGGCCGCCAGCGTCAGCTGGTACGGCAGGGCCACGGCCGAGCGCGGGTAGCTGCGCGCCATCTCCGTCTGGTCGCCGATCCAGACCAGCCGGTTCTCCCGCAGGGCGTCGGAGACCGGCGCCGGGGAGGCGAGGGACACCCGTGACCACGGTGTCGCCAGTTCGGCGGGGACCCCGCCGACCACCACCAGCTGCAGCAGGTCCTCCTCGGGGACCAGCAGGTAGAAGGCCCCGACGGACGCGCCGGTGCGGCGCATCGTCTCGGTGAGCACCGCGTCGAGGCCGCCGGGCCACGTCGGCACGTCGGTGCCGGCGCCGGTCACCGCGCGCCTCCCGGGCGCCGCGGGNCGGGCCCGCCNGNNGGCG
>NZ_CP095474.1:4032878-4061806 GCF_023614315.1 Streptomyces sudanensis | reverse complement strand
GNGNGCCGGTGCCCGCGGTCCGCGCCGGGGCGCCGGGCCGCGCCCGCCACGGGCGGGCCCCGGCGGCCCGCGGGGGCTCACACCACGTCGTCGAACATCGCCAGCAGCGCATGCCCGTCCGCCTCCGGGGACCGCCGGTCCTCGTGGGGCACCTGCTCGGCCCACACCGTCTTGCCCTGCGGCATGAACCGGGCGCCCCACCTCCTGGTGAACTGCGCCACGAGGAACAGGCCGCGCCCGCCCTCCTCGGTGGTGCCCGCGCGCCGGATGCGCGGCGAGGAGTCGCTGTGGTCGGACACCTCGCAGACCAGCGTCTCGTCGTGGAGCAGCCGCAGCGACACCGGATCGCCGCCCCCGTACCGCACGGCGTTGGTGACCAGTTCGCTGACCACCAGCCCGGTGGTGAACTCCATGTGCGCGAGCCCCCACTCGGTGAGCTTCCGGCGCACCAGTCTCCGGGCCTCGGCGACGACGGACGGGTCGGCGGGCAGTTCCCAGGTCGCCACCCGGTCGGCGGGCAGGGCGCCCACCCGGGCCACGAGGAGCGCCACGTCGTCGCGCGGGCCGCCGGGCAGCACGGTCTCCGTGATCCGGTCGCAGACCCGCTCCGGGTCGCGCGCCGGGCCGGAGCGGGTCAGCGCGGACAGCAGCCGGCCGGTCGACGCCTCGGTGTCGCCGTAGCCCAGGCCCTCCTTGAGCAGCCCGTCGGTGTACAGGGCGAGCAGGCTGCCCGGGGCGAGGTCGAAGGAGGTGGACTCGTACGGTTGCAGCCCGCCGAGGCCCAGCGGCGGCCCGGCCGGCAGGTCGAGCAGCCGCGCCTCGCCGCCGGGCGGTGCCACGGCCGGCGGCGGATGGCCGGCCCGGGCGGCGGTGCAGCGGCAGGCGACCGGGTCGTACACGGCGTACAGGCAGGTGGTGGCCGTGGCGGGGTCGTACTCCTCGGCCGGGTCGCCCGCGGGGCGCCCGACCAGTTCGTCCAGGTGGGCCAGCACCTCCTCGGGCGGCAGGTCCAGCGCGGCGAGGGTGCGCACCGCCGTGCGCAGCCGGCCCATGGTGGCCGCCGCCTGCAGCCCGTGGCCGGCGACGTCCCCGACGACCAGCGCGACGCGCAGCCCGGACAGCGGGATGGCGTCGAACCAGTCGCCGCCCACCTCGGCGCTCGCTCCGGTCTGCCCGTCCGCCGGCAGGTAGCGGGAGGCGAGGTCGGCGGCGGTGAGGCGGGGCAGGGCGTGCGGCAGCAGGCTGCGCTGGAGGGTGAGGGACGCGTCGTGCTCCCGGCTGAAGCGGCGGGCGTTGTCCACGCTGATCGCGGCGCGGGCCGCGAGTTCCCCGGCGAGCGCCAGGTCGTCCTCCTCGTACGGGCGGTCCTCGCCGCGGCGGTAGAAGCCGGCCAGCCCGAAGACGCGGCCCCTGGCGTACAGCGGGGCGGCGACGTACGTGTGGACGCCCTCGCCCAGCGGGGCGATCGGATGGGCGGTAGGCGCGGTGACGGCCGCCTGCACGGAGTCGGCCACCGGCCGGCCCGTGCCCAGGCAGCGCGCCTGCGGGCTGCCCGGGGGGTATGCGATCGGGCCGGGGTCGGCGAGGGCGCCGGCCCCGGCGTCCGGGGTGCCGGCGTCCGGGGTGCCGGCGTCCGGGGTGCCGGCGCGGAGGGCGACGCGGCGCAGGACCGTGCCGGGGCCGGAGGGTCCGGGCGGCGGTTCCTCGCCCGCGAGGACGTTCTCGACCAGTTCCACCACGGCGAGGTCGGCGAAGCGCGGCACGGCGATCCCGGCCAGTTCCTCGGCGGTGCGCCGCATGTCCAGGGTGGTGCCGACGCGGAGGCCCGCCTCGTTCAGCAGGGAGAGGCGCCCGCGCGCCTCGGCGGCCAGGCGGCCGACGCCCTGCTCGCCGACGAGCAGCAGCCACGCATCGGTCCCGGTCCCGGCATCGCCGTTCCCGGCATCGCCGGTCCCGGCGTCGCCGTCGCCGGCCGGGGCGGCGTCCTCGGGCGGGGCGGCGGCCCCGTCGCCGCCGAGCAGCGGCACCTCCCGCCCGTCGGGTGCCGTCGCGGTCCTCCTCGCGGGGCCGGCGNGCCGGGNNCCGGCCGGGGGCGTCCGGCCCGGCACGACGAGCCCGCCGCGCGCGGTGGGGTGGGGTCCGCGGAAGGTCACCTCGACGGCGGCGCCCTCCGCGTCGCCGTGGCGCAGCCGCTTGCGGCGCAGCGCGGCGATCCGGCCGTCGGCCAGGACGACCTCGGCGGAGGACTGCTCGCTGGAGCCGATCAGGTCGACGGCGGCGTCCAGCAGCGCGGACCGCTCCCGCCGGTCCAGCAGGGGCGCGGCCCCGCCGTATCCGGCCAGCTCGCCCGTGCCGACGTGGAGGAGGCCGGTGTTCTCGTCGCGGCCCCCGGCCCGGAGGGAGGCCATCAGCGCCCGCTCCCTGGCGGTGCCCAGCTCCAGCAGGCGCTCCGCGATGAGGTCGGTGGCGTCCTGGAGCATCAGCGCCATTCCCGGCTTCGCCATCCCCTCCGGGACGGAGAGGTTGACCACTCCCTGCACGGTGCCGCCGAGCGGGTCGCGCACGGGCGCGGCCATGCAGGTCAGCGTCTTGAGGTTGTGCAGGAAGTGCTCGTGTCCGACGACCACGAAGGGGGCCCGGGTGCTCAGGACCATGCTGACGCTGCTGGTCCCCATGAACCGCTCGTCCACGTTGGCGCCCCGCACCAGCGACGCCTCGTCCATCAGGTCGAGTCCGACGGGGTCGCCGAACCGGTCGACGATGTTGGCGCGGGGGTCCGCCAGCGTCACGGTGACCGGAAGCCCGGAGAACCGGGCCCACAACCGGTCCAGCACCGGCGCGGCAGCCCTGACCAGCCGCGAGTCGGGGTCCAGGTCGCTCTCGATGGGCAGCGCCGCGCCCTCGACGTCGATGCCGAGCAGGTGCGACCGCTCCCACGACGCCTGGATCTCCGCACGCACCCCGCCGGGAGGCCGCCCCCGGGAGGGGCCGGCCCCCGCGGACGTCGGCGAGGAATCCACCACGCCAGGATAATCGGGCAAACGCGACATTCGCCCGTCAGGGGCGGGCTGACCCGGGCAGCCCGCGGACGCCGGTCCGGCCTCACCCCGACGGAGCGGACGGCGGACGGCGGGNGGCNNNCNNTTGGAGGCGGGCGGGACGCCCTCCCGGGCCCGCCCGGAGCCCGGGAGGGCCCGGCGCCGGGCACCCACGCCCGCGTACGCGCCCGCGCCGTCACGGCTTGCGGGCGACTCCCGCGTACACCGGGATGGGGCCCTCGCTGTCGACCCGGACGGGTTCGCCCAGCTCCCGGCGCCAGTCGCTGCCCAGCGTCACCCCCGGCTCGACCAGTTCCAGGCCGTCGAAGAAGCGGGCGACCTCCTCGCGGCTGCGCGGCCGCAGCGTAAGGCCGCGGCCCTGGTACATGGCGCGCGCCTCCGCCGCCCTCTCCGGCTCGAACTCGCTGGTGATGTGCGACAGGACGAGGTAGCTCCCCGGTGCCAGCCGCCCCACGAGCCGGGACACCAGCTCGTACGCCCCGTCCTCGTCGTCGACGAAGTGGAGCAGCGCCACCAGCGACAGCGCCACGGGCCGGGTGAAGTCGAGGACCTCCCCGGCGCGCTCCAGGATGGCCTGCGGGTCGCGGGCGTCGGCCTGGATGTACGCGGTGGCGCCCTCGGGGGCGGAGCGCAGCAGCGCCTCGGCGTGGGCGAGGACGATCGGGTCGTTGTCGCAGTAGACGATCCGCGACTCGGGCGCGACCTGCTGGGCTATCTGGTGGAGGTTCGGCTCGGTGGGGATGCCGGTGCCGATGTCCAGATACTGGCGGACACCGGCCTTGCCGAGCCAGCGGGTCGCGCGGTGCATGAACGCCCGGTTGACCCGGGCTATGTCGCGGCCGCGCGCGTCGACGGTGAGGAGCCGGTGGGCCATCTCCTCGTCCACCGGGTAGTTGTCCTTGCCGCCGAGGAACCAGTCGTAGATCCGCGCGGGGTGCGGCTTGCTGGTGTCGATCAGCACGTTCTGGACGGGCGCGCCCTCGGCGGCGGTGTCGTTCCCGGTCATCGGCTGCTCCAGGGGTCGGGGGTCGGGACGTGCCCGACGGATGGTGATGGTGCGGCGCACGGCGTCGGACACACGGCCGGCGCCCCGGCGGACCACACTGTATGACGCCGGGTCAGGTGAGCAGGAAGTCGGCCTGGCCCGACTTGGCCCCCCGGATGAACGCGGCGATCTCCCCGGGGGTGTAGATGAGGGCGGGGCCGTCCGGGTCGGCGGACTGGCGCATCGCGACCCTGCCGTCGGCCAGCTTCATGGCCTCGACGCAGTTGCCGCCGTTGCCGCCGCTCCACGGCTTGTGCCACCCCTCGGCGCCGAGGTCTGCGGCGGGCATGCCGTTGTATATGCGAACCATTCACAACTCCTTGCGGAACGCCCGGAGGATTTCCTTCGTGCGGTGTACGGAGGCGGCCTGCGCCGCCATGCGGTCCATGACCTCCAGGTGGGAGGCCACCTCCGGACGCGCGTCGAGGTAGACCGCGCCGGTGAGGTACTCGCTGTAGACCATGTCCGGCAGCTCCGGCACGGCGAACCGGAAGAGCACGAACGGGCCGTAGGCGCCGGGGTGGTGGCCCGTCGCGAACTCCGCGACCTGCAGGGTGACGTGGGGCATCTCCACCGCCTCCAGCAGCCGGTCGAGCTGGGCGCGCATGAGCCCGGGGGCACTGCCGGCCGGGCGGCGCCGGAGCACCGTCTCGTCCATGACCACCCAGAACTTCGGGGGATCGGGCCTGGTCAGCAGGGACTGCCGCTCCATCCGCAGCGCGACGTGGCGCTCGATGTCCTGGGGGCCGACCCGGCCGACGGCGCCGCCGCGCAGGACGGCCCTGGCGTAGTCCTCCGTCTGGAGCAGTCCGGGGACGAAGTGCGGTTCGTAGGCCCGGATGCGGCTGGCGGCGCCCTCCAGGCTGACGTACATGCTGAACCAGCCCGGGAGCACGTCGTGGAACCGCTGCCACCAGCCGGGCCTGTTGGCCTCCTCGGCGAGCCGCACGAAGCCCTCCGCCTCGTCGCGGTCGACGCCGTACGCCTGGAGGAGGAGCTGGACGTAAGGGATCTTGAGCGCGACCTCCGCCGTCTCCATGCGGCGGATTGTGGCCGGGGCGACGTGCAGGACCTTGGCCGCCTCCTCCCGTCTGAGGCCGGCCTTCTCCCGCAGATCCTGGAGCCGCTTGCCCAGGACGACCTGTCCCACGGTGGGGGCGGATCGTGGCTCGCTCACTTCTGACCTCCCACGCGCTTTTTGTTGAGTGTGCCATGCGTTTGCCAGAGAGGACACAACACTCTGAAATTTTCAGAGTGCCGCTTGCCAAGTGTTCGTGACGGGAGGAAAGTATTCCGATGAACCAGTCGGTGAACCAGTTCACGCGACTGCCGCGCGCTCTGCCCTGGGAGATACGGCGTACGGCGTCGCTCCCATGTGAGGAATCGGTCGTGGCACCTGGCAACGCGCTCACCCCCCAGCTCATAGCGGCTCGACCGGTGATCCCCGTCCCACACTCTCACGGCCTCCCCCGCACCCCCCGCCCGCAGGCCCACCCGGCCCGGCCCCGCACGCCCGACGTCCGCCGCTTCGCCTTCGAACTCCCCGCCCGCGCCGAGTCGGTGGCCAGGGCCCGCCGGCTCGCCACGGACCGCCTGGCGATCTGGGAGGTCGCCGGGGACGTGTGCGACACGGCCGAGCTGGTCGTCTCCGAACTGTTCACCAACGCCGTGGTGCACACCGCGAGCGGACGCGTCGTCTGCGAGCTGCGGGACCGGGGGGAGCACGTGCGGATCGCCGTCCACGACGAGGGCTGCCGGGTGACCGGACCGCGGTTGCGGTCGGCCGAACGCGAGGAGTGCGGGCGGGGGTTGCTCCTCGTCGACGCGATGTGCAGCGCGTGGGGCACCCACGACGCCCGGCACGGAGCGGGGCGCGTCGTCTGGGCGGACCTGGCCCACGACACGGCGGCGCCATGCTGAGGTCGATGGTGACCCCGCTGTCCCTGCGCGGCCCGCACGGCCGCCGGGGAGCCGGTGCGGCGCGGGAGGAGGCCCTGGGCGAGGTGCGGCTGGTCCCTCCGCCGCACCTGTCGGCCAGCCTGGGCTGGGACGCGGTGGGGGTGCCCGTCCGGCACGGGCTGCGGCTGCTGAGCCGGCTGCCGGGGGACGGCTGCGTGTTCGCGGATCCCGAGTGGTGGTGGTGGCTCGTCCCGGCCGGTTCCGACGCGGACCTGCGCTGGCCGCTGCCCGCCTGCTACGCGCCCGACGGCTACGTCCCCGACCGGCGCCCGCGCCTGGTGCGGCGGCCGGGCAGCACCTCCCCGTACACCCCGCCGATCCCGTTGTACCTGATGATCTGCCAGCTCACCGGCACGGCCCCGTCGTGGACGGTGCCCGGCCTCGGCTCCCGCATCTGACCGCACCCGGCACGGCGGCGACCGGGGGCGACCCGGGCCGGCGGATGCGCGACGGAACGGCGGCGCGGCGGGACCTTCGCTACGTTCGCCCCCATGACGACCGCCACTCCCCCGCTCACCGACGTCCTCGCCTCCCCTTCCGCGGCCCTCGTCCTCGACGGCGGGCTCTCCAACCAGTTGGAGTCCGCCGGCCACGACCTCGGTGACGACCTGTGGTCGGCGCGCCTGCTCGCCGAGGACCCCGAGGCGCTCGTCGCGGCCCATCTGGCGTACTACGAGGCGGGCGCCGACGTGGTGACGACCGCCGGCTACCAGGCCACCTTCGAGGGGTTCGCACGCCGGGGCGTCGGCCGCGCCCGCGCCGCCGAACTCCTGGCGCTCAGCGTCGAGTCGGTCCGCGAGGCGGCCGTACGGGCCCGCGCGGCCGGTGTCTCCCGCCCGCTCTGGACGGCCGCGTCCGCGGGCCCGTACGGGGCGATGCTCGCCGACGGATCGGAGTACCGGGGCCGGTACGGGCTGGGGACCGCCGCCCTGGAGGCGTTCCACCGCCCCCGCCTGGAGGCCCTGGCCGCGGCCGGGCCCGACGTGCTGGCGCTGGAGACGGTGCCGGACGCCGACGAGGCCCGCGCCCTGCTGCGCGCGGTGCGCGGGCTGGGCGTCCCGGCCTGGCTGTCGTACACCGTCGCCGGGGGGCGGACGCGGGCGGGCGGGACGCTGGAGGAGGCGTTCGGGCTCGCGGCCGAGGCGGACGAGATCGTCGCGGTCGGGGTGAACTGCTGCGCGCCCGAGGAGGTGCTTCCGGCGGTGGAGACCGCGGCGCGGGTGAGCGGCAAACCGGTGGTGGCATACCCGAACAGCGGCGAGACCTGGGACCCGGTGGCGGGCGGCTGGCGCGGCCGGTCCACGTTCCGCGCCGACCGGGCGGAGGAGTGGCGGCGGGCCGGGGCCCGGCTGATCGGCGGCTGCTGCCGGGTGGGCCCGGACGCCGTCGCCGCCCTGGCGGACCGGCTGCGGCGGCGGTGACCCCGCCCGGGCGGGTGGAGGGACCGGCCGGGCGGGGTGTGCCGAGGGCGCCGGGCGGACCGGGAGCACCGGGCGGACGGACCGGCCGCACCACGTGGACCGGCCGGGCGGGGTGTGCCGGGGGCGCCGGGCGGACCGGGAGCACCGGGCGGACCGGCCGGGCGGACGGACCGGCCGCACCACGTGGGCGGGAAGCACCGCCGGGAGCGCCCTGCGAGCCCCGCGGGGCGGGGGCTGCTCGCCGTCGGGCGCGGTACCGCCGCCCGGGGTCGGCCGCGGGCGGCGGGTCAGCGGTACGCGGCGGAGACGCTGTACGCGTAGACGCCGACGAGGGCCGGCACACCGAGGAGGAGTGCCCAGGACAGGACAGCCGTACGGCGGGAACGCCCGCCACCGCTCCGGGAGCGGCCCTTCCCCGGCCGGACGGCGCGGCTCGCGGACCCGCCGCCGCGCCGCCCGGCCCGNNNANNCNNAGCCGCNNGGGTGCGGCCCGCACCGCCCCCGGCGGCTCCGCGTCGGCGGCGGCCTCGGCCAGCAGGCGGCGGCAGACGGCGGCCAGCTCCTGCCGCCCGGCGGAGAGGCTCACGACGGCTTCGGAGCGGGCGGGGGCGGTCGTGCCGCCGTCGAGGATGCGGCCCGCCCTCAGGAGCACGTCGTCGCGGGTGCCGCGGGGCGAGAGGCTGATCCACCGCCGCACGTGCTCGCCCCGGATGACGACGCCTCCCGACCGCTCCCGGTACAGGGTGTGCTCCCGCCACAGGAGCACCGCCAACTCCCCGGCCAGTTCCCTGAGTCGCGCCTGCATGGCCCTCCCTCCGCTCCGCCGCGCGCGTCGAACACGCATGCGCACGGGCACTGTAGCGGGACCCTGTGACAGGGCCGAAAAGGAGGACCGGGAGGGAGGACCGGGGGGAAGCGCCGTCAGGTCCGGTGGGTCCAGTGGTACTTGCCGCCGCCGACCCAGCGGACGACGGCCGGGTCGTCGAGGTCGACGTGGTGCATCCCCGCCTCGTGGGCGATCCTGACCACGTCGACGATGTCGCGGGCGGTTCCGGCGACACCGCCCCCGATCTCCACCACCCGGTACGGAGGGTCGGCCGGCACCACGCCGAGGACGACGATCGGGGCGGGGCGCGGGATGTCTTCGGGAAGGTCGTCGCTCATCCTTCGGGGCTCCTTCGGTGCCGGGGCGGCTCGGGAGAGGGAGGGCCGGACGTATGCGGTGTACCACCCCCGCGGGGTTCCCGCCGCCGCACCGGCGCCCCGANNGCCCNGTGTGCNGCAGCGCCCCGCTCCCCGCCCCTCCCCTCATGCGCGCGGGCCCGGGCCCTGCCGCTCCGGGCGTGCCTCGCCGGGCGCCCGGCGAGGCACGCGGGGCGGGTACGGTACGCGCATGAAGGGTGACAACGCGGCGGAGGACCGGTACGGGCCCGTTCCGCCGGCTGTGCGCGCGGTGTACGGGCCGGACGACCTCAGCTCCGTACCCGTGTTCCAGGGCGGTTTCATCAACTTCGGCCTGTGGGACGGGATCCGTCCGGACGGCCCCCTCACGGTGGCGGACCGCGAGCGCAGCGAGCGCCTGCTCTACCGGCGGGTGCTGGACGCGCTGGGCGGCGGCGACGGGCGGCGGGCGCTGGAGGTCGGGTGCGGTCTCGGCGTCGGCTGCGCGCTCGCCCTGGAGGAGTACGCCTACGCATCGGTGACGGGGATGGACATCCACCCCGACCAGCTGGACCGCGCCCGCCGGGCCAACGCCGCGCTGCTGGCCGCGGCGCCCGGGCGGCTGCGCCTGGTGCGCGGCGCCGCCGAGGCGATGGCGTCCGGGGACGGGGAGTTCGACCACGTCTACTCGGTGGAGGCCGCCCAGCACTTCCGCGACCTGGGCGCCTTCGCCCGCGAGTGCGCCCGCGTCCTGCGGCCGGGGGGCCGCGTGGCGGTCGCGTCGTTCTTCGTGCCGGGCGAGGAGGAGCGGCCGGACGCGGCACGGATGCTCGCGGAGTACCTGGACAGCTTCGCCTCCGGTCTGGACGTGGCCCGCCCGCTGGGCGCGCTGACCGGCGCGCTGGCGGCGGCGGGGCTGGCGGACGTGCGGGCCCGGTCGCTGGGCGGGTCCGTCTGGTCGGGCTTCGACCGCTACCTGGCGGGCCTGGACCTCCCGGTGTCCTGGCCCCGCAACTTCCTCCGCGCGTACCGGGAGGGAATCCTCGACTACTACCTGGTGACGGCCGCGCGCCCGGCGGACGGCGGGTAGCGGCACCGCCCGCGCTTTCCGCCCCGGCGGCACGGTACGGACCGCGAGTCGACCCGCCGGAGGTCCGCGGCACCGGCGGCGGGGCCGCGCGGGGCAGCGGTGTGCGTAGCGGGTCGCAGGGCACACCGCCGGGAGCGGGCGGCGTCACGGTGGGGCCCGAGCGGAACCCGCCCGCACGGCGGGCCGGTGGCGTCGCATCGGGCAGCCGTCCGCCCGCCGGCGACGGCGCTCGTCACGGGGGCGTACCGGCGTCGTCGTACACGAGGAGGCCGTCGTCGCGGAGGCGCACGCCCGGCGTCGGGCTGTGGGGCGTGAGGCGCCCGTCATGCATCAGGTGGTGGACGGGGACGCCGCGGGCGAGGACGGCGAAGTCGGCGATCAGGCGCCGGTGGCACCGCCACCACACGGCCTCGCTGCACATCACCGCGGTGCGCTCCCGGGCGGCCTGCTGCGTGAGGGCGTCCATGGCGGCGAGGAAGTCCGGGCTGCGGGTGTGGGCGGCGTAGCCCCGGAAGGAGGCGTTGCGCCAGACCGTGTCGGGCGAGTCGGGCGACGGCTTGCGGAAGCCGCCCAAGCGCGGCTCCCACCGGTAGGCGACCCCCGCTTCGGGCATCCACCGGTCCAGTCTCTGCCGCGCCAGGTCCGGGTCGCGGCGGCTGCCGGGGGCCGTCCTGACGTCCACGACGGCGGTGACGCCGGCTTCCCGGAGGAGCCGTGCCAGCGTTCCCCGGTCGGCGGTGCTGTGGCCGAAGGTGAGCAGTTCGAGCCGGGGCATCAAAACCCCCTGGGGTCGGTTCGGTCGGGTCCGCACGCCGGGCGCGTGCATCGGGTGTGTCCATCGGGTACGGCGGCTCGCGGCCGGCGCGGCGCCGAGCGGCCCGCACCCCGCCCGATCGCGAGCCGCCGGGCGGGACGGCCGGGACAGGACCCCCCGACCGGGACGGGGCCTCCCCGGCCGTGGCAGGACCTCCCCGGCCGGTCCAAGACCTGAAGCTCCTCGGGCACGACCCATCCCTACCCCGCGACCGGCGCGGCGATCACCCGGACCCGAAGAGGCGTGTTCTCATCGCTCGGGGCGCCCCCGCCACACCGCTCGCGCGACATGCGCGGAGGGAGTGGGCGGTGCCCGTCGCCGCCACCCGCTTCCGCGCCCTCCCGGAGAGCGAGGAGGAGGACGACGTCGAGACCGCCGGGGAGTTCCGCGCCCGCCTCGACGACCACGTCCGCACGTACGGCTTCCTCGCGCGGATCGTCCCCTACCAGGACGCCTGCCTGGAGCGCCTGTACCCGTACGGGCGCCACCTGACCTGCTCGACCGGCTGCCCCGCCTCGCGGACGGCGGCGTCGGCACAGGCGAGGTGGACCTCGGCCACCTGCGCTGCGGGTCGAGAAGACCGGCGAGCACGACGGGTCCCTCGCGCCCGACGGCCCCGCGGGCTGAGGGGGTTCGGCGACGGGACCGGCGGCGGCAAGGACGCCGAGGTGCGTTGCGGCTCCGGTCCCGCCGGTGCCCGCGAAGCGCCGGAGGGGCGCACGTGCCGTCGGGCCTGACGGGCGTGGTGGCGCACGGCCGGCGCCGGGCGGGCCGTCCGCCTACCGGATGCTCTGCAGGAGCCGCCCCGTGGCGGTGACGGTCCAGAACGACCAGCCGTTGCGGTCGGGGTCGGCGTGCGGGTCGAGTGCGCGCACCACGGCGGCCGCCGCCCCGCTGGGGGTCTCGTACTCGCCGCTGCCGGGGCCGGAGGGGATCGTCACGGTGCGGGACGAGTCGCGCCTTTGGCCCGCCTCCGACGTCGTGGCCAGGGCTGACGTCCAGCACGCCGCCAACGTCCGAGAACCCGCCTGGCTGACCCTCGGTACACTGAAGTATGTCGAGCACCCCGCTCCGCCATCGCAGTCGATTACGGCGCGTCCAGCGCCTACGTGGTTGCCGCGAGGCCACTCGCTCCGGGCCATCGGGGCGAGTTCACACGGAACGTCCCGTCCGCGATATCCCGCGTGATGCGAGCCGAGACCGGCAGGACACGGCAGCAGGCACGGTAGACGTCGGCTCAACCAAGGGGGTGCTTGTGGGAGACGGAGGGTTCAACCGCACGTGTTTGAAGTGCCGCAACTCCATCGAGGTCGACCAGGACGGGCGCGTGGTCGCCCATGACAGGCCGATAAGCCGTTTCCCCTGCTATGCCTCCGGTCAGCTCGCCGCGCTTGTGTCGGTCGAGTGGGGGCCCGGGCCTCGACGCAACCGGCGGACTACGGGCAGGGACAAAGGGCGCGGGCGTGCCTTGCGGGAGAAGATCGAGTACCTCAAGCCCCCTGAGTGGCTGCCGAATTATCGGGGTGAGCACCTGCCGACAATCGGCCTGCCCGCCAAAGGGTGGTTCGGTGTCTGGTTCCCGGCTCACACGATGTGGGAGCACGAGCGGAAACTGTCCGGCTGGGTCGGAAGCGATAGATCGTTCCGGTGGGACAGCCGCGAGGGGTGCTGGACGGTGGCCAGCGCTCACTTCCCCCACATCAGCCGGGAGCTGCTCCGCAGGTATCCGAGCGTCCTCATCGGCCGTGAGTACAACCCGCGTGAAAGGTGCAACTCGTCCTGCCAGAACGCCCAGGGCTTCCTGTGCACCTGCTCCTGCCGTGCCGAGTACCACGGCCGTGGTAAATGGCGAAGCGGGTGGAGGACTCTGGGCGAGTTCAGCCGTCGGCGCGCGGGGAGGCCGTGGCACTGGATGGCCATTGCCGTTGATGGCTGATCACCTCGGCACCCGCTCGCGGAGCGAGTCTGCGCAGGGCCGAACTCCGTGCCCCGCTCCTGCCGACGGCTCGTTCACCGCCTGGGCGACGCCTGGACGGGGCCGAGCGTGGCTCCCGGTCATCAGACAGCGACCACGTGCACGTCCGACGGCGCGAGAATCGTGAGGTAGGCGTGGATGTCCCCCGGGTCGGTGGTGAAGACCACCGAGCTGCCGTGCCGGGCCGCTGCCAGGGCCACCCAGGCGTCCACCGCGTCCGGCCGCTTCTTCGCCGGCAGGGCCGCCCGCCCCAGAGCGGTCCCGATGCGCCGCCAGTCCGCGAGGTCCGGGCCCGTCGCACAGGCCAGACACTCCGGACGGCCCGCCTTCGTCTCACGCATGGGCGGCTCGGACGTACGGGCCTGAGGGACCGTGCAGTCCTTCAGGACGCCGGACAGGGCGTGCACCAACGCCGGCTGGGGGCGCCACACCTGGGCGAGGACCGGTCCGAGCACCAGCGCCCGGTGCGGGACCGTGCGCAGTCCCTCATGGAGGGCCACCGCCTTCGCCTTGCGGTCGGCCAGCGCGATGAGCATGCCGGTGTCGTAGACCGGCACCCGTGCGCTCACGCGGCGTGCCCCGGACGGCGGCCTTGCCGGTCGCGACCGTGGACGAGCCCCAGGGCCTCCTCCACATCGCGGCGTTCCTGCTCCGTCAGCTCCGCGGTCGGTTCCGGGGCGGGTTCTGCGGGCAGCCCGTCCGCCGCTCGCTCCGCCCGGGCGATGAGTGCGTCCACCTCGGCGAACTGTTCCTCTATGGCATCGCTCTCGGCCATCTGGCGCGTTGCGGCATGCACCAGATAGGCCGAGACGTCCATGCCCGCCCGTTCCGCGTGCTGCCTGATGCGTTCGGCCTGGTCCTGCTCCAAGCTGATGCTGATGCGTGTCTTCGCCACGAAGACATCGTAATATGCGTATGACGACGGTGCGAGTGCGGCCGGTCGAGGTGGGCAACCGGACAGCCCCCTCCCCGGCACCCCGTTCCGTGCCGCCCCCGCCCACCGGCCGGCGTCCGCCGCCTGCCCCGCGCGACGGGCCTGCGGTCCGACGGCGATCCGTCACCGCGTCCGGAGCGCCAACGCCCCGATCACCCCATCTACGTCGTCCCGCCACGCCCACAGCTCCCCCTGCGTGGGAGCCAGCTCGTACCCGTGGTAGTGGCAGGCCCGGCTGAGGCCGGCCCAGGTCGCCGACCAGCGGCGGGCCGTGTCGGGGTCGGCGTAGGACTCCAGGCACAGGGCCTGGGCGTGCGGCGGGCAGCGGGCCAGCTGCGGTTTGCGGGTCTGCCAGTAGCGGCGCAGGGCCTCTTCGAGCGCGTGTCGCAGCAGCAGGGCCACGGCGCGCGGCCAGACGCCCGTGGTGGAGGCTGTGGCAGTGCCGAGCAACCGGTTCGCGCCCGCGAGCAGTTCCTCGGGGGTCGAGATGGACGGCGGCGGAGGCGGGAGGGTCACGGGGAGCCGGGGCGGGCGCGCGGACGGCACGGGTGGCCAGGCGGATCGTGGTCACAGGGATCGCACCGCCTTCGCGAGGTCCGCGGTGCGGCGGATGATCTCCTCCACGTCGTCGACGGGCACGGCTTCGTGGGAGCCCTTGTTGCACCACCGGATGCGGTCGGTGGCCTGCTGGCCGTAGGCCCGGGTGAGGTCGGCCATGGCCTCGCCCACCCGATCCATCTCCCCGTAGAGGGCGAGGGAGGCCAGTTCGGTGAGTTTGTGGACCTTGGCGACGCGCTGCTCGATCTCGGCGTGCGGCAGGCCCGTGCCGAGGAGCCGGCGCCGGGCCGGTTCGAGGAGGGCGGCCTCCAGGGCGGTACGGCACAGGCCGGGCAGGACCCGGGCGACGACGTCCCCGGGCAGGTCGCGCGTCCTTCCGCCGCGCTCCGCCCCCTGAAAACCCCACATGCCTGCGCCACGGCTACCAGCCGTCGCGCAGGCATGTTCTGTTTTCGCAGGTGAGAGGCGCAGTACCTGGACCACCACCGCCTCACCCCCCACCGGGCCGATCATGAGGCTTGAAGGCCCCAGGAACGACGAAATACCGGCGAGTAACATAACTCGGCCGGTATTTCGTGAACGCTTCGGGACGATCTCGTGAACGTCCCACTGGTGTCCGAGGGGGGACTTGAACCCCCACGCCCGATAAAGGGCACTAGCACCTCAAGCTAGCGCGTCTGCCATTCCGCCACCCGGACCGGGTGTGACGCTCCGGGGTGTTCCCCGGGGCGACACGGATAACTCTACCAGGGGTCCGAGGCGCCCTTCACCCTCATATCCCGTGGTCAGGCGGGGTGCCCGGCGGTTTCGGCGAGGTCACGCAGCGTGAGGGGGCGGGTTCACGGGGTGTGGACCACCTGGCCCGCGTACGACAGGTTGCCGCCGAAACCGAAAAGGAGGGCCGGGGAGCCGGGCGGGACGTCGCCGCGGGCCACCAGCTTCGACAGGGCCATGGGGATGGACGCCGCCGAGGTGTTGCCGGACTCCGTGACGTCGCGGGCGACGACCGCGTTGACCGCCCCTATCCGCTGGGCGAGGGGCTCGATGATGCGGAGGTTGGCCTGGTGCAGGACGATCGCCCCCAGGTCCTCCAGGGCGATGCCGGAGCGCTCGCAGATGCGGCGGGCGAGGGGCGGGAGCTGGGTGGTGGCCCAGCGGTAGACGGCCTGGCCCTCCTGGGCGAAGCGGGGCGGGGTGCCCTCGATGCGGACCGCGTGGCCCATCTCGGGGACGGAGCCCCACAGGACCGGGCCGATGCCCGGGGCGCCCTCCGGGGCGGCCTCCACGACGGCGGCGCCCGCGCCGTCGCCGAGCAGGACGCAGGTGGTGCGGTCGGTCCAGTCGGCGATCTCCGTCATCTTGTCCGCGCCGATCACCAGGGCGCGCCGGGCCGAGCCCGCCCGCACGGCGTGGTCGGCGAGGGCGAGGGCGTGGGTGAAGCCCGCGCACACGACGTTCAGGTCCATCGTGGCCGGGGAGGACATGCCGAGCCGGGCGGCGACGCGGGCCGCCATGTTCGGGGAGCGGTTGATCGCGGTGGACGTGGCGACGAGGACGAGGTCGATGTCGTCGGGGGCCAGGCCCGCCGAGGCGAGGGCCTTCTCGGCGGCCTGGGAGGCCAGCTTGTCGACCGGCTCCTCCGGTCCGGCCATGTGGCGGGTGCGGATGCCGACGCGGCTGCGGATCCATTCGTCGCTGGTGTCGACCAGCGCGGCCAGGTCGTCGTTGGTGAGCACCTTGGCGGGCTGGTAATGCCCAAGCGCGGCGATACGAGTGCCCGTCATGCCCGGGGACCTCCTCGGCTGGTCGATACGTGGTGGCGGAAACCACAAGTCTGATCAGCGACCGATCGGTAACCGGTCGCGTGATCCCACAGCATTCATGCCCGTCGCTTGGAGGATCCGCCACATCGCCGCGGGTCGGGAAAGCCGGCACACCGTTGGACCACAATGAGCCGGGAGGACGGGGCGGGACGAGCGAGCGGACGGAGAAGACATGGGACGGGTCACGGAGCGGCGGCGCGTCATCCGGGTCCGGGACGGGGCGGTGTCCGCCCGGCCCGACACGCTGGTCGCCGAGGAGCCGCTGGAGATCCGGTTGGACGGCAGGCCCCTCGCCGTCACCATGCGCACGCCGGGCGACGACTTCGCGCTCGCCGTCGGGTTCCTGGTCAGCGAGGGCGTCCTCGGCGCGGCGGAGGAGGTGCGGAACGTCGTGTACTGCGCGGGCGCCCGCGACGACGGCGGCAACACGTACAACGTGGTCGACGTGCGGCTCGCGCCGGGTGTGCCGGTGCCGGACATCACGCTGGAACGGAACGTCTACACGACCTCCTCGTGCGGGCTGTGCGGCAAGGCCAGCCTGGACGCGGTGCGCACCACCGCCCGGTTCGCGCTCGCCGACGGCCCGCCGGTGCGGGTCGGGGTGGACGTGCTGGCCGCGCTGCCCGACCGGCTGCGCGCGGCCCAGCAGGTGTTCGAGCGGACGGGCGGGCTGCACGCGGCGGCCCTGTTCTCCGCGGCGGGCGAGCTGCTGGACGTACGGGAGGACGTGGGGCGGCACAACGCGGTCGACAAGGTGGTCGGGCGGGCCCTGCGGGAGGGGCGGCTGCCGCTGGGCGGGACGGTGCTGCTGGTGTCGGGGCGGGCGTCGTTCGAGCTGGCGCAGAAGGCCGTGATGGCGGGCGTCCCGGTGCTGGCGGCGGTCTCGGCGCCGTCGTCGCTGGCCGTGGACCTGGCCGCCGAGGCCGGACTGACGCTGGTCGGGTTCCTGCGGGGCGGGTCGATGAACGTGTACGCCGGGGAGCACCGCCTCCTGGACGCGGACGGCGCCCCGCTGTCGGCCGGGTGAGCCGGGCGCCCGGGCGGACGCCTGGCCGGAAGGCGGGGCGCCGGGTGTCAGCGGGCGCGGCGGCGGGCCTCCGACGGCGGGTCGATCATCTGCAGCGCGAGTGTCGCGGGCGGCTCGGCCATGCCCGGTCCGCCCGCCTCGACCCAGGCGAGGACGTCGTCGAGGCAGTCGTCGTCCAGCGCCCAGCCGATCCACGCGGCGCGGGCGCCGCGTCTCCGGGCCTCGGTGGAGGGCTGGACGACCATGACGTTGGCCTGGCCGCACGGGCCCAGGCAGTCGCTCGTGCGGACGGTCAGCCTCCCGCCGGACGCCGCCGCGGCCTGCCGCAGCCGCTCCAGCTGACCCGCGTGGTCGGTCCCGGGGTTCTTGCGCGCGTCGCCGCAGCAGCAGCCCCGGCAGACGACGAGCGAGCAGGGCCGGACGGCTCCGGGGCGCATCCAGCCGCGGGTCACCGGGCCCCGCCCGGAGCGGACGGGAGCGCGGCGGGGCGCGGGCCGGTGCGGGGCGCCGGGGCGCCGGCCTGGGCGGNNNGGAGCGCGGGTACGGGCATGGCCCTCACCGTAACCGGCGTGATCACGGCCCTCCGGGCCGGGTTCCCGCCGGGCGGCGGGACCGCGCCCGGGGCCCGGGGCGGCGGGACCCGCCGGGAACCGGCGTCCGGACCACCGCGGTCATCCTGTGGGGATTTGGTGGAGGTTTTGGGCACCCTTCCTGAGCAGCCGGTCAGTAACCGGCCGTCCCCGTGCGCGTGACCATCCGTTCACCGTCCTGACCAGTGGCGATGCCGTTCATCCGGACTTCACGAACACCTCCCCTCACCGGCTGCCCGTCCGGTACCGTCACCCTCCGCTGTGCTGAGCGTCACAAGGAGCAGGCCATTGCGTGAGTTGACAGTCCCGCCCGTGGCGAAGGCTCCGCTGGTCGGCGGGCTGGCCGATGTCGTGTTCGACCATGCGTCGAGCGATCCGGACCGGGTCGCCCTGGGGCGCAAGGACCCCTCGGGGGTATGGCGGGACGTCACGTCCGCGCAGTTCCGCGACGAGGTGATGGCCCTCGCCAAGGGGCTCCTCGCCTGCGGCATCCGGTTCGGGGACCGGGTCGCGATCATGTCCCGTACGCGCTACGAGTGGACGCTGTTCGACTTCGCGCTGTGGTGCGTGGGGGCGCAGTCCGTGCCCATGTACCCGACGTCCTCCGCCGACCAGGTCCACTGGATGCTGCACGACGCGGAGGTGCGCGCCTGCGTCGTCGAGCACGAGGACCACGCCATGACGATCGGTTCCGTGGTCAACCGCCTGCCGCACCTGGAACGGCTGTGGCAGCTCGACAAGGGCGCGCTGGGCGAGCTGGTCGAGGCCGGGACGCGGATCGACGACGAGGTGGTGCACCGCCACCGGCGGGCCCTGACCCCGGAGTCCGTCGCCACCGTCATCTACACCTCCGGCACGACGGGGCGCCCGAAGGGCTGCGTGCTGACGCACGGGAACTTCATGTTCCAGGCCGACACGATGCTGCGGCGCTGGGAGCGGGTGTTCGCCCACCGGCCGGACGAGGCCGCGTCGACGCTGCTGTTCCTGCCGCTCGCCCACGTGTTCGGCCGCCAGGTGCAGGTCTCGGCGCTGCGGGGGTGGGTGAAGCTGGGCCACCAGCCGGAGCTGTCGCCGCGGGCGCTCCTGCCCGACCTGGCGGCGTTCCGGCCCACGTTCGTGCTGGCCGTGCCGTCCGTCTTCGAGAAGGTCTTCGAGGCGGCGCGGCGGCGCGCGGAGGCCGAGGGGAAGGGCGGCCTGTTCCGGCGGGCCGTCGAGGTGGCCGTCCGGTACGCGGAGGCGCAGGAGGAGCACGACCTGGGGGCCGGGCCGGGCCCTTCGGCGGCGCTGCGGGTGCGGCACCGGCTGTTCGACCGGCTCGTGTACGACAGGGTGCGCGCGGTGTTCGGGGGGCGGGTGCGGCACGCCATGTCGGGCGGTTCGGCGATGGACCGGAGGCTGGGGCTGTTCTTCGCGGGCGCGGGCGTGACCGTGTACGAGGGGTACGGGCTGACGGAGACGTGCTCCGCGTCGACCCTCAATCCGCCCGAGCGGACCAGGTTCGGCACGGTGGGGCTGCCGCTGCCCGGGACCTCGGTGCGGATCGCGGAGGACGGGGAGGTGTGGGTGCGCGGGCCGCACGTGTTCTCCGGGTACCTCAACAACCCGTCGGCCGGGGAGGCGGTGCTGCGCGACGGGTGGCTGGCGACCGGGGACCTCGGGGCGCTCGACGGGGACGGCTACCTGACGATCACCGGGCGGAAGAAGGAGATCCTGGTGACGACCAGCGGGAAGAGCGTGGCGCCGCAGATCCTGGAGAACCGCGTGCAGTCGCACCCGCTGGTCGCCCAGTGCGTCGTGATCGGCAACGACCGGCCGTACATCACGGCGCTGATCACCCTGGACCCGGAGGCGATCGAGCACTGGCTCGTGCTCCAGCGGAAGGCACCGCTCAAGATGCCCGAGCTGGCCCGGGACCCGGCGCTGGAGAGGGAGATCCGCCGCGCGGTCGTCGCCGCCAACACGCTGGTGTCGCACGCCGAGGCGATCCGCACCTTCCGCATCCTGCCGCACCCCTTCAGCGAGAAGCACGGCCTGCTGACCCCGTCGCTGAAGCTGAAGCGGCGCGCGATCGAGACCGCGTACGCGGAGGAGGTCGAGGCGCTGTACCGCTGACGCGCGGCGGGCCGGTCCGGGCGGGCGCCGTCAGGCGGCGCGGCGGGCGGTGTGCACCGTGCGGGCCGTCAGGAGGTACAGGTCGGGGCGGCGGTGGAGGCCCGCGGGGTCGTCCGGGTCGAGCAGCCGGTCGAGGGCGGCGAGGTCCTCACCGGGGAGCCGGTCGCCGACGACGTCGCGGGTGCGGGTGAACACCGCGACGACGTGCTCGCGCACGGCGGCGGGCACGGGAGCCGGGACGTCCAGCAGGAACGTGCGCGTCCCGGACGGGACGAGCCCCGCGGCGGCGAGCAGCGCCGGCCAGTCCTCGGTCTCCTCGCGGGCTCCGGGCAGCGCGGCCCGCATCTCGGTGAACCAGCCGGCGGCCAGCGCCTCGATCCGGGCCTCCAGGCCGGGCCGTCCGAAGCCGGTGTCGCGGGGCAGGTGACGCGCCGCCAGGCCGCCCTCCGCCAGGGCGAGCAGCCCGCCGGGGCGCAGTCGGCGGGCGAGGTCCGCGAGGGCGCCGCGCTGGTCGCCGATGTGGTGGACGGACTCCCCGGCCCAGACGAGGTCCGCCTCGCCGAGCGTATCCGCGTCGCCGGGCAGTTCGGCGCGCAGCGCGGTGACCCGGCCGCCGAGTCCGGCGTTGCGCTCCCGGGCGCGCTCCAGCAGCTCGGGCGTCGCGTCGACGGCGACGACCTCCGCGTACGGGAACGTCTCGGCGAGGAGGCCGGACAGCACCCCGGGGCCGCTGCCGACGTCGAGGATCCGCCGGGCGGCGCCCACCGGCAGCAGGTCGGCGAGCCAGGCCGCCGCCTGCCGGTAGAGCGGGATGCGCAGTTCGGCGCCGCGCTCCAGCAGCGGCAGCATCGCGGTCCAGTCCATGTGCGTGTGGTCGTGGGTCATGGGGACAGCCTGCGGGCCGGGACCTCCGGCGGCCAGGAACCGTGCCGTTCCGGCAACCCCGTGGCGTACCGAGGTCGCCGCGCCCGCGGGCCGGTGCCCGGAGCACGGCGGGGCACGGCGCCGGACGCGGGGCACCGCCGGACGGGCGGCGGACCGGGCACGGCGCCGTGGGGCGTCAGGAGGCGCCGTGGGCGGCGGCGACGGCGTCGACCCGCGCGGCCAGCTCGAAGTCCCGCTCGGTGACGGTGCCGCCCGCGGCGTGGGTGTGCACCGACACGGCGACCGTGTCGTAGCCGAGGGTCAGGTCGGAGTGGTGGTCCAGTTCGTCCTGCACCCGGGCGACGTGGACGACCATCGCGGCCGCCGCGAAGTGGGTGGCCAGGCGGTACGTGCGGGAGATGCGGTCGTCGGCGAAGGACCAGCCGGGCCGTTCGCGCAGCCGGTCCTCGATCCGACTCCGCGACAGCGGTTCGGTGGGCATGTCCGTCCTCCTCACGGTTCGGGGCCGGCGCCGGTGCCGGCGCCGCTCCCGACCCTACGGTCCGGCCGCCCACCGCCCGCCGCCGACACCGCCGGCTGGGCTACCGTCTGCGGCATGACGACTACGGCGACGGTCACGGGTGTGGGGGCTCTGCTGCGGGAGTGGCGGGAGCGGCGGCGGCTGAGCCAGTTGGAGCTGGCGCTGCGCGCCGGCTCGTCGGCCCGGCACGTCTCGTTCGTCGAGACGGGCCGGGCGCGGCCGAGCGAGGAGATGGTCCTGCGCCTCGCCGAGCACCTGGACGTACCCGTACGGGAGCGCAACTCCCTGCTCCTGGCCGCCGGTTACGCGCCCAGGTACACCGAGTCGGCGCTGGACGGCCCGGAGCTGGGCGCCCTGCGCGAGAGCATCGACCGGCTGCTCGCGGGGTACGACCCGTACCCCGCGATCGTCGTGGACGGCTCCTACGCGGTGCTGGCCGCGAACCGGGGCGCGGGGCTGCTGCTGGACGGGCTGCCCGGCCACCTGCTGGAGGAGCCCAACGCCATGCGGATCACCCTGCACCCGGAGGGCCTGGCGCCGAGGATCCGCAACCTGCCGGAGTGGCGCGGGCACCTGCTGGCCCAGATGGAGCGGCAGATCGCCCTGGAACGGTCCGAGCGGCTGCGCGGGGTGTACGAGGAGGTCGCCGCGTACCCGGTGGCCGGCCACGGCGACGCGGCGGCCGGCCACCGGGAGGAGCCGGGGCCGTACCCGTACTTCGCGCTGCCGCTGCGGATCGAGGTGGCCGGGCGGGTGCTGTCGTTCGTGTCGTCGATCTCGACGTTCAACACGCCGATGGACGTGACGGTCGCCGAGCTGGCCATCGAGACGTTCCTGCCGGCCGACGCGGAGACCGCCGCGTTCCTCCGCTCCCTGCCGCTGCCCGGCTGACGGGTCAGCGGCCCGCGTCGCGGGCGCGCAGGGAGGTCCACTGCAGCGCGGCGAACCCGGCGACGGTCAGCGCCTGCGCGGGGATCCACACGGCGCCGGCGGCGCTGGGCTCCAGCCACAGGGCGAGGGCGGCGAAGCTGGACACGACCCACAGCACGTTGGCGTCGACGACCGCCGTGACGGCCGCGGCGGGCGGGCGCCGGCGGGAGGCGACGGCGCCGACGGCCGCGCCGTACGCGACGAGGAAGACGCCCACGGCGAACAGGAGGGGGGCGTCCACGCCGAGGAGCCGCCCGACCGGGCCGGGCGCGACGACGTAGACCAGTCCGTTCGTCCCGGTGGTGACCGCGTCGAGGGTGAGGAAGCGGCGCAGGGCCCTGTGCGGTTCGGTGGTGCGGGAAAGGCCGGCGAGCAGGGCCTGGGACATGGGGGATCACCCTCCATCGGGATCTGCGGGAACACGGGGAGACCGGTGCCGGGGACGACCCCCGGCACCGCTCACCCTGCCTCCCGCGCCACCGCCCGGTCGATTACCCGTGAGGTAATCGACCGGGCGGTGGCGGCCNCCCGCGCCCGCCGGACCGGGTCGCGGGCGGGACCGCGGGGGCTCCGGGGCGCGGCCCCGGGTCACCCGGCGAAGCGCCAGGCGGCGACGCACAGCGCCGCCGAGGTGAGGAGCGAGGCGACGCTCACGCACAGGAGGCGCTGCCGCAGCCGCACGTAGCGCGCGGTGTACTCGCCGCGCAGTTCGACGCAGCGGCCGGCGATCGCCCGCAGGACCTTCTTCGACAGTTCGATGCGGTCCTCGGCGTAGAGGCGGGCCACCTCCTCGTGCTGGGCGGTGGTCAGCCAGGGCATGCGGCGCGCGAACGCCTCGCCCTCCCTGCGGGCCCCGAGCAGCTCCGCCTGGGCGAGGAGGTACCCCTCGACGCGGTTGATGCCCTCGGCGGTCTCGCGGCTCGTCGCCGAGGTGGTCCTCATTCCACCTCCCCCTTGCCGCTCGGCCGGGCGGCCGTCCCCTTCTCGGGTTCGATGACGTCCCGGCGGCCGCCCGTCTCCTGCGCCCTGAGGGCGGTGATCTCGGGGTGGTGCAGGTCGAAGGCGGGCGACTCGGAGCGGACCCGGGGCAGGGTGAGGAAGTTGTGGCGCGGCGGCGGGCAGGAGGTGGCCCACTCCAGCGACCGGCCGTAGCCCCACGGGTCGTCGACCTCGATCCGCTTGCCGACCTTGGCGGTCTTCCACACGTTGTAGAGGAACGGCAGGGTGGACAGGCCCAGCAGGAACGCGCCGATCGAGGAGAGCATGTTGAGGCCGGTGAACCCGTCGGCCGCGAGGTAGTCGGCGTACCGGCGGGGCATGCCCTCGGCGCCGAGCCAGTGCTGCACCAGGAACGTCAGGTGGAACCCGACGAACAGGGTCCAGAAGTGGATCTTGCCGAGGCGTTCGTCGAGCATGGTGCCGGTCATCTTCGGCCACCAGAAGTGGAACCCGGCGAACATCGCGAACACCACGGTGCCGAAGACGACGTAGTGGAAGTGCGCCACCACGAAGTACGTGTCGGTGACGTGCCAGTCCAGCGGCGGCGAGCCGAGGATGACGCCGGTCAACCCGCCGAAGAGGAAGGTGACGAGGAAGCCGACCGCCCACAGCATCGGCGTCTCGAAGCTGATCGACCCCTTCCACATCGTGCCGATCCAGTTGAAGAACTTCACCCCGGTGGGCACGGCGATCAGGAAGGTCATGAACGAGAAGAACGGCAGCAGCACCGCGCCGGTGGCGAACATGTGGTGCGCCCACACCGTCACCGACAGGCCGGTGATGGCGATCGTGGCGGCCACCAGCCCGATGTACCCGAACAGCGGCTTGCGGGAGAAGACCGGGATGACCTCGCTGACCACCCCGAAGAAGGGCAGCGCCAGGATGTACACCTCCGGGTGCCCGAAGAACCAGAACAGGTGCTGCCACAGGAGCGCCCCGCCGGTCTCCGGGTCGAACACCTGGGCCCCGAAGCGCCGGTCCGCCTCCAGGGCGAACAGCGCGGCCGCGAGGACCGGGAAGGCGAGCAGGACCAGCACGGAGGTCAGCAGCACGTTCCAGGTGAAGATCGGCATCCGGAACATCGTCATGCCGGGCGCGCGCATGCAGATGATGGTGGCGATGAAGTTGACCGCGCCGAGGATCGTGCCGAAGCCGGTCAGCGCCAGTCCCATGATCCACATGTCGCCGCCGACGTAGGGGGTGCGCTCCCCGCCGCTGAGGGGGGTGTAGGCGGTCCAGCCGAAGTCCGCGGTGCCCTGGGTCGTCAGCAGGCCGCCGAGGACGATGAGGCTGCCGAAGAGGAACAGCCAGTACGAGAACATGTTCAGCCGCGGGAACGCCACGTCCGGGGCCCCGATCTGCAACGGCATGATCGCGTTGGCGAACCCGGTGAACGTCGGGGTGGCGAACAGCAGCAGCATGACCGTGCCGTGCAGGGTGAAGGTCTGGTTGTACTGCTCGTTCGAGATCAGCTGGATGCCGGGGCGGGCCAGTTCCGCACGGATCATCAGGGCGAGCAGGCCGCCGAACAGGAAGAAGACGAAGGACGTGATCAGGTAGAGGTGCCCGATCTTCTTGTGGTCCGTCGTGGTGAGCCAGTCGACCGCGATGCGGCCCCACCCCCGCTTCTTCACTGGCACGAGGGTGTTCTGCTCGGTGGTCGTGGCCATGCGATACCCCATCCGGGCGGTCGGTGGTGATCGGAGAGCGGGCGGTTGGGTACCCCCATCGCACCATGGCAAACGGGGCGGACCGACGCGCGTCACGACCTCGCCGATTGAGCCGTTCGGGGAACAACACGTCTGATGGGATTGTGTGAGGGGCCGCCCGGACGGGCGGNGCNNNCCNGAGCNGGGCCGTGTCGGCCGGGGCCCGGCCCCCNNNNCGGCGGGGCCGGCGGGGGTCCGGTTCGACCGGGCCGCCCCGCCGCCCGTACGCCTCCCCCGCCGGGCCTCCGCGGCCCGCGGGACGGGCGGACGTGCCGTACGCCTACCGGCCCGTCGTGTGTCCGCGACCGCGGGTCAGGAGCGTCCCCAGGGCGATCATGCCCAGCCCGAGGAAGAAGTGCAGCCAGTTGTCGGCGGTGTTGACGGGCACGAAGTTGGCGGCGCTGTCGTGGTCGATGATCAGGCCGTAGAGCCACAGGAGCAGGTAGACGATGCCGCCCCCGATGAGGAAGTTGCGGGCCGTGGAGGCCGAGCGGGCCATGGCGATGCCCGCGATGCCGAACAGCAGGTGCACGATGTTGTGCAGGATCGACACCTGGAACAGGCCCAGCAGCTTGGCTTCGGAGTGGTGCTCGGCGAACTTCATCGTGTCGTAGTCCGTCGTGATCCCGGGGATGAAGCCGAGGATCCCCACCAGCAGGAACACCGAGCCCACCAGGAGCGCGGCCTTCTGCACGGGGGTCCGGGCGGCCGTCGTGCGGGGGTGCGTGGTCATGGAGCGGCCTCTTTCTCGCGGGGCGGCGGGTGCCGCCGTCCGGCTCTCACGACGCCGACTACCCCTCACCCGCCCCCTTAGCCCCGTCGTGTGGTCCAGGAGGGTGTCGCCCGTCCGGTGGAGCGCGTGAAGCCAGGCTGTGGGACTACTTAAGAAAACCTCGATGGACGCGGCCCCTCCGGGTCGGCAGATTGGTCGCGTTCACCCCTCTTCCCGCCTGGAGTCACCGCGATGAAGGCCCTTGTCAAGCAGAAGGCCGAGCCCGGCCTGTGGCTGATGGACGTCCCCGAGCCCGAGACCGGCCCCGGCGACGTGCTGATCAGGGTGCTGCGCACCGGTATCTGCGGGACCGACCTGCACATCCGCGCGTGGGACGGCTGGGCGCAGCAGGCCGTGTCGACGCCGCTGGTCCTGGGCCACGAGTTCGTCGGCGAGGTCGCCGCGGTCGGCTCCGACGTGCGGGACATCGCGGTGGGCGACCTGGTCAGCGGCGAGGGGCACCTGGTGTGCGGCAGGTGCCGCAACTGCCTGGCGGGCCGCCGCCACCTGTGCCGGGCGACGGTCGGGCTGGGCGTCGGGCGGAACGGGGCGTTCGCCGAGTACGTGGCGCTGCCCGCGTCGAACGTCTGGGTGCACCGCACCGAGGTGGACCTCGACATCGCGGCGATCTTCGACCCGTTCGGCAACGCGGTGCACACGGCGCTGTCGTTCCCCCTGGTCGGCGAGGACGTGCTGATCACGGGCGCCGGGCCGATCGGCATCATGGCGGCGGCCGTGGCCCGGCACGCCGGTGCGCGCAACGTGGTGATCACCGACGTGAGCGAGCCCCGCCTGGAGCTGGCCCGCAAGGTCGGCGCGACCCTCGCGGTGAACGTCGCGCGGACGAGCGTCGCGGACGCGCAGAAGCAGCTGGGGCTGCGGGAGGGCTTCGACGTCGGCCTGGAGATGTCCGGCCGCCCCGAGGCGATGCGCGAGATGGTCGCCAACATGACCCACGGCGGCCGCATCGCGATGCTGGGCCTGCCGGCGGAGGAGTTCCCGGTCGACTGGTCGAGGATCGTGACCTCGATGATCACGGTCAAGGGCATCTACGGCCGGGAGATGTTCGAGACCTGGTACGCCATGACGGTGCTGCTGGAAGGCGGTCTCGACCTGAGCCCGGTGGTCACCGGGACGTACGCGTACAAGGACTTCGACGCCGCGTTCGACGAGGCGTCGACGGCCCGCAGCGGCAAGATCATCCTGAACTGGGACGCGTGACGCGGGCCGCCGCGTCCCCCTCCCGCTCCCCCGGCCACCGCGATTCCTAGGAGTACCCCTCATGTTCGTGTCCGTCCGCGACGAGCTGCGCGCCGCCCTCGACGAGATCCGCGACGCCGGGCTCTACAAGCCCGAGCGGGTCATCGGCACCCCCCAGTCCGCGTCCGTCGCCGTCACCGCCGGCGGTGCGCCCGGTGACGTGCTGAACTTCTGCGCCAACAACTACCTGGGCCTGGCCGACCACCCGGAGGTGGTGGCGGCGGCCAAGGACGCCCTGGACCGGTGGGGCTACGGCATGGCGTCCGTGCGGTTCATCTGCGGCACCCAGGAGATCCACAAGGAGCTGGAGCGGAGGCTGTCGGCGTTCCTCGGGCAGGAGGACACGATCCTGTACTCCTCCTGCTTCGACGCGAACGGCGGCGTCTTCGAGACCCTCCTCGGCGCCGAGGACGCGGTGATCTCCGACGCCCTGAACCACGCCTCGATCATCGATGGCATCCGCCTGTCGAAGGCCGCCCGGTACCGGTACGCCAACCGCGACATGGCGGAGCTGGAGACCCGGCTGAAGGAGGCGTCGGGCGCCCGGCGCCGGCTGATCGTCACCGACGGCGTGTTCTCCATGGACGGCTACGTGGCGCCGCTGCGGGAGATCTGCGACCTCGCCGACCGGTACGACGCGATGGTCATGGTCGACGACTCGCACGCCGTCGGCTTCGTCGGCGCGGGCGGCCGGGGCACGCCGGAGCTGCACGGCGTGGCGGACCGCGTGGACATCGTCACCGGCACCCTCGGCAAGGCGCTGGGCGGCGCGTCCGGCGGCTACGTGGCGGCCCGCGCGGAGATCGTGGAGCTGCTGCGCCAGCGGTCCCGCCCGTACCTGTTCTCCAACTCGCTCGCCCCGGTGATCGCCGCCGCGTCGCTGAAGGTCCTCGACCTGCTGGAGTCGGCGGGCGACCTGCGGGAACGGCTCGACGCGAACACGAAGCTGTTCCGCACGCGGATGGCGGAGGAGGGCTTCGAGATCCTGCCCGGCGACCACGCGATCGCGCCCGTGATGATCGGGGACGCGGCGAAGGCGGCGCGGATGGCGGAGCTGCTGCTGGAGCGCGGCGTGTACGTGATCGGGTTCTCGTACCCGGTGGTGCCGATGGGCCAGGCCCGGATCCGGGTGCAGCTCTCGGCGGCGCACTCCACGGCGGACGTGGAGCGCGCGGTGGCGGCGTTCGTCGACGCCCGGGCGGCGATGGGCGCCTGACGCCCGTCCCGGCGGCCGGGGCGGGCGTGGCGCCGCCCGGTGGCCGCCGGGTGACAATGGCAGGGTGATCGACCCCCGCCGGCTGCGCATCCTGCGGGCCGCGGCGGACCACCGCACGGTGACCGCCGCGGCCGCAGCGCTGTACCTCACGCCGTCCGCCGTCTCCCAGCAGCTCGCCGCGCTGGAGCAGGAGACCGGACACACCCTGCTGACCCGCAGCGGCCGGGGGGTGCGGCTCACCCCGGCCGGGGAGATCCTCCTGGAGCACGCCAACGAGGTGCTGGCGCAGCTGGAGCGCGCCGAGGCGGAGCTCGCGGCGTACGCGGACGGGACGGCGGGCGAGGTGACGGTCGCGGCGTTCGCGACGGGCATCGCGGAGGTGCTGGCCCCGGCGATCGAACGGCTCGCCGAGCGGCACCCGGGGATCCGGCTGCGCGTGCGGGACGCGGAGGGCGACGAGTCGCTGCCGCTCGTCCTGGACGGCGGGGCCGACCTGGCGCTGGCGGTGGAGTACCGGGGCGCGCCGCGCGAGGGCGACCGGCGGCTGGCACGGGTGCCGCTGTACGCGGAGCCGTTCGACGCGGTGCTCCACGCGGGTCACCCCCTGGCGCAGGAGCCGGAGGTGGCGCTGGCGGCGCTGGCGGGCAGCGACTGGATCGGCCAGTCGCCGGGCAACCCCTGTCACGACATGGTGCTGCTCGCCTGCGAGCTGGCGGGTTTCGAGCCGCGGCTGGTGCACGTGTCGGACGACTTCCGCGCGGTCGTGGCGCTGGCGGGCGCGGGCGCGGGCGTCGCCCTGGTGCCGCGTTCGGCGCTGCGCGGCATCGAACTGAAGGGCGTGGTGGTGCGGCCGGTGGCGGGCCCGGCGGCGTTCCGCCGGGTGTTCGCGGCGGTGCGGCGGGGCGCCGAGGAGCACCCGCTGATCCGGCCGGTGCTGGACGCGCTGGTACGGGCGGCGGCGGACCTGCCGGCGGCCGGCGCCCCCTGACCGGGGGCGGTCCGGCGCGCACGGCGGGACGATCCGGGTGTGCGGGGGCAGCGGCGGGCACGGCNGCTGATCCGGCGGCNG